>NZ_JBVJMD010000041.1:0-84375 GCF_055584385.1 Streptomyces sp. NPDC104096
GTGAGCAGTTCACGCAGCGGATGACGGGCCAGTACCTCGTCCACCTCCGGCGTCGACGCCGCCGCCAGCCGCGCCGCCACCGGCAGCGACTCGTCGAGCAGTCTCCTCGACGCCTCCCGGACCAGGGTGCGGCCGGGCCCCTTCGGCACCCGGGCCGCCGCCCGCTCGTAGAGCTTGCCGCCCTCCTCCAGGACCAGACCCGTGTCGAGGCCGGCCGGGATCTTGATCTCGGCGTGCCGGCGCCAGGTGGTCACGGGGTCGGACCACGCCTCGACCGTGTAGGTCCAGCGCCCTGTCGCGTCCGGGCGCACGTCGGCACCCCACAGGTCGGTGCCCGGGGCGAGTTCACGCATCGGGGTCCAGGGGCCGCGGCGTCCTTCGGGGTCCCGCAGGACGACGTTGGCGGCGACGGCGTCGTGGCCCTCGCGGAAGACGGTGGCGGTGACCTGGAACGCCTCTCCCACGACCGCCTTGGCCGGGCGTCTGCCGCATTCCACCCGAGGGCGGACCCCCCGTACCGGGATCCTGCCGATGGCCCTGGTGGACTTCATGTGTTGACCTCCGCCGTGCTGGTCGACGGGCCGTCCGCGGCCCGGCTGTTCGGACTGTCCAACTGGAACCGGGGGAGGACTAGCTCTCCGCCGGGGAATGCCGGAGCGCGAGGGCTCCGCTGTGCGCGGGGGTCTTCGGCCGACCACGCCCGCTCCGCTCCCGCAGATAGGTTCCGGCGGCGCTGCCCAGATAGCGTTCGGCGGCCTCGGCCGCCTCGCGGGCACAGCGCTTGCCCATCAGCACGCACAGGGTGTATCCGGAATCCTCGAAGGTGGCCCGTACCGAGCGGTCACCCGGTGCGGCGAGCATCGCGCGCTCCCATGACCGGTAACGCCTCAGGTGACGGGCGACTTCGGCTTTCGCGGGTAGCAGCATGGCGCTGTTCACCTTCCGGGATTTCGAGAGGTGCGTCGCCCGGGAGATCGGGCACGCAGAGGCGCCGACAGGGCGCGGCTCTCAAGGCTTTCACTTATGGTGCACGCGCGATGACCCAGCGTCCTGTTGGATCTTGGTTGTGGTGCGCTCGTGTTGCACGAATGGCGTAGCAGCCGCACTGTGGATGTGACTCAGGAGCGACTACCGTTCACGCTTCGTGTTCGGGACTCGGCCCGCGGGGTCGAGATCCACCGAGAACCTTGCCGGTGAGGAGCCAACGACGATGAAGACCGCAGTGCCCTGTTACTACCACCTCGACGTGGAAGTCGGTCCGGAACGCGTGGACCAGGTCAGGCGCATCCTGGCCGCCCACCTACGGCTCTGGGATCTCGAGACGCTGGTCGAGCCGGTCTGCAGCGGCACCGAGCTGCTGCTGAAGGCCATCGACGAACACACCACGGACAAGAGCGCGTCGATCGAGATGTGGTGGAACCGCCAGCACCTGATCACCGCCATCGGCGAGAACGACAGCGATCTGCGCCCGGACCCGGACCTGCGCGACTGCCTGGGGCGCATCGCCGCGATGAGCGACGGCTGGGGCTGCTGCGCCACCGGCACCGGCGCCAAGGTCATCTGGTTCTCGCAGCGCGCCCGGGCCGGCGAACGCGTCCCGCTGGTGCCCACCGTGCCCGAACCGAGCCTGCGGGAGGTGCTTCAGGTGCCCCGGGCGCTGCGGGTCGCGGCGCTGGCCGACCCCATGGACGGCGTCCTGGCGGCCGCCCGGTGACCGCGAAGTCACCCCGCAGGTCCACGGTAGGGGTGTCCGCCCGGAGCGGGCACCCCTACCCGTTGGGTGCCGAATTCGACGGGAGGGGAACCAACTTCGCACTCTTCAGCGAGGTCGCCGAGCGCGTCGACCTGGTCCTCGTGGACGACCGCGGCAGGCACCGGCAGGTCCCGCTGACCGAGGTCGACGGCTTCGTCTGGCACGGCTATCTCGCCGGTGTCGGCCCGGGGCAGCGCTACGGCTACCGGGTGCACGGGCCGTGGCACCCCGGTTCCGGGCACCGCTGCAATCCCGCGAAGCTGCTGCTCGATCCGTACGCCAGGGCCGTGGACGGTCAGATCGACGGCCACGCCTCGCTGTACGAGCGGGCGCCCGACGGACCGGACCCGGCCGACAGCGCCGGGCACACCATGCTCGGCGTGGTGATCGACTCCGGCTTCGACTGGGGCGACGACCGCCCGCCCCGCCGGTCGTACGCCGACACCGTGATCTACGAGGCCCACGTCCGGGGGCTGACCCGCACCCACCCCGACGTGCCGGCCGAACTGCGCGGCACCTACGCCGGACTCGCCCACCCCGCGGTCCTGGAACACCTCACCTCGCTGGGCGTGACCGCGGTCGAACTGATGCCCGTTCACCAGTTCGTGCAGGACGGCGTGCTCCAGGGCCGCGGGCTGTCCAACTACTGGGGCTACAACACGATCGGCTTCTTCGCCCCGCACAACGCCTACGCCGCCCACGGCACCCGGGGGCAACAGGTCGCCGAGTTCAAGGCGATGGTGAAGGCGCTGCACGCGGCCGGGCTCGAAGTGATCCTCGACGTGGTCTACAACCACACCGCCGAGGGCAACGAGAAGGGGCCCACCCTTTCCTTCCGGGGCATAGACAACGCCTCGTACTACCGGCTGGTCGACGGCGACTGGTCGCACTACTACGACACCACCGGCACCGGCAACAGCCTGCTCATGCGGCACCCCTACGTGCTCCAGCTGATCATGGACTCGCTGCGGTACTGGGTGACCGAGATGCACGTCGACGGGTTCCGCTTCGACCTGGCGGCGACGCTGGCACGGCAGTTCCACGAGGTGGACCGGCTGTCGGCGTTCTTCGACCTCATCCAGCAGGACCCGGTGATCAGCCGGGTCAAGCTCATCGCCGAGCCGTGGGACGTCGGCGAGGGCGGCTACCAGGTGGGCAACTTCCCCCAGCTGTGGTCGGAGTGGAACGGCAAGTACCGGGACGCCGTACGGGACTTCTGGCGCGCGGAGGAGCACACGCTCGGCGAGTTCGCCTCCCGCCTGACCGGTTCCTCGGACATCTACGCGCACAGCCGGCGCAGGCCCCGCGCCAGTGTCAACTTCGTGACCGCACACGACGGGTTCACCCTGCGTGACCTCGTCTCGTACAACGACAAGCACAACGAGGCCAACGGCGAGGGCAACCGGGACGGCGAGAGCGACAACCGGTCCTGGAACTGCGGCGCCGAGGGCCCGACCCGCGACCCGGGCGTGCTGCGGCTGAGGTCCCGTCAGCAGCGCAACTTCCTGGCCACCCTGCTGCTGTCGCAGGGCATCCCGATGCTCTGCCACGGCGACGAGCTCGGGCGCACCCAGCGCGGCAACAACAACGCCTACTGCCAGGACAACGGGGTCTCCTGGGTCGACTGGCGACTCGGCGAGGAGCAGCGCCGGCTGCTGGAGTTCACCCGGCACGCGATCGCACTGCGCTCCGCCCACCCCGTGCTGCGCCGCCGTCGCTTCTTCCACGGCGAGACGCCCACCCACGCCGACCAGCCGCTGCCCGACCTGGTGTGGCTGCTGCCCGACGCGAGCGAGATGACCGACCGGGACTGGCGGCGCGCCGACGCGCACTCGGTCGGGGTCTTCCTCAACGGCGACGCCATCGCCGAGCCCGACCCGCAGGGCCGGCCCGTCGTCGACGACTCGTTCCTGCTGCTGCTCAACAGCTACTGGGAGCCGGTCGACTTCCGGCTGCCGGGCACCGCCTACGGCGAACGCTGGACGACGCTGATCGACACCATGGAGCAGGACGATGCCCCGGACGAGACGGAACACAAGGCGGACACCGTCCTGACCGTCGGACCGCGCAGCCTGGTCCTGCTCACCCGCCCCGCCCGCCGGAGCGGGTGAGGCGGGGCACCGGAGCGCGGAGCGCTCAGCGCGCGTGGTGCGAGGTCACCGTGAACTGGGCGCCGTCGGGGTCGCGCAACACCACCATGTCGGGGCTCCGGCGCAGGACGCTGCCGCCGTGCCGCTCCGCGTCGCGCGCGCAGGCCGTCGGGTCGTCGACCGCGAAGTGCACCTGCCAGTGCGGCCGGATGGTGGGGTCGGGGGCCGCCTCCAGCGCCCCGGAGACGATCCGGGCCACGACGTCGCCCCGGCTGCGCAGCACGACCTCGCCGCCCTCGTAGTGGACCTCGCAGCAACCGGGGCAGTCGGACGCCCATTCGAGGACCTCGCCGTAGAAGATGGCGGCGTCGAACGCGTCACGGGTGTGCAGCCGGATGAAGGCGGGGGACACCTCCCGCCAGGTCTCCCAGTCCGAGAAGAGCGTCCCCTCCCAGATGCCGAAGGTGGCGCCGTCCCGGTCGGCCAGCAGGGCCGCGCGTCCCGGCGAGAGGGAGATCGGTCCCACCGCGGCGGTGCCGCCGCGCTCGCGTACCCGGGACACCGCCTCGTCCGCGCTGCGCACGGCGAAGTACGGCGTCCAGGCCACCGCCATCTGCCACATCGCGGCGACCGCGGCGATCCCGGCGACCGGAGCCTCGCCCACCATCGCGATGCGGAACTGGTCACCGAGTTTCGCCGTGCGCCACTGCCAGCCCAGCACGGCGGTGTAGAACTCCTCCGCCGCCTTCAGGTCGCGGCTGGTCAGGCTCACCCAGCAGGGTGCTCCGAAGACGGAGTGGGTCGAGACGGGGTGCTCGGTGGAGGTCGAGGTGGAGGGGCTCGTGTTGTGATTCATGGTGCTCGCGTTCCGATCTCGTCGCCCGGGGGGCCACCGGTCCCCTCCCTCCCGGAGGGGGCACCGGTCCCGTTCCAGTGTCCGGTGGGAACCGCTCCCCGCGCTTGTCGAGTACCCCCGGTGCCGCGGGGGCGCACGCGTGCCACGATGGAAGCGTGGCAGGCGTACGGGACGAGTCCGGGGACGAGACGGACCGCATCTTCCGGCTCCAGGAGGAGATCGACCAGCTCAAGGAGGCGGTCGTCTCGCACGCCGTGGTGGATCAGGCGATCGGCATGGTGGTCGCGCTGGGGCGGGTGACGCCGGACCAGGGCTGGCTGGTGCTGAAGGAGGTCTCCCAGCACACGAACGTCAAGCTGCGCCATGTGGCGGAGGCGATCCTGCTCTGGGGACGCAGCGGCGAGCTGCCCATGGAGCTCCGCGCGGAGCTGGACGACGCCCTGGACCGGTACGGTCCCGTACAGATCCCGGGCGCACCCCCGACCGGGTGACAGCTCTCAGCCGCCCTCCTCGATCTCCGCGCGCAGCCGGGCGAAGCAGCCGCTGAGCAGCCGTGAGACGTGCATCTGCGAGATGCCGAGCTGCTCCGCGATGGTGTTCTGGGTCATGCCGCCGAAGAAGCGCAGATACAGGATGGTGCGCTCGCGCTCGGGCAACGCCTGGAGGCAGGGCGTCACGGACACCCGGTCGACGACCGTGTCGTAGGCGGGATCCGGACCGCCGAGCGCGTCCGCCAGGGCGTACCCCTCGGTGCCGGGCATCTCGGCCTCCAGCGACAGCGCCGTGAAGCAGTCCAGCGCCTCCAGCCCGGTGCGCACCTCGTCCTCGCCGAGCCCCGTGTGCTCGGCGAGCTCGGCCACGGTGGCATGGCGCCCGGACAGCGAGGGCGCCAGCTCCTTGGTGGCCTTGCGCACCTGGTTGCGCAGGTCCTGGACGCGACGCGGGACGTGCAGCGTCCACATGTGGTCGCGGAAGTGGCGTTTGATCTCACCGGTGATGGTCGGTACCGCGTACGCCTCGAAGACCCGGCCGCGCGCCGGGTCGTAGTGGTCCACCGCCTTGACGAGTCCGAGAGCCGCCACCTGGTACAGGTCCTCCAGGGTCTCGCCGCGGCCGCGGAAACGGACGGCGATCCGCTCGGCCATGGGCAGCCAGAGCCGGACCAGCTCGTCCCGGAGTTCCGTGCGCTCGGGGCCCGCGGGCAGCCGTGCGAACCGTTCGAAGGACTCGGTGGTGTCAGGGGCGTCGTCGTGCGGATGTTGTTTCGTTCTGATGGCGGTACGCATCTGCGCGCCTTCCCTCAGCGGGTGCCGGATGGACAGACCCCGCGGGAAACGCACGCTCGGGCCCATGGGCAGGGAGGCCGGAGCCGACAACGGGCATAACCCCGCGGGCGTGCCTCCTGTCCGAAGCACTGAAATTCGAATTCCCCGCCCGGCCACTTCCGAAACAATTATCCAAATATATGCAGGAAAGGCCACCTTATGAATTCGAGGGAATTCGGGGAGTGAAATTCCCCGGTGTGAGCGGCTCCCGGACGGGCCTCGCGCGGGCGGGCGGCGGCCGCCGCTCTTGACCCTCCCTTGGTGCCGATACCTCTGATGCAGAGCTAATCTCGGTGGCATGGAGCAGCGGGAGACCTTCCCCGACGAGCTGGCGCACGCGCTGGTCGGGGTGCACCGGCTGATCAGGCGCCGGCTGCGGGCCGGGCTGGGCGCGCCGCGGCTGCGCGGCGCCGAGGTGGAGCTGCTGCGCCTGGTCGAGGCGCGGCCCGGCATCGGCGTCGGCGACGCGGCCAAGGAGCTCTTCCTGGCGGGCAATTCCGTCTCGACCCTGGTCAACAAGCTGGTCCGGGACGGCTTTCTGATCCGCGAGACCGATCCCGCCGACCGGCGGGCCGCCCGACTGCTGCTGACCGAGGCCGCCGAGGCCCGGCTGCGTGCCTGGCAGGAACGCCGCGCCGACCTGCTGCGCCGCCATGTGGCCCGGCTCGACGAGGCGGACCGGGAAGCGCTCGGCGCCGCCGTCCCGGCCCTGCGCCGGCTGGCCGCCACCCTGCGCGAGGAAGTCGAGGAGTCATGACCCCGAACGCCGCCGGATCGAATGCTGCCGGACCGAACGCAACCGGACCGAACGCAACCGGACCGGCCGAGGCCGTCCGCTGCGCACGGCTCGCCTACTCCTTCGGCGCCACGAACGCCGTCGACGGGCTGGACCTGTCGGTCGCCGAGGGTGAGATCTTCGGGCTGCTCGGACCGAACGGCGCCGGGAAGACCACCGCGATCCGCTGCATCACCACGCTGCTGCCGGTCCCGGCCGGCACGGTGCGCGTCTTCGGTCACGACGCGGCCGGGGAGCAGATGGCCGTACGGCGCATGCTCGGCTACGTACCGCAGCAGCTGTCCGCCGACGCGGGCCTCACCGGGCGCGAGAACGTCGCCCTGTTCGCCCGGGTGTTCGACGTGCCGCGGCGCGAGCGTGCCGAACGGGTCGGTCAGGCCCTGGCCGCGGTGGACCTGGAGGACGCCGCCGACCGTCTGGCGAGCACCTACTCCGGCGGCATGGTCCGCCGCCTCGAACTCGCCCAGGCGCTGGTCAGCGCCCCCCGACTGCTGATCCTGGACGAGCCGACGATCGGCCTCGACCCCATCGCCCGTACCGGGGTCTGGGACCACATCAACGCCGTACGCGCGGCCACCGGCATGACCGTCCTGGTGACCACGCACTACATGGACGAGGCCGACCAGTACTGCGACCGGGTCGGCCTGATGCACCGCGGCCGCATCCGCGCCCTCGGCACCCCGGCCGAACTCAGGCGCGGGCTCGGCGAACGCCGGCGCGCCGAGGGCACGGCGGCCTCCGGTGCGCTGCCGACGCTGGAGGACGTCTTCCGCGACGTCGCCGGCAGCGGCCTCGACGACAGGTCAGGAGACTTCCGCGATGTCCGAAGCACCCGCCGCACCGCACACCGTGTCGGCTGACCACCTCCCCGGCAAGGACATCGGCCTGCTGCTGCGGCCGCCCCGGCCCCGGGCGGGCTGGCGGCTGCTGCCCGCCAGGGTCGGCGCGATGTGCGCCGTCGAACTCCAGAAACTGCGGCACGACCGTACGGAGCTGTACACCCGCGCCGTCCAGCCCGCGCTGTGGCTGCTGATCTTCGGCCAGACCTTCACCCGGATCAAGGCGATCCCCACCGACGGCATCCCCTACATCGACTACCTCGCCCCCGGCATCATCGCCCAGTCCGCGATGTTCATCGCCATCTTCTACGGCATCCAGATCATCTGGGAGCGGGACGCGGGCATCCTCAACAAGCTGCTGGTCACGCCCACCCCACGGGCGGCGCTGATCACCGGCAAGGCGTTCGCGGCCGGGGTGAAGTCGCTGATCCAGGCGGTCGTGGTCGTCGTCATCGCGGCCGCCCTCGGCGTGGCCCTGACCTGGAACCCGCTGAAACTGCTGGGCGTCGCCGCGGCCGTGGTCCTGGGATCGGCCTTCTTCTCCTGTCTGTCGATGACCATCGCGGGCATCGTGCTCAGCCGTGACCGGCTCATGGGCTTCGGTCAGGCGATCACGATGCCGCTGTTCTTCGGATCCAACGCCCTCTACCCGGTCTCCGTCATGCCCGGCTGGCTCCAGGCCGTCAGCCTGGCCAACCCGCTGAGCTACCAGGTCGACGCGCTGCGCGGGCTGCTCCTCGGCACGCACGCGCACCTCGCGGCCGACTTCGGGGTCCTTCTCGTGGCCGCCGCGGCGGGCATCGCCGCCGCCTCCTCGCTGCTGGGCCGACTGGCCCGCTGAACTCACCCGGAGAAGTGATGTGCGGCACGCCCCGCTCGGGCCCTCGCGCGACCCGGATCCGGATTCCTCCTGCGCACAGCTTGATCAACGATCAAATAGGTCGAATCCGCTGGCCACGCCTTATTACGCGCATTTGACAGTGCACTGAGCGCACGGATAGGAAGCAGCCTCAGAGGTCGAGAGGTAGGACTGTGTACGAGTCGAACGTGGTCGGTGACTGGCGGGAGTACGACGAGCATGCCGGTCTGCGTGTCCGCGTCCATGGGCTGGAGGCGGCCGAGCCGCCGCGCGGCCGTGACGACGCCGCCGAGGGGATGACGTACTTCCGGCTGCGCGTCACCGTCGAGAACCGGGGCGAGCGGCACCTCGGCATCCACCTGGAGGACGGCCAGATCGACGTACGCCTCGGTCCCGACGGCGAGAGCGCCTTCGTCGACTGGCGCAACACCCAGTTCATCGAGGGCTTCGACGTCTATCCGCTGCGCAGGGCCACCGCCGTGCTGTTCGCCGCGGGCCCCGAGGCCGCCCTCGACCTGATCGACGTGCAGATCCAGCTCCGGGTCGACGAGGAGTGGACCGACCGGCGGCTGTGGACCGGCGGCCTCGGCCTGCGCGAGGGGTCCGTCGCCCCGGCCACGGGCGCGGGGCGGGAGGGCCTGGCCGGCCAGGTGAGCAACTTCCTGCGGGACCAGGCCGAAGAGGGCACCGCCTGACCCGGCCGCGCGGCCGGGCCGGGGGCGCCCGTCCCGCTGCGGACCCGGGCCCGCAGCGGCCGGGCTTCGACCGGAGAGCCGCCTCGGAGCTCAGTGCGGGATGCCGTCGATGATCTCGCGGGCGCCCTGTCGCAGCAGGGCCACGGCGACCGAGGTGCCCAAAGTGGCCGGATCGAGCCGCCCCGCCCACTCGTGGGCGTTCAGCCGGGTCTTGCCGTCCGCGGTGAACACACAGGCGCGCAGGGAGAGCTCACCACTGCGGTCCACCCGCGCGAAACCGGCGATCGGGCTGTTGCAGTGGCCCTGGAGCACATGCAGGAACATACGCTCCGCGGTGGCCTCCCGATGGGTGGCCGGGTCGCCGAGGCCGCTGACGGCGTCGATGAGCTCGCTGTCGCCCTCCCGGCACTGAAGAGCGAGGATGCCCGCGCCGATCGGCGGCATCATCGTCTCCGGCGACAGGACCTCGCTGATCACGTCACTCCGGCCGATCCGCTCCAGCCCGGACACCGCCAGCAGCAGGGCGTCGGCCTCGCCGGCCGCCAGCTTCTCCAGCCGTCGGTTGGCGTTGCCGCGGAACGGCACGCACTCCAGCTCCGGGTGCGTGGCCGCCAGCTGCGCGACCCGGCGCACCGAGGAGGTGCCGATCCGGGTCCCCGCGGGCAGTTCGTCGAGGGTCAGCCCGCCGGGGTGGACGAGGGCGTCGCGGATGTCGTCCCGCTTCAGGAACGCGGCGAACACCGTGCCCGCCGGGAGCGGCCGGTCCGCCGGGACGTCCTTGACGCAGTGCACCGCGAGATCGGCCTCGCCGGCGAGCAGCGCCGCGTCGACCTCCTTGGTGAACGCGCCCTTGCCCTCGACCTGGGACAGGTCGCCCATCCACTTGTCGCCGGTCGTCTTCACGGGCACGACCTCGGTGCGAACACCGGGGTGGAGAACCGCCAACTCGGCGCGCACCCGCTCCACCTGGGCCAGCGCCATGGGCGAGTCGCGGGAGACGATCCGGATCAATTCGGGAACGGACATGCGGACACGATAGACCCTCCCGAGGGCTCCTCAGACACGAACCGCGTTCAACAGGACACCGGCAGGCTGTAGCGCACCTTCTGCATCGCGCGCCCCCCGAGACGGTCGTAGAACCGGATCGCCCCCTCGTTCCACGCGGGCGTCTGCCACTGCACCTCGGTCATGCCCCGGCTGTCCGCCTCGGCCACCACCGCGTCCATCAACAGGGCGCCCAGGCCCCGTCCGCGGTGGGCGGGGGCCAGGAACAGGCAGTCCATGTGCAGGTGGTCGCGGCCGTCCCAGGTGGACAGCACGGGAGCGCACGTGGCGTATCCGGCCACCTCGCCGCCGGGCAGTTCGGCCAGCAGACACACCAGCCGGGGCGCGGGACCGTCGAAGAGGAGACCGGCCAGACGATCGACGAGATCGTCCACCGGCGGCTCGGCCCGCTCGTACTCCGCGTGCTGGGCGGCGAGTTCGGCGACCCGCGGCAGATCGGCGGGAGTGGCGTGCCGGACCCGGGGACCGCCGGCCGTCGCGTCGTGAAGATCGTCCATCCGCACATCATCCCCCAAGGGCCCCGGAGCCGTAGGGGTTCCGGGGCCCGGAGCACGGGCGGAGCGGCGGGCGGTGGTGCGGTCAGGCGTTGGGGTCGAACGTGATCCCGGACGGCTTCGCGGAGGAGAGGTGGGAGGCGAAGCTGCTGTCCTTCAGGCCGAAGTTGGCGCTGCCGAAGTCGTAGGCGCTCAACTTGTCGCGCAGACCGGCCGGGTAGCCGTTCCAGCCGACCAGCGGCGGGTACTGCCAGGTGCCCTTGTGGTTCTCCGGCGGCTCGTCGTTGGTGTTGGCCAGCCGGAAGCAGTGCGTGCTGATGCCGTCCTTGTGGTAGACGACCTTCGCGTGCGTGCCCTCGAAGCGGACGGTGGAGACCGCGTGCACGGTGAACGAGCCGTGGTTGGACGTCGAGACGTACTGCACCTGGCCGTTCTGCACCCACACCACGACGTGCTCCCAGTCGTTGCGGTGGCCGCCGAGACCGCTGCCGGCCACCGCCTGGTCCTTCTCGAAGTACAGGCCGTACAGGTACGCGCACCAGCCGTTGTTGCACTTGTAGCGCGAGTAACTGTTGGTGTTGTCCAGGTCCGAGGCGTCCCGGCACTGGCCGTTGAGGGCTCCGCTCGGCTTGAGACCGCCGTTGATCGTGCCGTCGGGGCCGATGGCCGGCGTGGGGTAGCAGCCGTCCGTGTCGTAGTCGAACGCGGGCTGGTAGGCCAGTTCCGCGGCCTCGGCGTCGGAGGGCAGCGCCTGCGGCGGGGCGGCGAAGGCGGCGGTGGGGAAGGCGATGACGAGGGCGGCGGCCCCGGCCAGGCCGGTGATCCATCTCCTGCGGTGTGCCTTGAACTTCGGTGACGACACTGCGTCCTCCTCGGGGTCCGGGCGCAGCCCAACGGCTGTGGGGGAATGGGGAGTTCAGCTTCCCGGGTTTTGACTTCCGGGCCAAGGGGCCGTGTGTGTACAGGCGGTGAGCCGCAGCCCAATACTGGACGGTGACGGGTCGTCAGGCGGTGTCGTCCGGCAGGTCCGGCAGGTCGGCGGCCGACTCCTCGGGCGCCAGATCGGGGCGCAGCCGCTGCCAGGACGGCCGGTGCAGCATCCCGGCCCGGGTGCGGGTGCTGAAGCGGACCTCGCCGACCAGCCGGGGCAGCACCCAGTGCGCGTCCGTGACCGGCGGCACGGGGTCGAACGGGCACCGGTCCGTCGCGGCGGCCCGCAGCAGCGCGGCGAGGTCGGCCCGCTCCGCCTCGCTCCAGCCGGTGCCCACGCTGCCGACGCAGCGCAGCCGCCCCTCGGCGCGCTGCCCCACCAGGACGGCGCCGGGCAGGCCGGACAAGCGCCCCCGGCCGGGCACCCAGCCGCCCACGATCACGTCCTCGGTGCGCAGGTTGCGGATCTCGGTCCAGGCCCGGGAGCGCACCCCGGGTTCGTAGAAGGAATCGAGCTGTTTGCAGACCAGGCCCTCCAGGCCGTGCTCGCGGGTGGCCCGCAGCGCCTGCTCGCCGTGGCCGACGAGGGCGGCCGGTGTCGACCAGTACGGTCCGTGCAGGCCGAGCTCCTCCAGCCGGGAGCGCCGACGGCGGTAGGGCTCGGTCAGCAGGGGGTGGGTGCCGAGGTGCATGACGTCGAACAGGACGAGATGGACGGGGACTTCGGCGGCGCGGCGGGCCGCCCCGGCCGGTGTGTGGGCCAGGTCCGTCCGGGACCGCAGGAGCTGGAAGTCGGCGCGGCCGTCAGCGTCGAGGGCCAGCACCTCCCCGTCCAGTACGGCCGGTGTGGCGCCCAGCGCGCTCCCCAGCGCCCGCAGTTCGGGGTAGGCGGCGGTGATGTCCTCGCCGGACCCCGCCCGCAGCAGCACGCCGCCGTCCCCGGTCAGATAGGCCACGACCCGCTGGCCGTCCTGCTTGGTCTCGTACGCCCAGTGCGCGTCCTGCGCGGGGGGCGGCAGGGTTCCGGGCACGGCGAGCATGGGGGCGATCAGCGGCAGGGTCACGGGTCAGGTGTCGACGGGCCCGGCCCGCGTCACGCGTGCGGCCCGCAGGTTTCCCCTGAACGGCGCCGTCCCCCGGCACTCCGGCGTGCCGGGATGCGGGATGCTGGGTGTGCGGCGGTCGGGGCCCCGAACTATTTACTTGAGTTACGCAACGATATGGTAACCTGGTGCGTATGTCCACGTCACCGCTCCCCGCCGCCCCCTCCGCCTCCCCGGAGGTCGTCGAGATCGAGCGGGCGCTCTCCCGCATCACCTACCTGAGCACCCGCGCCCGGCAGCACGACCGGCTCATGGCCCTGGCCGGAGTGCCGCTGGACCGGGCCGCCGTGGCGCTGTTGCGGCAGATCGCCGACTCCGACGCGCTCCGCCCGGGGGAGCTGGCCCAGCGGCTCGGCGTGGAGGCCTCGCACGTCACCCGTACGGTGCAGCAACTTCAGAAGTCCGGCTATGTCACCCGGGTGCCCGACCCCGACGACGGCCGGGCCCAGCGCATCCAGCTGACCGTCGCGGGCCGCCGGGCCGTCGGCCGGATCCGGGACGCCGGAACCCGTGGGATGCAGCTGGCGCTCGCCGACTGGTCCCCGCAGGAACTGAGCCAGCTCGCCACGCTGTTCCACCGCATGGTCGACGACTTCCTCGCGTACGCCGCGGAGGACGACGCCGACCAGCACGCCCCGGCCTCCGGCGCCTGACGGCGCCCGACCCGGGGTGACCGACCTGCCTTACCGTCCAGTAATATCGCGCGGCAGGTCGTCAGAGGAGGAACCGTGTCACGGTCCGAACGCTCGTCCCTGCTGCTCGCCGGTCTGCTGGCCACCGCGGGCACCGCCCACTTCGCCGCACCGCGCCCGTTCGACGCCACCGTGCCCCGGGCGCTGCCCGGCTCGCCGCGGACCTGGACGTACGCGAGCGGGGTCGCCGAGCTGGCGCTCGCGGCGGGCCTGGCCGTGCCGCGGACCAGAAGGGTCGCCGCACTGGCCACCGCCGCCTTCTTCGTCGGCGTGTTCCCGGCCAACGTGAAGATGGCCGTGGACTGGCGCAACCGCCCCACCCCGCAGAAGGCCGCCGCCCTGGGCCGGCTGCCGCTCCAGATCCCCCTCGTGCTGTGGGCCCGCAGCGTCGCCCGCGGGACGGAGGGCCGGTCATGAGCGCGAGTGTCGAGGTCGGCGGCCAGGTCGAGGACTTCACGCTCCTCGACGAGACCGGCACCGCGCGCAGCCTCGTCGAGCTGCTCGCCGACGGGCCCGTCGTGCTGTTCTTCTACCCCGCCGCCCTGACCGCCGGCTGCACCGCGGAGGCCTGCCACTTCCGCGATCTCGCCGCCGAGTTCGCCGAGGCGGGCGGACGCCCGGTCGGCGTCAGCGGCGACTCCGTCGACCGGCAGCAGGAGTTCGCCGGCCGGCACACGCTCGGCATGCCCCTGCTCTCCGACCCCGACGGGAAGGTGCGGGAGCTGTTCGGCGTGAAGCGCGGGTTCTCCCTGGCCCCCACCAAGCGGGTCACCTTCGTCATCGCGCAGGACCGCACCGTGCTGGAAGTCGTACGCAGCGAGCTGCGGATGAACACCCACGCCGACCGGGCCCTCGCCGCACTGCGCGCCCACCGGGGCTGAGCGCCGGGCCGCCCGCCCGCCGGGCCGCCCCCGCGGGCGGCTCCGCGGGCGGGGCGGGTTCCAGGGGATGTTCCGGGGGCGTCCGGGGGGTTTCGGCGCGCTGCCGGACCCATGCGCTTGATGCGCTGCGACAATCGGATCATCCTGGGAGTTATGGAGCATGTCGCAGCCGTGGCGGTTGTCGACGCCCGGGGTGTCGTGACCGCATGGAGCGAGGGTGCCCGATCGCTGACGGGCCACGCCGCCGACCAGGTCGTGGGCCGTCCGGCGCGTGAGCTGCTGGCCGAGGATCTTGCGGTCGGCCCGGCACCCCCGCCGACCGGCACCACCGGCACCGCCGTCCTGCGCCACCGCGACGGTTCCACCGTCCCCCTCCGGCTCACGGCCTGCCCCGTGCTGGGCGCCCGCGGCACACCCGACGCATACGTGGTGACCGCCGAGCCGACCGGGGACCCGGAACGCCTGCTCGCGGGACAGGCCTTCCAGCAGGCGTCCATGTCGATGTCGATCTTCGACGTCCGGCAGCGCTACCTGCGCGTCAACGACGTGGCCCGCCAGGTGCTGGGAGTCCCGGAGGCGGACCTGCACGGCCGCTATCTGCTGGACACCGTCGCGGACGCCGAGCACAGCCGGGGCCTGCTGAACCATCTGCGCCAGGTGGCCGACACGGGCCGGCCGGTGCGCTACGAGAGCTTCACGGGCGCGCCCGCGCTGAACGGGGAACACGCCTGGACCGTCGAGATGTGGCCGGTCCGGGACGCCGGGGGCGAGGTGACCGCGGTCGCCCTCGCGGCGCTCGACAGCAGCGACCAGTACTGGGCCCAGCGGCGGCTGGGCCTGCTGAACCAGGCGTCGGCCGCCATCGGCACCACCCTGGACGTGGTGCGCACCGCGGAGGAGATGGTGGAACTCCTGGTGCCGAACTACGCCGACTTCGTCAGTGTGGACCTGCTCGACTGGGTCCTGTGGGCCGACGAGCCGCCCCGGGTGCCGGACAACGAGATCGTGTTGCGCCGGGTCGCCCACGGCTCCGCCAACGCGGGCACCCCCGAGGCGGCCGTGCACCTGGGCGAGGTGGACCTGTACCCGCCGTTCTGTCCGCCCGTGCGGGCCCTGGAGGAGGGACGGGTGATCGTCAGTGGCGCCGGCGACCCCGACTTCGGCCGGTGGTTCGCGGAGCGCGACCTCCGGGCCCCCGCCGGCCGCGCGTTCCGCAAGGGCGTCCACTCGATGATGGCGGTTCCGCTGCGGGCCCGCGGGGTCACCCTGGGCGTCGCCGTGGCCGTGCGCATCGCGCATCCGGACGACTACGCGGCGGATGACGTCGTCTTCGCCGAGGAACTGGCCGGCCGGGCGGCCCTGTGCATCGACAACGCCCGCCGCTTCGCCCGCGAGCGCGCGACGGCGCTCGCCCTCCAGCACAGCCTGCTGCCGCGCGGAATGCCCGGACAGGCGGCGGTCGACGTGGCCCACCGCTACCTGCCCAGCGGATCGCTCGCGGGCATCGGCGGCGACTGGTTCGACGTGATCCCGCTGTCCGGCAGCCGGGTCGCCCTGGTCGTCGGCGACGTCGTGGGGCACGGCATCGCCTCCTCGGCGACCATGGGCCGGCTGTGCATGGCCGTACGCACCCTCGCCGACGTGGACCTGCCGCCGGACGAGCTCCTCACCCACCTCGACGACCTGGTCGCCCACCTCGCGACGGACGACAGCGGCGGAGAGGTCGCCGAACTCGGCGCCACCTGTCTCTACGCCGTGTACGACCCCGTCACCCGCCGGCTCGCCCTGGCCTCGGCCGGGCACCCCGCCCCGGCCGTCGTGCTGCCCGACGGGACCGCACGGCTCATCGAGACGAGCCCAGGACCGCCGCTCGGCGTCGGCGGGCTGCCGTTCGAGGCGACCGAGCTGCAACTGCCCGAGGGCGCGGTCGTCGCCCTGTACACGGACGGTCTGATCGAGGACCGCGCCCGGGACATCGACAGCGTCACCACCGACCTGTGCCGGGCGCTGACCGCGCACACCGACACGCTCGACGGCCTCTGCGACAGCGTGCTCAAGGCCGTGCTACCCGAGGAGCCCGGCGACGACGTGGCCCTGCTGCTGGCCCGTACCCGGGCGCTCGGCGCGGACCAGGTCGCCACCTGGGACATCTCACCGGACCCCGAGCGGGTGGCCGCCACCCGGCAGGCCGTCACCGAGCGGCTGAACGCCTGGGGGCTGGAGGAGACGGCGTTCGTCACCGAACTCGTCGTCAGCGAACTGGTCACCAACGCCATCCGGTACGGCCACCCGCCAATCCAGCTCCGGCTGATCCGGGACCGCACCCTCATCTGCGAGGTCTCCGACGGCAGTTCCACCTCCCCGCACATGCGCCGCGCCCACGCCTTCGACGAGGGCGGGCGCGGTCTGCTGCTCGTCGCTCAGCTCACCCAGCGCTGGGGCAGCAGGCAGACCGGCAGCGGAAAGGTCATCTGGGCCGAGCAGCCGCTGCCGCCGCAGTGATCACTGGAAGGAGCAGCCCGGATTCGGCGCGTCCTCGGAGAACGGCGCGCCGTGCGGGAGCACGTACAGCACGTCGAGGACGAGCGGGGTGTCGCCCAGGTTGCGGCCGATGTGCACGTTGCCGGCTCCGGCCGGCTCCTGGATGGCGCTGCCGGCGTGGTAGACGCCGTCGGAGGCGCAGGTGGAGTCGAAGTGGCTGAGCGTGCCCTGCTTCACGAAGCCGTAGAGCGGGCCGTCGTGGTAGTGCCAGCCGGTGGCCTGACCGGGCGGGACGGTTATCTCCCGGAGGACGTAGTCGGTGTCTCCCACGGTCCGCTCGGCGAGGAGGCGGGCCGTGACACCGGGGCCGGCCGGGGTGGCGTGTGCGGTGCCGCAGACCAGGACGGTCGTGAGGGCGACCGCCCCGGTCACCATGGTGCGGAGCAGGGTGCGCATGGCGAAGGCCTCCTGGTGTGCGCGGGCGAACGGCGGGGTCCGCTGCGAACATAGAGGCACAGAAGGCGAGTTGGGGCCACATTCCGCATATCTGCGGCCCCTCGGGCGTCAGAACTCCTCGTGGACCTCGGGATCCCCGCCCAGCCGCCGCGGCGGGCGGTCCATGACGGCCGCCATCTGGGCCGGGTCCAGGGTGAAGCCGAAGACGTCGAGGTTCTCGCGCTGCCGCCCGGGGTGGGCCGACTTGGGGATGGGCAGCGCGCCGAGCTGGGTGTGCCAGCGCAGGACGACCTGCGCCGGGGTGACACCGAGCGCCTCGGAGACGGCGACGACGGCGGGGTCGGTCAGCAGTTCGGGACCACGGCCCAGCGGGCTCCAGCTCTCGGTGCGGATGCCCTTGCCCTCGTGGAAGGCGCGCAGGTCGGCCTGCGGGAACAGGGGGTGCAGCTCGATCTGGTTGACGGCGGGAAGGACACCGGTCTCCGCCTCCAGCCGCCGGATGTGGTCGGCCGTGAAGTTGGAGACGCCGATCGAGCGGACCAGGCCCCGCTCCCGCAGCTCGATCATGGCTCGCCACGAGTCGACGTACCGGTCGAGACGGGGCAGCGGCCAGTGGATGAGGTACAGGTCGACGTATTCCAAGCCGAGACGGGCGCGGGACTCCTCGAAGGAGGCGAGCGTCTCGGCGTATCCGTGGTGCCGCCCGGGGAGTTTGGTCGTGACGACGACCTCCTCGCGCGGGATCCCGGACGCGGCGACACCGCGGCCCACCCCGGTCTCGTTGCGGTAGTTCGTGGCCGTGTCGACGAGCCGGTAGCCCATTTCCAGGGCCGTGCCCACCGCATGTTCGGCCTCGGCGTCGTCCATCGGCCAGGTGCCGAGCCCCAGGGCGGGGACGATCGTGCCGTCGTCGAGCGTGTACGTCGGAGTGCTGATCACCGTCGGACCTTCCCTCGGCTGTGTTCCGGTCCCAGCCTCGGGGACGGAAGGCGGAATGATCAACCGGGCAGGCGGGGGAGAAGTCCGATGGACGCAACGGAGATGATGTCGCCGAACCAGCGGAGCGCGCATGACGAGGGACAGCGGGACGACGGACAGCCGTACGACGGGCGGCCGTACGACGGACGGGCCGGCGCGGGGTGCCGGTCTGGAGGTGAGACCCGTCGCCGGGCACATCGGGGCCGAGATCGAGGGCGTCGACCTGGCCGACGTTCTCGACGACGCCCAGGTGGCCGCGATCCGGGCGGCCGTGCTGCGCTGGAAGGTGGTGTTCTTCCGGGGGCAGCGGCTCGACCACGCCGGGCACCTGGCGTTCGCGCGCCGGTTCGGCGAGCCGGTCGCGCCGGTCAGGCGGGGAGGCGCCTCGCCCGCGGACTTCCCCCTGATCGAGACCACCGCCGACCGGCTGGAGCTGGGCGGACGGTTCGGGATGGAGCACGAGGAGTGGCTGGAGCGCCGTCGGCACACCCTGCTGCGCGGCTGGCACTGCGACCACGGCGCCCGGGTCGACCCGCCCGCCGCGACGATCCTGCGCGCCGAGACAGTCCCGCCCTACGGCGGCGACACCACCTGGTCCAACCTGGCGGCCGCCTACGCCGGACTGTCCGCGCCGGTGCGGGCGTTCGTCGACGGCCTGCGGGCCGAGCACCGGCTGGGCGTCGGCTACCGGCCACGCCCCGGTGACGACGCGTACGTGCGCCACCTGCTGGACCACCAGGTCGCCTCCGAGCACCCGCTGGTGCGGGTCCACCCGGAGACCGGGGAACGGGTGCTGTACGTCAACGGGTACTACCTCGACCAGATCACCGACGTGTCCCGCCCGGAGAGCCGGGCGCTGCTGGACATGCTGCTGGAGCAGGCGGTCCGCCCCGAGTACACCGTCCGCTTCCGCTGGGAGCCGGGCAGCGTCGCCTTCTGGGACAACCGGGCCGCCATCCACCTGGCGCCCACCGACAACGCCCACCTCGGCTTCCCCCGCACCATGCACCGGGTGATGCTCGCCGGTGACGTGCCGGTCGGCGCCGACGGCAGACCGTCGCGGCCGCTCGTCGGCACCGAGGCGGGCCGCTGGTGAACCGAGGGCCCGGCCAGGACCGCGGCCGAACGGTTCAGCGCAGCGGTATGACGACGTCGTCCTCGACCGGCGGGTCGAGCTCCTGGGCCAGGTTGCCGGTCGCCGCGAAACAGCGCAGCCGGACCGCGTCCGGGGTGACGTCCACGCGGAGGAAGCTCTTGAAGAACGGCGGGCTGTACGTGGCCGAGCCGGGGGAGAACAGCTGTGTGTAGATCTTCCGTACCGGCAGCCGGAAGCGGGGCCTCCGGCCGGGGCGGCCGCCCGCGCCCAGCAGGCGGGCGACCAGCCGGACGCGCCGGGTGACCCTGGCGTCCGGTCCCGGGGCACGGGTCGGGGTGATGCCCAGGCGTTCGGCCATGACGGCGGTCGCCTCGTCCTCGGTGAGGGTGAAGAAGCGGCGCAGCCGCAGCCGGCGGCCGTACAGGCGGCTGTAGAAGGCGAGGGAGTCGCCGCGCAGCGGGTAGCAGCGGAAGCCGTGCTCGTCGACGTTCGCGACCCGGACGCGCGGGATGGTGTGCGTGGCGTGCATGAACGCCCCGCCGCCGCCCGAGACCACGTACTGCACGGTCCGGCCGTCCACGTCCACCGGATAGCGCTGGTAGTTGTGGATGTCACCGCCGATCGCCGCCACGTAGTGGTGCGCGGGGTCGCGGACCACGTCGTCGACCGTGCCGCCGCCCTCGACCGGGCAGGGGTGGTGCTCGCCGTCCACGTACAGGGGCGATCCGGTGACGAGGATCTTCGGGCGGGGGCCCCGGGACACCTCGCGCAGCCAAGCGCCCTGCTCGGCGTCGATCGTGCCCAGCAGACCGGTGTCGATGCCGACGATCCTGACGGGCCCGGCGTCGATCGCCCAGTAGGGGCCGGGCTGGACCGCCTGTTGACCGGCCGAGGCACGCAACTCCCGTGCTTCGTCCAGGTGTCGTCCGTCACCGCGGCGCGGCCGGTGCCACAGCAGATGCCGCAGCCAGGCCCGGGTGAGCGGGCGGGGCGCGGGCTCGGCGGGCAGCGGCGGGACGTCGCCGCAGAAGACGCGCATGAACGCGCCGAGGTCCTCGTACCAGTCGTGGTTGCCCGGTATCGCGTAGACGGGCGCCGGGTAGTCCCGGTAGGGCCGGAAGAACTTGCCCTCGTAGTCGTCGGCGCTTCCGACGGGGTAGATCACGTCGCTGGCCACGACGGCGAACCGGGTGTCCTGAGCGACCTTCAGGAAGCCCGGTACGACGGCGTACTGAGGTTCGTCGCCCTCCCCGGGGTCGCCGATCACCATGAAGGAGAACCGGTCCGGGTCGTCGCGCCGGACGATCCGGTCGGCGGGCGCCCCGGCCGCCGCGGCCCGGTCCGCCCAGCGGCCGCGGGTGCGACCGGTCGGATCACCGAACCAGGAGGCCAGCACGCCGTTGCGGGCGGCCCACAGCGTTCTGGGGTTCAGCCACGACAACTTCTCGACCTCGGCCGGCATCAGCCGCTTGTACGTGCCGAGTTCGGCGGCGCCCCAGCCCGCGCCCGCGGCCGTGTCGCGTGAGGAGTCAGACATCCGGGCACCGTAGCAACGCTCCCGGAGCGCTCTTCCGGCGGCCCTGGCGGAGGAGCCGGATCGGGCGCGGAGAGGGTGGGGATCGGGGCGGACCGTCCGGCTGGACCGGTGTGTACGGGCAGCCGTCGCGCACAGAGGGATAACCCTCGATTGCCTCTTGCATGGCTGACATGGCTTGGTCAAGCCTGTCATTCTCGCCCGTATCGCTGCACAGAGCAGTCACAGCTGCCTGCGCGGCAACGGTCCCGCACAACTCGGCTCGTCCCGGACAGCACACCCGTCTGCCCGGTCTGTCATCGGCCGCCCCACGGCCGCAGCAGTAGGAGAACGAGTGAGACGCAACCCCCGCAAGCGGACCGCGGTAGGAGTGGCCCTGCTCTCCACCGCCGCCTTCCTCGCCGTCGGCATCCAGTCCGTCCCGGCGTCGGCACAGCCCGCTTCCCCCCACCCCAGCCCCCTGCGCACCGGGGGCCTCACGGCCGATCTCACCCCGGCCCAGCACACGGCGCTGATCAAGAGCGCCGCCCTGAAGACCACCCAGACCGCCCAGAGCCTCGGCCTGGGCGCGAAGGAGAAGCTCGTCGTCAAGGACGTCGTCAAGGACAACGACGGTACCCTCCACACGCGTTACGAGCGCACCTACGACGGTCTGCCGGTCCTCGGCGGCGACCTCGTGGTGCACACTCCGCCCGCCTCGCAGGCCACCGGCACGGTGAGCACCACCTTCAACAACAAGAACGCCGTGAAGGTGTCCTCCACCACCCCGGCCTTCACCAAGGCGGCGGCCGAGACCAAGGCCCTGAAGGCGGCCAGGACCCTCGACGCCGAGCAGCCCGCGGCCGACAGCGCCCGCAAGGTGATCTGGGCCGCCAACGGCACCCCGAAGCTCGCCTGGGAGACGGTGGTCTCCGGCCTCCAGGACGACGGCACGCCGAGCCGGCTGCACGTGATCACCGACGCCACCACCGGCGCGGAGCTCGGCAGTTTCCAGGACATCAAGACCGGCACCGGCAACACCCAGTACAGCGGCACGGTCACCCTGAACACCACGCTGTCGGGATCGACGTACCAGCTCACGGACTCCACCCGCGGCGGCCACAAGACGTACTCGCTGAACAACGGCACGTCCGGCACCGGCACGCTGATGACGGACTCCGACGACGTCTGGGGCACCGGCTCGGGTTCCAACACCCAGACCGCCGGCGCCGACGCCGCCTACGGCGCCCAGATGACCTGGGACTTCTACAAGAACACCTTCGGGCGCAGCGGCATCAAGAACAACGGTGTCGCCGCCTACTCGCGCGTCCACTACAGCACGGCGTACGTCAACGCCTTCTGGGACGACAGCTGCTTCTGCATGACCTACGGCGACGGCACCAGCAGCACCCACGCGCTGACCTCGCTCGACGTCGCGGGCCACGAGATGAGCCACGGCGTCACCTCCAACACCGCGGGCCTGAACTACACCGGTGAGTCCGGCGGCCTGAACGAGGCCACCTCCGACATCTTCGGCACCGGCGTGGAGTTCTACGCCAACAACTCGACCGACGTGGGCGACTACCTCATCGGCGAGAAGATCAACATCAACGGCGACGGCACCCCGCTCCGTTACATGGACAAGCCGTCGAAGGACGGTTCGTCCGCCGACTCCTGGTACTCCGGCGTCGGCAACCTGGACGTCCACTACTCCTCGGGCCCGGCGAACCACATGTTCTACCTGCTCTCCGAGGGCAGCGGCTCCAAGACCATCAACGGTGTCACGTACAACAGCTCGACCTCCGACGGTGTCGCCGTCGCGGGCATCGGCCGCGCCGCCGCCCTTCAGATCTGGTACAAGGCGCTGACGACGTACATGACGTCCAGCACCAACTACGCGGCCGCCCGCACCGCCGCGCTGAACGCCGCGACCGCGCTGTACGGCGCGAGCTCCACCCAGTACGCGGGTGTGGCCAACGCCTTCGCCGGTATCAACGTCGGCAGCCACGTCACCCCGCCGACCAGCGGTGTGACCGTCACCAACCCGGGCAGCCAGTCCTCCACCATCGGTACCGCGGTGAGCCTGCAGATCTCGGCCAGCAGCACCAACAGCGGCTCGCTCACCTACTCCGCCAGCGGTCTGCCCACCGGCCTGTCGATCAGCAGCTCCACCGGCGCGATCACCGGTACGCCGACCACCGCCGGCACGTACAGCACCACGGTGACCGTCACGGACAGCACCGGCGCGACCGGCACGGCGTCCTTCACCTGGACCGTCAGCTCCTCCGGGGGCGGCGGCACCTGCACCTCGACGCAGTTGCTGGGCAACGCCGGCTTCGAGTCGGGCAACACCACCTGGACCGCGAGCAGCGGCGTCATCACCACGGACTCGGGTCAGGCGGCCCACGGCGGTTCGTACAAGGCCTGGCTGGACGGTTACGGCTCCACGCACACCGACACGCTCTCGCAGTCGGTGACCATCCCCAGCGGCTGCAAGGCCTCGTTCACCTTCTGGCTCCACATCGACACCGCGGAGACCACCACCAGCTCGCAGTACGACAAGCTGACGGTCACCGCCGGATCGACCACGCTGGCGACGTACTCCAACCTCAACAAGGCCACGGGGTACACCCAGAAGACCTTCGACCTGTCCTCGTTCGCCGGCTCCACCGTGAGCATCAAGTTCAGCGGTGTCGAGGACTCCTCCCTCCAGACCAGCTTCGTCGTGGACGACACCGCCGTGACGACCAGCTGACCCTCCGCCGCACGAACGACATCCCGCACGCGGGCTCCCTCCGCGTGCGGGATGTCTTCGTCCGTCCGGGCCCGCCGGGGGCCCGGACGCCGGATCAGAAGGTGCGCTCCAGCAGGTCGAGCAGCGCCGCCCAGTGCCGCTCGTCGCCCTCCTTGTGGTACGACGCGGTGTCGGCCTGCGTGTACCCGTGCGGGGCGCCGGGGTAGACCTCGCAGCGGTGCCGGACGCCGGCGGCCGTCAGCGCCTGCTCGAACCGCTCGATCTGCTCCTCGGGCAGCGACGGGTCGTCGTCGGCGTGGCCGAAGTACAGCTCGGCGGTGATGTGTTCGGCGGCCAGATGGGGGCTGTCCGGCGCGTCGGTCGCCAGCCGCCCGCCGTGGAAGCCGGCCGCGGCCGCGACCCGCTGCGGGTGGGCGCCGGCGGTGCGCAGCGTCAGCCGGGCGCCCATGCAGTAGCCGGTGACCGCGACCGGCCCGTCGGCCACCAGCGGGCTCTCGGCCAGCCATCGCAGATAGGCGTCGGCGTCGCGTACCGAGAGCTCCGGCGTCAGCGCCTGCATGACCGGGACGATCTGGTCCCAGATCTCGGGGCGGGCCTCCGGGTCGATGAACTCGGGCAGATCGAAGACGGGGGTGCGGGCGTGCCGGTAGAACACGTTGGGCACCAGCACCGTGTAACCGGCCGCGGCCAGCCGGTCGGCCATCGACCGCAGATGCGGCCGCAGCCCGAAGGCGTCCTGGTAGAGCAGGACACCCGGACGGGGGAGCCCGTCCGCCGGACGGGCCAGGTAGGCGTCGGCGATGCCGTCCTCGGTGGGGACGTCCACGGCTGTTCCCTGTACGGAGGTCATGGGTCTGCCTCTCTGCGCGGTCGACGGCGGGAAACTCGGCGGCCCGGTGTCCCGGGCCGTGATCATGCTCTCACGCACCGTCCGCCGTACCGTGAACTGCCCCCGGAAGCAGCCCACTTGGGGCACCGGCCGGGTCGGGTCGGCTCACTCGAACCGGGTCACGTCACCGGCCCCGTACCGTACGATCTCCGCCTCGCCGCCGGAGAAGTCGACGACCGTCGTCGGCTCGGTGCCGCAGTCCCCGGAGTCCAGCACGCCGTCCAGGACGTGGTCCAGCCGGTCCTTGATCTCCCAGCCCTGGGTCAGCGGCTCGTCCTCGCCCGGCAGCAGCAGCGTGCTGGACAGCAGCGGCTCGCCGAGCTCGGCGAGCAGGGCGTGGGTGACGGTATGGTCGGGGATGCGTACGCCGACGGTCTTCTTCTTCGGGTGCTGCAACATGCGCGGCACCTCCTTCGTCGCCGGCAGGATGAACGTGTAGCTGCCCGGGGTCGACGCCTTGACCGCCCGGAACACGTCGTTGTCCACCCGCACGAACTGGCCGAGCTGCGCGAAGTCCTGGCAGACGAGGGTGAAGTGGTGCCGGTCGTCCAGGCCGCGGATGGACCGGATCCGGTCGATGCCGTCGCGACTGCCCAGCCGGCAGCCGAGCGCGTAGCAGGAGTCGGTCGGGTACGCGATCAGCGCGCCCGCGCGGATGCTCTCGGCGACCTGGGCGATGGTGCGCGGCTGCGGGTTGTCGGGGTGTACGTCGTAGTACTTCGCCATTGCACGAGCTTATGCCGAGCGAGGCGGGCCGCGCCGCAGGCGGAACCGGGCCGGAGCGGGCGGGGCGGCGCCGGTGGCGGTGGACCGCGCCCCCGGCGGTGGGCCGCGCACGCGGCCCTGTCGGCGTCGACCGGTCGTGAGGTAACGTCGCCGACCAGGAAACCTGAGGTCAGCGGCGGTACGGAGCTCTGAGGAGGGAGGACGGCATGACGGAGGGCGACACCTCGGCATGGGCGCAGGAACTTCTGGAGCTGCTGCGCCCCGCCGCACGCGACGTCGGCAAGGTCGTCGACTGGCTCGCCGCCACGGTGGACGCGACCGTGTCCCTGCGGGACGACGCGGGCGCCCTGCTCGCCGGTCCGGCCGCCCTCCCCGGCGGGTCCGGTTCCGACGGGTCCCTCCCCGATGAGTCCCCGGCCGATGCGTCCCTGCCCGATGAGTCCCTGGCCGCCGACGTCGTCGCCGGCCGGATCGCCTCCGCGGCCTGGCACGGCCGCGGGCGCCATCTGAGGCTGGTCAGGATCGAACTCCAGCGCGGGTCCTCGGCCGGCCTGCTGACCGTGGAGCGCGCCGGCCCCTTCGACCGGCGTGCCTCCGAGATCGTCACCCACACCGCCGCCGTCCTCGAAGTGCTGCTGCGGGCCCACCGCACGACCACGACCGGACGCCGGCTCCAGCGCGCCGCCGCCGATCTGCGGCTGGCCATCCTGCAACTGCTGATGGTGGAGGACACCGTCTCGGCGCGCCGGGTCGCCGCGGGGCTCTGGCCCGGCCTGCTCGACACCGACACGGCCGGCGTCTACGTCGTCGAGGGCCGCATCGAGGAGCGCGACGAACTCGCCGAGCGATGTGTGGAGGCGACCGGCGAACAGGCCCTGGTCGTGCGCTGCCCCGCCATGGACGCCCACGTCATCGTCGTCACGCCCCGCGAGGCCACCGACGAGGACCTGCGCGCACTGATCGCCGACCGCGCCGACACCTACCTCGGCGGCAGCACCCGGCAGAACCTCGCGTGCACCGCCACCGCCTACGGACAGGCGGTCAGCGCCCTCGCCGTCGCCCGCTTCCGCCCGGACCGCACCGCCGTGTACGCCGAGCGCACCCATCCCGGACGGCTGATGGACCCCGCCGCGCTCCGCGCCTGGACCTCGGCCCTGCTGCGCCCGCTCGACACGCTCGCGCACCACACCAGCGCCGAACTGCTCGCCACCACCCGGCTCGGGCTGGAGTTCACGGCCGTGAACGCGGCCAAGATCCTCGGCGTCAGCCGCAACACCGTCCGCGCCCGGATGGAACGCGTGGAGTCCCTGCTGGGCACGGACTTCTCCGCGCTCACCGTCCGGGCCGCCGTCCACCTGGCGCTGAACACCCAGGTCGGCCTCCCGACGGACGGGACCGCCGCGCGGCCGGACCCCGCCCGCCTGGACGACCTGCTCACCGGGCCCGCGCTGCGCACCTGGGCCCAGGACCTGCTGGGCCGGCTGGACACCGACGCCCGCGACCTGCGCGGCAGCCTGCGCGCCTGGCTCGCCGCGGGCGGCAACGCGGAACGGGCCGCGCAGCGGATCGGCGTCCACGCCCAGACCGTACGGGAGCACGTCCGCAGCGCCGAGCCGGTACTCGAGCGCCGGCTGCTGACCGCGGGCAGCGATCTGTACGAGGTCGTCCTGGCCCACCTGGTCACCGACGACCTCGACCGGCCCGCCCTCGGTCCGCGGCCTCACCCGGAGGAAACGGGCCATCCGGGCGCACTTGTGCACAGGTGAGTCCCGCGGGCCGGCCACCGGGCACGCCCGCGATTCACAACCCGTACCTCATCCACATAGGTTCGGGGAGTCGCCGGGGCGCGACCGGAACGGGGGACCGGTCGGCCCCGGCGCGGTACCCAGGACCCCGAGGACTTCGGAGTCAGCCGTGCAGCCGGACCGGGATCCGCTGCCAGCCGAAGGCGATGAACGACGGCACCTGGCGCAGCTCCTCGGCGTCGACGGCGAGCGCCAGACCGGGGAAGCGGTCGAACAGCGCGGGCAGCGCGGTCAGGGCCTCCATCCGGGCCAGCGGCGCGCCGATGCAGCGGTGCACCCCGATCCCGAACGCCAGATGGTCGTCGGCCCCGCGCGAGGCGTCGAAGGTGTCCGCGTCCGGCCCGTAGTGCGCGGGGTCCACCCCCGCGGCCGCGTACGTGGTGATGATCGCGTCGCCGGCCGGGATCGTCACGTCGCCGACCTTCAGGTCCTCGACGGCGAACCGCAGCGGCAGCGAGGCGATGGACGGGTGCACCCGCAGCGTCTCGTCGACGACCGCGTCCCAGCCGGTCTCGCCCGCCCGCACCGCCGCGAGCTGCCCGGGGTCCTTCAGCAGGGCGACGACCGCGTTGCCGATGAGGTTCACGGTCGTCTCGAAGCCCGCCCCGATCACCAGCAGCAGGGTGTAGAGCAGCTCGTCGTCGGCGAGCCGGTCGCCCTCCTCGTCCCGCACCCGGATCAGCTCGGTCGTCAGGTCGTCGCCGGGGTGCTCGCTGCGGTGGGCGATGAGCGAGCCCAGGACCGTACCGATCTGCTCCTGCACGAAGGCGGCGTGCTCCGGGGTCGGGTCGGAGGTGTCCATGATGGCCGCGATGAGCCGGGCGGTGGCGTCCCGCAACTCCTCCGGCACACCGAACAGTTCGCAGATGATGCGCATCGGCAGCGGGTGTGCGAACCCCTCCTTCACATCGACGGACGCGCCGTCCTGGCCGGCCTCGGCCAGCGCGTCGAGCAGTTCCGCCGTGACCGCCTCGACCCGGGGGCGCAGCGCCTCGGTGCGCCGGTGGGTGAAGCTGGGCGCCACCAGCCTGCGCAGCCGGGTGTGGTCGCCGCCGTAGGTGGAGAGCATGTTGACCACGCCCACCCAGCCCAGGATCCAGCCCCAGGCGGGGTGTTCGCCGACCTCGGGCCACAGCCGCCAGTGCAGCCGCGGGTCCTTGCTGACCCGCGGGTCGAGGATCAGCTCCTTGAGGGTGTCGTAGCCGGTCGGCGCCCAGGCGGGGATGCCGCCGGGCAGCTCCACCGGCACGATCGGGCCGAGAGCGCGCAGCCGCGCGCTCTCGGCCGGGATGTCGGTGCCGAACGGGTCGAGGGCGACGCGGTCGGTGACGCTCATGCGGGGTCTCCTGGCTGGTCGGGGGAGCGGGGGCTGAAACGGACGGGCAGCGCGGTCAGCGAGCGGTGGAAGGGGCCGGGCCGCCAGCTCAGGCGCTCGCGGGCGAGCACGGGTTCCACGTCGGGCAGCCACTGGGTGAGCCGCTCGATCGCCTCGGTCACGATGAGCAGCGTGTGCTGCCGTACCGGGCAGGTGTGCGGTCCGGCGCCCCAGGACAGGTGCGAGGCGTCGTTCGGGCGGCGCCCGGAGGTCACCTTGCGCTCGGCGAAGCGGCCGAGCGCCCCGTAGGACACGACCACCGGCACCGCGGCCCGGATCCACGCCCCGTGGAACTCCAGCGGCTCGACCGCGTAGTAGATGCCGTAGTTGGCCAGGGGCGTCTCGTGGTGGAGGACCTCCAGGACCGCGTCCATGACCGGTCGCGCCCCGCTGGTGAGGGTGGAGTAGTAGAGGGGGTTGCCGAGGATCCTGGACAGCGCGTTGGACAGCAGGTTCGCGGTCGGCTCGAAGCCGGCGCCGAGGGTGAGGAACACCTGCCAGGTGACCTCCTCCGCGGTCAGTCCGGCCGGATGGTCCAGCAGCCGGCTGGGCAGGTCGTCGCCGCGCCGCTCGGCCTTGGCCGCGATGAGCCCCAGCACGTACCGCGCGAACTCGGCCTCCCCCTCGACCGCCTGGTCGCCGCCCTCCATCATCTTGCCGAGGCCCTGGTTCAGCCGGTCGCCCTGGCTGTCCGGCAGCCCGAACAGGTTGTTGAAGACCAGTGCCATCAGCGGCCGCGAGAAGTCGGCCACCAGATCGGCCCGGCCGCTCGGCCCGAACCGGCCCACCAGCACGTTCACCGCGCGGTGCACCCGGGAGCGCAGGTCGTGCGGTTCGACGTCGTCGAAGACGTCGATGAGCGTGGTGCGGTAGCGGACATGGTCGGCGCCGTCGGCGAACAGCGCGTTGGGCCGCCACCGCATCATGCCGAGCACGGGCGAGTCGTCCGGGACCGTGTTCTCCCACGCCCGGGGGTCGTGCGAGAAGGCGTCGGTGTCGCGCAGCACCTCCAGCGCGGCCTGCCGCTCGGTGACGATGTACGCCGGTACGCCCGGCGCGAGTTCGCCCCAGCCGACCGGTCCCTGGGCGCGCAGCGCGGCGTAGTAGCGGTCGGGATCGCGGGCGAAGCCCTCCTCCCACAGCCGTACGGGCGCGGAGCGGGAGAAGGCCTCTTGGGCGGGGGGCAGGGTGGTCACCGGTTCTCCGGGGGGTCGCGGTCGATCAGGTGCTCGACCAGGGCGAGCAGTGCGTCGAGGGAGGAGTTCGCGTCCCGCGCGTCGCACGTCACCATGGGGGTGCCCGGCTCCAGGTCCAGGGCGGCGCGCAGCTGTTCGGGGGTGTGGTGGCGCGGGGCGTCGGGAAAGGCGTTGAAGGCGACCGCGTACGGCAGCCCGGTCTCCTCCACCAGCCCCAGCACGTCGAACGACGCGTCGATGCGCCGGCTGTCGACCAGCACCAGGGCCCCCAGCGCGCCGTACGCGATGTCGTCCCACAGCGAGCGGAACCGCTCCTGTCCCGGCGTGCCGAACAGGTACAGCACGACCCCGCCCGGCAGGCTGATCCGGCCGAAGTCGATGGCTACGGTGGTGGTCGCCTTCTCCCGCACCCCGTCGAGGTCGTCCACCTGCTCGGACGCCTGGGTGAGGTGCTCCTCGGTGTGCAGCGGCCGGATCTCCGACACCGAGTCGATCAGGGTCGTCTTGCCCACGCCGAAGGGGCCCGCGACCAGGATCTTCACCAGGTCGCGGGCGGTGTCGGGCAGGTGGATGCCACTAGTGCTTGAGGGCGCGGAGGCCATCGGCCACTCTCTTCAGCAGGTCGGGTTCGAACCGGTCGGCGGTCGGGATCGGCGCACGGGCGAGGACCAGGCCCCGGTCGAGGAGAGCGGCCGTGAGGACCCGCACCGCGGAGACCGGCAGCCGCAGCAGCGCGGCCGCCTCCACCACCGTCAGCGAACCGTCGTCAAGGACTTCCAGCAGGGCGAGTTGAGCCGCCGCCAGATCCGTGGGCGCGGTCTCTCCGCTGCCGGTGAGCACCGACAACCGCTCCAGATGGGGTCGGCTGGGCCGCGCCACTCCGCCGGTCGACAGGTACGCGGGAACCAGGGGACGGCCGCCTGGGCGGCCGGTCATGTCGGCGCGCCGCCGTCGGTTCCCCGGGGCGCGGCGGCCATCGCCTTCTCGCCCAGCCGGGCCACCTGGGAGTGGACCCGGTGACCGAGCAGGTCGAGCCGGGCCTCCGGGTCCCCGTACGCGGCCACACAGGTGCCGTGGTCCGTGGGCACGATCAGTACGTAGCCGTGGTCGGACTCGATGACGACCTGTCGCACCTCGGCCCGGTCCCGGTCGGCGAACGCCGCCGCGGCGGTCCGGCAGGCCCCCTGCACGGTGCTGGTGATGGCGGCCACCCGCTCCGCCGACGGCCGGGACAGCGCGTCGGTGTATCCCTTGACGAGTCCGTCCCTGGTCAGCAGCACGGCGGCCACCACGTGCGGCACCTGAAGGATCGGCTCCAGGACCCATGCCATGTCACCCGTGTCGCGGCTGGTCATCGAGCCGTTCCTCCTTCGTGGTCGGTCTGTTCGGTGGTGTCGGCGCCGTCTTCCGCCGACCGGCGCGCGACGGCGGGTTCCGGGGCGGCGCCGGGGTCCGCGGCGGCCGCGGAGCGGGCCGCGGCGGTGGCGGACTGGAGCGCGCCCAGGGCCGCGGCGGCCTCCTCGGGGCGGCGGGCCGGGCGGGGCGGGGTGGCCTCGGCGGCGGCGCTCACCCGTGGCCGGCGGCGGCGCTGCGGCAGTCCGCCGGTGTCCCGGGGGTCGGCCGGGGCCTCGTCGTGCTCCGGGGTGTGCCCGGAACCGGACGCCGAGGCGTCGTCGTCGGGGTCGGTCCCGTAGGTGTGGGCCGGGGTGTCGGTGGCCGGTGCGGCGGCGGCCGGGTCCGGATCCTGCGGGACGTGCGTGGTGCGCGGGGCGCTGGCCGCAGGCGGTCGTTCGGCCGGATCGATGCGGCTGAGGAGGTGGCTGTCGACCCGCAGCACCGCGCGCACACCGCCGTAGGGGGAGGGCGAGGAGACGTCCACGGTCAGGTCGAACTGCCGGGTGAGCTGGCCGATCGCGGCCAGGCCCATGCGGGGCGGGTCGCCGAGGTCGGTCAGCAGGATCGGGTCACGACCGCCCACCAGTCGCTGGGCGCGGGCGCGTTCGTCCTCGGTCATGCCGAGGCCCGCGTCGTCGACCGTGACGCACACTCCGTGGTGGACGTGCTCCAGGTTCACCACGACGTCGGTGTCCGGCGCGGAGTGCCGCAGCGCGTTGTCGAGCAGTTCGGCCACGATGATGGCGGCGGGCTCGACCGCGTGCGACACCAGCGCGGTGCCGGGCCGGAGATGGTTGTGGACCTTGACCCGGTGGTAGCCGGGCACGCGTGCCTGGCCGCCGGTGACGGCGTCGACCAGGTGCGATTCCTCGCGCGCCAGTCCGACCCAGGCCCCGCACACCACCGCGGCGATCTGCGCCCGGCGCAGGGACTGCTCGTTCTCGTGGTCGAGCTGGAACAGGGTCAGCGTCAACTCGGGGTCGTCGTACCGTTGTTGCAGCGCGCGCAGGGCGTCCTGGAGCCGGTACAGGGCCGCCTGGATCTCCCGGGTGGCGCCGCGCATCCCGGCCTGCGCGGCCGCGTCGATCCGGGTGCGCTGCGCGGCCAGTTCGGCGCGCAGCCCGTCCAGGACGCTCTCCAGCGCGATGCCCAGCGGGGTTCCGTCGGTCTGCGTCCGGAGCGGGCCGGGGACCGTGATGTGCCGGTGGGCGGGCTGCCGGGCGGCGGCGGGCAGGCGCCGGGTCGCGAGGTGCTCGACCTCGGCGGTGAAGGCACGGGAACGGCCGTCCAGTTGGGTGCGCAAGGAGGTTATCTCCAGGCGTTGCCGGTGCTGTTGGCGCCGCGACCGCAGCAACAGGCCGCCGAGGGCGAGCGCGGACAGGGTGCCTGCGGTGAGTCCGCCGGTCACGAGGTCCGGTAATTCGATCATCGAATCGGTTCCAGGGAAAGTCGGTCGGGGCAGGGGTCCGAGCCCCGCTGTCGAGGCGCGCTCGCAGCACAGTACACACTGTCATCGACCGCTCTCGCACGGTCGAGGATCAGTTGGGACCAAAACGGCCCGACCTCTGTTCAGTTCTGTTCCGACTGTCTGAATTGCCTTGTGCTGACTATGAGTTGAAGTTCAGCCGTGCGGCAGGACCACCGCGCGACCGTTGATCTTCCCCGCGTGCAGCCGCTCGTAGGCGAGCGGTGCCTCGTCCAGGGAGAAGGTCTCGGTGTGCACGGACACGGCACCCGAGCGGGCCAGCGCCAGCACCTCGACCAGTTCGCCGCGGCTGCCCCAGTAGGGTGCGCTCACCGACACCTCGAAGGGCAGGCTGCCGAAGCCGACGGGCAGCGAACCGCCGGCGATGCCGACGATCGTGACATCGCCCTCGACGGCGGCGACGGCGCCGGCCGTGGTCACGGTGGGCTGTGCGCCGACGAAGTCGAACACGGCCTCCGCGCCCACTCCGCCGGTGAGTTCGCGCACCGTGGCCGCGGCCCGCGGGTCCGAGAGCACCACCTCGTGCGCGCCGACCTCGCGCGCCAGGCGCAGCTTGTCCTCGCTCACGTCCAGGGCGACGACCCGGGCCGGTGTCATCGCGCGCAGCAGCTGGATCGCGACGTGCCCGAGACCGCCGGCGCCGATGACGACCGCGGTGGAGCCCGGCACCAGCTTGGGCAGCGACCGCTTGATCGCGTGGTACGGGGTCAGGCCGGCGTCGGTCAGCGGCACCGCCGCGACCGGGTCGAGGCCGTCCAGCGGCACCAGGTGCCGGGGGTCGTCGACGAGCAGGTACTCGGCCATCGAGCCCGGTGCGCCGAGCCCCGGCGGACGGATGCCGAGCTCCTCGGCGCGCAGGCAGTAGTTCTCCTTGCCCTGCACGCACTTGGCGCAGGTCCCGCAGCCCTGGGGGCCGTAGACCGCGACGGCGTCGCCCTCCTTCACCCCGGTCACACCCGCGCCCAGCGCGGCGACCGTGCCCACGCCCTCGTGGCCGAGGGTGAGCGGAAGGCCGTAGGGGAAGCCCTCGGCGGGCCAGCTCATCACCGCGATGTCGGAGTGGCACACCCCGGCGGCGGTGACCTTCAACAGGACCTGGCCGGGGCCGGGTTCGGGATCGGGTACGGTCACGACCTCGGGCGGGGCGCCTATCGTGCGGTACTGAAGCGCCTTCATGGCGGATCTCCTTGCGCTGCTCAGACGGCCGTGTAGGCGCCGTCGACGAGGTGGTAGCCGCCGGCCACGAACGAGGCACGCTCGGACAGCAGGAAGGCGATCAGTTCGGCGACCTCCTCGGAGCGGCCCAGGCGGCCGGCCGGGTGCAGGCCCACCAGCCCGTCGTAGGCCGCCTGGTCCATGCCCTTGAGCAGCGGGGTCTCGATGAAGCCCGGGCCGACCGCGTTGACGCGGATGCCCTGCGCGGCGTACTCGGCGGCCGCCGTCTTCGTCAGCCCGACCACGCCGTGCTTGGCGGCGACGTACGCGCCCGAGCCGGCGAAGGCGACCGAGCCGAGGATGGAGGCGACGTTCACGATCGCGCCGCCCCTGCCGCCCGCCTCGATGGCCGGGAGCTCGTAGCGCATCGAGTAGAAGACGCCGTCGAGGTTGGTGCGTACGACACGGTCGTACGCCTCGATGTCGTACGCGCCGGTCGGGGCGCTCGGGCCGCCGATGCCGGCGTTGTTCACTGCCAGGTCCAGGCCGCCGAAGGTGTCGACCGCGAACGCGACGGCCGCCTCGACGGACTGCGGCCGGGTCACGTCCAGCGCCACGGCGGCGGCCTTGACGCCCTCCGCCCCGAGTGCGGCGGCGGCCTGCTCGGCGCCCTCGGCGTTGTAGTCGGCGATGACGACGTTCGCGCCGCCGGCGCCCAGCCGGCGGGCGGTGGCCAGGCCGATGCCGGACGCGGCGCCCGTGACGAGCGCGGTCCGGCCGGAGAACTCGGTGGCGTAGTCGGTGGCGGGGGTGGTGCTCATGCTGTGCTCACTGTTCGGTAGTGCTTTCGGCGGCCGCGGACGCGGCCTCCGAGGTCAGGGCGTCGTAGGCCCGCTCCACCAGGGCGGCGAGGTCCCCGGTGGCCGGGTCGTGGTCGGCCGCGCCGCGCGCCCACAGGCGCAGCGCGGCGGTGAGGACGCCGGCGGCGGCGTCCACGACGACGGCCGGGCGCACGTCCCGGACGTCGTCGGTGCCGAGCCGCTCGGCGATGATCCGCACCGACTCCTCCTGGGCGTCGACCCGGATGCGCTCGTAGGCGGCGAACAGGTCGGGCTCGCGGTCCACCAGGGCCAGCAGGCGCCGCATCTCGGGGCGCAGGTGCCAGGCCGGGTTCGCCTCGTCGGCGAGCCACCGCCGCACCGCCCTGCGGTAGGCGAGCAGCGGGGGTTCGGCGGCGGGCCGGGCCCGCAGCGCGGTGTTGATGGCGTCGCCGTCGCCGCGGACGAAGTCGAGGGCCGCGTCCTCCTTGCCGGTGAAGTGGCGGCTGAAGGTACGGCGGGTGACGTCGGCGCGCTCCGCGATCGCCTCCACCGTGGTCGTCGCCAGGCCGTGTTCCAGGATCAGCTCCAGGGCGGCGGCGGCCAGCGCGTTGCGGGTCTGCCGGGCCTTGCGTGTGCGACGGTCCTCGAGGGTGCCGCCGACGGCCGGGTCGATGGGGGGCTCCGTTGCCTTCATGGGGACGAGGCTACACCTGTAATGTCCCAATGAGACATGAGACCCGCCGAGACATCTGTCTCATGGGGACATCAAGGGGCTGCGGGCGGTGTCGCCCGTGACATCGGCCGTGATGTGGCCCCGGCGGCACTGTCGGGGTGCCGTTTTCGCCCCTAGACTGACAACTCGCTTACATGCGGGCGTAGTTGACAGGGGGAGCCGACATGTCCGGGGACTGGTACGACGCGCGTCAAGGTGACTACGTGGTGCCCCCGATGCCGCCGGCGCCACCACCCGTGCCGCCCGCGCCACCCGCACCACCCGACGGCGTCCGGGCGGTCGCGGTGGCCGTCCTCAACCTCAGCGGCCTGGGCCTCGGCTACCTGCTCGTCCGAAGACGGCTCCTGGCGGCGGCCTGCTGGGCCGCGACCGCGGTACTCCTTCTCGTGGCACTGCCGGCCGACCCGGACGGCGTCCCCGGGGCCGCACTCGTCCTCTACGCCCTGTTCCTGCTCGCCGTCGCGGCGCACGGCGCGGTCGTGGGCCTGCGCACCCGGCCGGCGTGGCCGCCCCGCGCACCCCTCGCGCTCGCGCTGGGACTGGTCCTGCTCGCCGCGCCGGCCGGTGGCGTCGTGCTCTACGACAACGCCCGCGACGAGGCCGTCGAGCAGATGCTCCTCGACCGCCTCGACGAGGCCGACCGGCTGGTGAAGTCGACCGGCGGAGAACACTTCGAGAGCGCGCGGGCCGACTACCGCAAGGCGCTGGCCGTCTACGCCGACCTGCGCGCGCAGCATCCCGCCTCGCGGGCGGCGGCCCGGGTGCCCGGCCGGATGAGGACCTTCTACACGACAGTCGGCGCCCCGTACGCGGCGGGCAACTACTGCGACGCGGTGGCCCCGCTGAAGTACCTGCGCACGGTGCCGAAGTCGCTGCCCGGCACGGACCTCGGCGACCTGGCCGACTGGCCCGAGGACCGCCTGGCCACCTCGCTCTACGAGTGCGCGTCCGACGCGCTGGCGACCGGTGAGGCCACCTGGCCGACCGGGTTCGGTGAACTCCTCACCGGCTTCCCGGAGTCCGCGCAGGCCGCGAAGGTCGAACCGGCCGTCGCCGCCGCCGTCGGCACCACCGAGAAGGGTCTGCGCGGCAGCGAACCGTGCACGAGCGTCGAGCAGTTGAAGACCCTGGGCACCCGCATCGACGGCCTGTCGGGAGCGCCGGCCGACATCGGCGACGCCCTCGCCAAGGACGCCCGGCGGGCCCGTTCCAGTGCCGACGCGGGGACCTACACCTGCGGAGTCGACCAGTACAAGGACGGCGACTTCGAGGACGCGCAGGCCACGATGAACGCGTACGCGGCAGGCCACCGGGGCTCCGGGAAGGCCGCGCTGGCCAAGAAGTTCGCCATCGCGGCGGAGGTCGCCCAGACGCTGCCCGCCGCCGGCAAGCGCGTCCCGACGAACCGCTCCGGCGGCAGCATCTCGGTCACCGTCAAGAACGACAGCCCCGACGAGATCACCGTCCTGTACACGGGACCGGTCACCGGCAGCTTCACCCTCAAGGCCTGCGGGAGCTGCTCCGTCTACCCCTTCGCCGGGACCAGCCTGTCGGGCTTCGAACCGTGCAGCGACAGCGGCAAGAAGTATCCGCAGCGCACCATCCGACTCCCCGTCGGCACGACGTACTTCGTGCACCGGCCCAAGAACGACAGCACCGCCTCGGCCGGCTCGGACACGGCCAAGCTGGAGTCCGGCTACATCTACACGGAATGCGCCTACACGACGCAGGGCTTCGGGGTGACCTCATGAGCGGGCCGCACATACGCTCCTACCGCACGACCGACGACGACGGTGTCGCGGACGTGTGCGCCCGCACCGCGGACCTCGGCGGCGACTCCCGGCACATCTACCCCGACACACGGCTGATGTCGACCCTGTTCGCCGCCCCCTACTGTCACCTCGAACCCGGGCTCGCGTTCATCCTCGACGACGGACGCGGCGGCGTCGGCGGATACGTCGTCGGCACCGCCGACACCGAACGGTTCGCCCCGGACGTCCGCGACCGCTGGATCCCGCGCGTCGTCGACCGGTACCCGCCGCTCGCCGGACCGGCCACGACGCCCACCGAGGAGATGATCGACCTGCTGCACCGGCCCGAGCGCATGGTGCTCCCCGAACTCAAGGAATATCCCGCCCACCTGCACATCGACCTGCTCCCCGAGTTCCAACGACGCGGGTACGGCAGGCAGTTGATGCACACGCTCTTCGACGCCCTGCACGATCGGGGTGTCCCGGCCGTCCACCTCGGCATGGTCACGGCCAACACCGACGCCCGCGCGTTCTACGACCGGCTCGGCTTCCACGAGATCCCGGTGCCGGACCCGGGACCGCTGACCTACCTGGGCAGGACGACCGACACCCGTTGACCGGTCACCCGCTGACCGGTCACCCGGACCCCGGCGCCGACTCCGGCGTCGGGACCGGCCAGGCACCGCGCGCCACCAGGTCGAGCACGAGCGCACCGATGTTCCAGGCGTCGTCCTCACCCCGGTGGTGCCGCCCCTCCAACGGAAGCCCGGCCAGCCGCAGCGCCTGCGCCATGCCCGGCCGTCCGCGCAGCTTGTAGGCAGCGGCGAAGACCGCCTTGGCATTGGTATGCGTACGCTCGGCGGGGTGGCCGAACGGATACGCCACCCCCTGCGCCCGGCACTGCCGGGTGAACTGGCGCCGGTCGTAGTCACCCCAGCTCGCCCACGGCCGCACGCCCGCCGCGTACCGCTCGGACAGCGTCCGGCAGGCCTCGGCGAAGCCGACACCACGGTCGGCCTCGGCCTGGGTGAGCCCCGTCAGCTCGGTGCAGAACGCCGAGACCGTGGACCGTACGGGCCGCACCACGATCCGGTGCCGCTCCGTGCGCTCCCGGGTGCGCAGGTCGACGACGGTGAGCCCGATCTCGATCACCTCGCTCACCGCACCGGGCGGCGGCTGCCCGTCCCAGCAGGTCGCCTCCAGGTCGATCACGTTCAGCAGTCCGTCGGCGTCCGTGGTGTCCATACCCCAACGGTAGGGAAGGAGCAGCCCGCGGATCACCTGATTTTCCCGGCGGACGTCAGTAGCGCTGCGCCTTGGCGAGCTTGGCGGTGACGTCCATGTCGACGGACTGCCTGCTGAACGCGATCGGCTCCTTGCTCGCGCCGGGTGCCAGGTTCTCCGCGCCTACGTACCTGGTCTCCACCACCTTGCCGTCCTTGTCCACGAAATCGACCTGCACCGCGTACGAGGCCTTCGCCTTGGTCTTGTTGGTGATGCGGACCAGCACCGCCAGCACGCCTCCGGTCTGCGCCTTGGGAACCCCGCTCATGGCGACCTCGGAGGTGGCGTTCCCGCTGCCCTGGACGTTCTCCAGGGCCTTCTTCGCGGTCTCGCTCGCCCGGGCGGTGTCCGCGTCCACCGAGGCCTCGAACTCCGAGGCCCGGGCGGCGGCGGAGGAGACGGCCGCGGACGCGGATGCCTTGGCCGAGGCGACCGCGGACGACGCCGCGGACGCCAGGGCGGACGGCGGCAGGCCGGAGAACGAGCCGGTGACCGGAGCGGACGTGCCGCCCGCGGGGGTGTTCGACTGCGAACCGCCGCCACAGCCGGCGAGGGCGCCGATCACGACGGCACAGGCGAGGGCCGCGACGGCCGGAACCGGCCGACGTGACCTGGAGGACCTGGAGGCGGCTGCGAAGGGGATACGGGTCATGGGGGGTGTCCTCGGCGGTGCTGGCGGAGGGGGTCGGATCCATCGTCGGCACGCCCCACCGGCCCCGCGACCCGGCCGCGGCCATTCGGACCCGGGCGCGGCGCTGTCGCCCCATCAGGCGGCATCTGGGATGCGGTCACGGGCCCCAGCGGTTCAGATGGGTTCCGTGCGAATACCCACGATCGCGGCGATCGGCCGCCCCCGACTGTTGGTCACCGGCCTGCTGGTCGGCGCGTGCTCACTCGTTCAACCCCCCGCTGTGGCGACGCGGGGCGACGGTTCGCTGGAGCGGGGCGGCGCCTACATGGGCATGGGAGTCGTGGCCCATGACGGCCAGGACGGCCTCCCCGTCGAGACCAAGTCCGCGCAGAGCGAGGGGGTGGACGTCGCCAGCTACCAGGGCGACGTCGCCTGGTCGACCCTGTGGAACAGCGGGGTCAGATGGGCGTACACCAAGGCCACGGAAGGCACGTCCTACAAGAATCCGTCCTTCGCCCAGCAGTACGGCGGCTCCTACAACGTCGGCATGATCCGCGGCGCGTACCACTTCGCCACCCCCGACACCAGCAGCGGCGTCAGCCAGGCGAACTACTTCGTCGACCACGGTGGCGACTGGTCCGACGACGGCAGGACGCTGCCCGGTGTGCTGGACATCGAGTGGAACCCGTACGGCGACGCCTGCTTCGGCAAGTCGAAGAGCGGGATGGTCAGTTGGATCCGCGACTTCCTCAAGACCTACGAGGAGCGCACCGGCCGGGACGCCGTGATCTACACGGCCACCAGCTGGTGGACCCAGTGCACCGGCGACTACGGCGGCTTCGCCGCGAGCAATCCGCTGTGGATCGCCCGGTACGCCTCCAGCGTGGGCGCCCTGCCGGCCGGCTGGTCGTCCCACACGATGTGGCAGTACACGTCGTCCGGACCCACGGTCGGCGACCACGACAGGTTCAACGGCGGCCTGGACAAGGTGCAGGCCCTCGCCACCGGGTGACCCGGACGGCGTACGCCCCGGGACGGCCATGTCCGTCCCGGGGCGTACGCCATCACCTGTCACCCACTCCGGGTCACGGGAACAGGGTGACCTTCGACGGAACCGTGTCCGTCCCCGACGTCGGCGCGCCGGTGCTGTTGACCACGTGGGCGTACTGCCCCTTGCCGCCCAGCGAGATCACCAGCAGGTCGTGCATCTTGATGCCGCTCTTGACCGGCACCTGGAAGCCGTGGGCCTGCACGATCGTGGAGTCGGTCGTGAAGTTGCAGTAACTGCCCAGCCCCCACGCCTCGTGCTCGTTCACCGAGTCGGCGACCTTGTAAGCCGCGTACCCGACGATGCCGTCGTGGGTGACGGCGGCGGCGTTCGGCACGTCGTACGCCTTCTCGTTCTGGAAGAAGATCGTCCGGCCACGCTCGCCGCTCCACAGCACGTCGTACTTGTTGAAGTGCTCGACGAACAGGCCGGTGGCCAGCACGTCGTCGCCGTTGACCTTGAGGCCGTAGTCGGCCCGGTTGGTGTCCCAGCCGACGCCGCTGCCGTGGTCCGCGCGCCACAGCCAGGTGTGGTCGATGATGGCGTCGTCGCTGTTGACCACGACGGAGTTGGTGGCCAGCCCGGGACCCGCCCCGCCGATCCGGACGAACACGTCCTGCATGGTGGTGGGGTCGGCGGAGTGGTCGGCGCTCGAACCGGCCGGGCCGATCTGGAGCAGGGTGTCGGAGTTGACCGAGCCGGCGTCGATCAGGAAGCCGGCGAGTCGGACGCCGTCGACGTCCGCGACGTGCATCGCGTCGACGCCGTTGTCGGGCACCAGGGTGGCCAGACCGAGACCGAGCACCACCGTGTCGGCGCGGGTCACGTCGATGGTCCGGTCGAGGTGGTAGACGCCCGGCGTGAACAGCAGGTTGAGGCCCTGGGCGAGCGCCGCGTTGATGGTGGCGGCGGTCGCGCCGGCCTTGACGACGTAGAACTGGCTGAGCGGGAGCGAGGTGCCGCCCGCGTTGGCCGGCCAGGACACCCCGCGCGCGTTGGTGCGCTTGGCGGGCACGAACACCTTGTAGTCACTGCCGTCGAGGTACAGGAACGGCTTCTCCCGCGAGACCGGGGTGTTGTCCAGGGTGGTGTACGGGCCGCTGTCGAAGTTCGTGGCCGGGGCGCCCTGGACACCGGTGAAGGTCATGTTCCAGACGCCGTTGGTCCAGCCGCCGACCGAGCTGTCCCGGGTGTACCACTGCTGCTGCGAGTACGGGCCGACGGTGCCGTCGATCTTCGAGTCGGCGATGTAGCCGCCGGACGCCCAGCCGTAGCCGTTCGGGGCGAGGTTGAGGCCGCCCTGGACGTGGATGCGGCGGAACGGCGCGGCCTGCGCGACGGCCCACCGGTCGTCGCCGCTGACGGGCCTGAGCGCGAGGTTCTCCGCCGAACGCCAGAAGTTCTGCGTGGCGTTGCCGTTGAACCAGCCCGCGTCCACGGTGATGTCGCCGTTGATCTGGGTGTCGTCGGGGTTGAGGCCGAGTCCGGAGATCGAGGTGTAGAAGCCGAGTTGGGCGTTGATGCCGTTGTACGTCCCCGGCTTGAGCAGGAACTGGTAGCGGCCGCTGCCGAACTGGTTGGACTCCTGCTGGGCGAAGACCTGGTCGAACTTCTGCTGGAGGTTGGGCGTGGAGGGGTCCACGACGATCACGTTCGGGCCCAGGTCGCCGCCGCCCTGGACGGGCGGGACGCTCCCGGATCCGGTGTGCACGGCGACCTCCCACAGGGAGTAGCCGTACGGGGTCGCGCGGACCGTCCCGTTGACCCGCAGGTAGCGGCCCGAGCCGCTGACGTCGTACGAGGCCGAGCCGCCGGTCGCACCGGTCACGCTCTTGAGGGTGGTCCAGGTCTGGCCGTCCGTGGAGGCCTGGAGCTGGAACTCCTTGGCGTAGGCGGCCTCCCAGGTCAGATCGACCTTGCACAGGCTCTGGACCGAGCCGAGGTCGACCTGGAGCCACTGCGGGTCCGCGGCCTGGCTGGACCAGCGGGTGCCGGCGTTACCGTCGAACGCGGCGGAGGCGGGAGTGCCCGCGTTCTCCGTCGAGGAGGCGGAGGAGGGTCTGCCCTGCGCCGCGTTCGCCGTGGAACAGGTGCCGGGCTGGCTGGTGCCGGTGCTGCCGAAGACCTGGAACTCCCAGAGGGAGTAGCCCCATTGGGTCGCGCGGTGCACGCCGTACATCCGGACGTAGCGGCCCTGGCCGCTGACGTCGAGGGTGTCCGTGCCGCCGTCGCCGCCGGTGACGGACTTCAGGTCGGTCCAGGTGCTGCCGTCCGCGGAGATCTGGACCTTGTAGTCCTTGCCGTAGGCCGCCTCCCAGTTGAGGACGATCTGGGTGACCGAGGCCGTGGCGCCCAGGTCGACCCGGAGCCACTGGTCGTCGCCGGCGCCGGAGGACCAGCGGGTCGCGGTGTTGCCGTCCACGGCGTAGGCGGCGGCGGTGCCGGCGTTCTCGTCCGACGACGACGTCACCGCCTTGCCCTGGGACAGCGGCGTCTCCGCCGCGCTCGCCGGGGTGTGGGCGGGGAGGGTGACCAGCGCTGCCGTGGCGGCGAGCGCGACACCCAGGGATCTGAGTCTGAGTCTCATGGATTGGCTTTCTGCGGGTGCGACGAAAATGGGGAACGCACGTGAACGCACGTGAACGCACTGAACGCACTTGTGGGGCGCCTTAGTTCAGGATTTGATTTAAGTGGTGACGCAACACGGCGGCAAGACCCCGGACCGGAAAATCCCGAGCGGCGCACCACGCGGCCACCCCGGCGTCACGCTCCGGGGTGGCGGTGGCTACCCGGTGTCAGCCGACGCGCAGGGTGCGCCGGGCGAGTTCGAGCGCCGGGAGCATCGCCTTGTGCTCCTCGGTGTCCAGCCCGCCGAGGTGCAGGACGACCGGACCCTCCGGCGTGGTGACGGCCAGGGCGCTCTCCTGCTTCGGCTCGTCCAGGAACTCGCTGGAGTAGAGGTAGTCCACCTGGACGCCGTCGAGGCCGCCGGTCCTGGACGGGGTGTACTTCGCCTCGCTGACCTTGCCCTCGGCCGCGACGAAGGCCTCCAGGACGGAACGGATGGCGGCGTCGCCGGGCGGGCCGGTGAACACGCGCAGGAAGCCGATGTTCCCGGCGGGCTTGGCGTCGATCTCGCACACGGCCGTGACCGGTCCCTGACGCAGCGCCAGATCGCCGAACTCACCACTGTCCGAAGCCGAGTTGTCGATCGCCTCGGCCTTCCAGTCGCGGACGGTGGCGAAGGTGACGGGCAACGCGCAGGCCGATCCCGGGGCGCCGACGGTGCCGCCGCTCGCGACGGCCGTCGCCGTGGCCCCGGGCGTGGAGGTCCGTGTCGACGACTGCGCCGACGGCTTGGCGTCCGGCTCCGCGTCCTGGCCGCACGCCGTCAACGCCGCCGCCAGCACCAGGAGCTGCGCCCATCCGTGCCGTCTGATCCCTGCCCCGACCTGCATGTACGTGTCTCCCCTCGATCCCGGTGGATCAGCGTAGCCGAGGGCGGGGCAGGGCAGGGCGGGCGTGGGCGACGGCGTCCGGTCAGGGGCGCGCGGGCGGCTGCCCGTCCGTCCCCAGCCAGGTGGTGAGCGCCCACCACCAGTGCAGCGCGTGCACCGGCCCGGAGCTCCCGGCGGGCGGCAGGTCGGCGAGGGATCCGCCGGTGATCTGCTGGAGCCGGCCGAGCCGGTAGCGCACGGTGTTCGGGTGGGTGAACAGCGCCGCCGCGGTCTGGTCGAGCCGACGGCCGCAGTCGAGGAAGGTGAGTGCGGTGCGCGCCAGTTGACGATGGAATCCGTCCGCGGGGTCGAGCGCGCCGAGCAGACGGCGGCTCAACTGGGCGCCAAGGAGCGGCTGGTCGGCCAGCGCGATCTCGGCGGCGAAGTCCGTGAGCTCGTACAGCCCGTGCCGCCCCTGGCGGCCCGCGAGGTCCACGGCGCGCACGCACAACCCGTACAGGGCGCTCAGCCCGGCCGGGGGAGCGGCCGGCGCGACCACCACGAGAGCGCCCGGCGCGCATTCCCCGGCCGTCGGCGGACGGGGGCCCAGGCCCGCCAGGTGTCCGTCCAGCCGCGCCGTGACCGCGTGCGGGAACCGGAGCGTGTGCGGGTGGGCCGGGACGGCGGCGAAGCAGTGCAGCAGGCCCTCGGCGTTCGGCCGCGCCCCGGCCCGCGCCAGGTCCTGCGGGTCCGGGACGATCCCACTGACCAGCAGCCGGCGCAGCAGCCCGGCCCGGGAGGCGTCGGCCCCGTCCGGCGCCGTGCCCTCCGCGGCCCGGTAGCCGTGCACCACGTGCCGCTCCAGCGCGTCCCCGTACTCCTTCAGCCGCAGTACCACCGTGAGGAGCGTGCCGTCGGAGACGCCCGCCGAACGGCAGCGGTCCACGGTGATCTCCACCGCCCGCGTCAGCGCGGCCTGCACACCCCGCAGCACGGCGGTCACCGGCACTCCCTGACCGGCCCGGTCCGCGCCCAGCAGCAGGGCCGCGCTGAAGTCCTGCGCCTCGATCGCCTCGACCGACCCGACCGTGTCGATCGCCGTGACCGGGCCGAGCGTCCCGGCCGCGTCGAGCGACTGCGCGGCCTCGGCACGGTCCAGCACGGTGAACCAGGAGCCGGCCGCGCGGACCATCGCGGTGACATGCGAGCGGGTCTCCGCCTCGGCGAGCCGGGCCAGCGCCGGCGAGCGGGTCCGGGCCGCGCGGACCAGCTCGCCGCACACGTCCGTGTCGGCGGCCATGGCCCGCAGGATCGCGGCGACCGGCTCGGGTCCGTGGACGACGGTCATGGGCCCCCTCCCGTCCGGCGGCTGTCGCCGGGCCACAACGACGCGGTGGTCACGTTGACGCCCGGCCACTACCGCGCTGTCGTGACGAGCTGGTTTCCTGTGGGCTACCGACGGTAACAGTGTGTTTCTCGCGGGAACAACCTGTGCACCCCCGCGAACTCCCGCTCCTTCGACCCCAGTCGTGCGGCCGGGCGCGCGACCGGCAGTCCCGTCGTGCCCCCCGTACCCGCCGCGCCCTGTTCCGTACCCAGCCGTCCCCCTCGTGCCGCCCGTCCGTCCCTCCTCGGAAGGCAGTCCATGGAGAACCCCGCAGCCCCCACCGGGATCACCCGCCGTCGCGCCCTGACCGTGACCGGCGGGGTGCTCGCCACGGCGGCCCTCGCCCAGACGGTCGCCGCCTTCCCCGCCGCCGCGGCGTCCCAGGACGCGGACGCGATCGTCGTCGGCCACGGCCTCGCCGGACTCGTCGCCACCGCCGAACTGGCCGCCGCGGGCCGCCGGGTGCTCCTCCTGGACCAGGAACCGGAAGCCTCGCTCGGCGGGCAGGCGTTCTGGTCGTTCGGCGGTCTGTTCTTCGTCGACTCCGACGAGCAGCGGCTCATGGGCGTCAAGGACTCGCACGACCTCGCCTGGCAGGACTGGCTCGGCGCGGCCGGCTTCGACCGGGGCGTCGACGACCCGGCGGGCCAGGACTACTGGGCCTACAAGTGGGCCCAGGCGTATGTGGACTTCGCGTCCGGCGAGAAGCGGTCCTGGCTGTCCGGGCTCGGTGTGCAGTGGTTCCCGATCGTCGGCTGGGCGGAGCGGGGCGGCGGCCTCGCGGACGGCCACGGCAACTCGGTGCCGCGCTTCCACGTCACCTGGGGCACCGGCCCCGCGGTGGTGGAGCCGTTCGAGAAGAAGGTGCGGGCCGCGGTGGCCGCGGGCAAGGTCGCCTTCCGGTTCCGGCACCGGGTCGACGGCATCGTCACCACGGGCGGCGCGGTCACCGGCGTACGCGGCGCGATCCTGGAACCGAGCGGCGCGGCCCGGGGCAAGCCCAGTTCCCGTACCGTCGTGGGCGAATTCGAACTGCGCGCCCCGGTGGTGGTCGTGACCTCCGGTGGCATCGGCGCCAACCACGACCTGGTCCGGCAGAACTGGCCGGCCCGCCTGGGCGCTCCGCCGAAGACCATGATCACGGGCGTGCCCGCGCACGTCGACGGCCGGATGCTCGGGATCACGCAGGCGGCGGGCGGCCGGATCGTCAACCCCGACCGGATGTGGCACTACACCGAGGGGCTGAGGAACTACGCGCCGATCTGGCCGGACCACGGCATCCGCATCCTGCCCGGCCCGTCCTCGATGTGGTTCGACGCCACCGGCAAACGCTTCAACGCCCCCGACGTCCCCGGGTACGACACCCTGCACACCCTCAAGTCGATCACCGGCTCGGGCTACGACTACTCCTGGTTCGTCACCACCCAGAAGATCATCGCCAAGGAGTTCGCGCTCTCCGGCTCCGAGCAGAACCCGGACCTCACCAACAAGAACATCCTGCAACTGCTGTCCCGGATCTGGCAGACCCCGGAACCGATCGAGAAGTTCAAGAACAACGGGGTCGACTTCGTGGTCGCCTCGACACTGCCCGAACTCGTCGCCGGAATGAACAGGCTGACCGGGAACGGCCTCATCGACCTGGCCGACCTCAAACGGCAGATCGACGCCCGGGACCGGGAGATCGACAACCCTTACACCAAGGACGTCCAGGTGATGGGCATCCGCAACGCGCTCAACTACCCCGGCGACTCGCTGAGCCGCACCGCCCCGATCCACAAGATCCTGGACGGCGGCGCAGGACCGCTGATCGCCGTGCGCCTGAACATCCTCACCCGCAAGACCCTCGGCGGTCTCCAGACCGACCTCTCCGGCCGCGTCCTCGACCAGACCGGGTCCCCCGTCCCCGGCCTGTACGCGGCCGGAGAGGTCGCCGGCTTCGGCGGCGGCGGAGTACACGGCTACCGCTCCCTGGAGGGCACCTTCCTGGGCGGCTGTCTGTTCTCCGGCCGGCAGGCGGGACGCGCGGCGGCGGCAGCCACCGCGACCTGAGCCGTCCCGCCGGTGGGCCGGCCCTAGGGCCCGTGCGACACGGGCCCTAGGGCCGGCCGCCGAACGCCTTGAGGAGGTGTTCGGCGGCCAGCGTGGCCGTCAACTCCCCGTCCCTGACCTGCTGTTCCAGCTGGGGGGCGAGTTCGCGCACGGCCGGGTCGGCGTGCAGTCGGCCCAGCAGCTCGTCACGGACCATCGACCAGGTCCAGTCGACCTGCTGGTCCCGGCGCTTCGCGGCCAGCCGCCCGGTCGAGTCGAGCAGGGTGCGGTGCTGTTCCAGCCGCTCCCAGACGGTCTCCAGACCGGTCGACTCCCGCGCGCTGCAACTGAGCACCGGCGGCGCCCAGACCGCGTCCCTGCCGTGCATCAGCCTGAGCGCGCCCGCCAACTCCCGCGCGGCCGCCTGGGCGTCGCGCTGGTGCGGGCCGTCCGCCTTGTTCACGGCGATCACGTCGGCCAGTTCCAGCACGCCCTTCTTGATGCCCTGGAGCTGGTCACCGGTACGGGCGAGGGTGAGCAGCAGGAAGGAGTCGACCATGTTGGCCACGGCCGTCTCGGACTGGCCGACGCCGACCGTCTCCACCAGCACGACGTCGTAACCCGCCGCCTCCATCACCACGATCGACTCGCGCGTGGCCTTGGCGACCCCGCCGAGCGTCCCGGCCGTGGGGGAGGGGCGCACGAAGGCCGCCGGGTCCACGGCCAGCCGTTCCATCCGGGTCTTGTCGCCCAGGATGGAACCGCCCGTCCGGGTGGAGGACGGATCGACGGCGAGCACCGCCACCCGGTGCCCGAGCGAGGTCAGCAGGGTGCCGAACGCGTCGATGAACGTGGACTTGCCCACGCCCGGCACACCGCTGACGCCGATCCGCCGCGCCCGGCCGCTGTGCGGCAGCAGCGCGGTCAGCAACTCCTGCGCGAGCGCCCGGTGCTGGGGCCGGGTGGACTCGACGAGAGTGATGGCGCGCGCGACGATCGCACGCTTCCCGTCGAGCACACCCTTCACATAGGTGTCGAGGTCGATCGCCATGGGTTCAGCGGCCGTGCCCGAGATCGGCGGCCAGCCGCTGCACCAGGTCGTACGCCGCGTCCGGGATCACCGTCCCGGGCGGGAACACCGCCGCCGCGCCCATCTCCAGCAGCGTCGGGACGTCCTGCGGCGGGATCACCCCGCCGACCACGATCATGATGTCCTCGCGCCCCTCCGCGGCCAGCTCCTCCTTCAGCGCCGGTACGAGGGTGAGGTGCCCGGCGGCCAGCGACGACACCCCGACGATGTGCACGTCCGCCTCGACGGCCTGACGGGCCACCTCGGCCGGGGTCTGGAACAGCGGGCCGACGTCCACGTCGAAGCCGAGGTCGGCGAACGCGGTGGCGATCACCTTCTGGCCGCGGTCGTGCCCGTCCTGGCCCATCTTGGCCACCAGGATGCGCGGACGGCGGCCCTCGGACTCCTCGAAGGTGTCCACCAGCGCACGGGTGCGGTCGACCGACGGGGACTCGCCTGCTTCGTTGCGGTACACGCCGGAGATCGTACGGATCTGGCTCGCGTGCCGCCCGTACACCTTCTCCAGGGCGTCCGAGATCTCGCCCACGGTGGCCTTGGCGCGCGCCGCGCGCACTGCCAGCTCCAGCAGGTTGCCCTCGCCGTCCGCGGCGCGGGTCAGCGCGTCCAGAGCGTCCTGGCACGCGGTCTCGTCGCGCTCCGCGCGCAGCCGCCGCAGCTTCTCGATCTGCTGCGCGCGCACCGAGGAGTTGTCGACCTTGAGGACCTCGATCTGCTCGTCGCTGTCCACCCGGTACTTGTTGACGCCGATCACCGGCTGCCTGCCGGAGTCGATCCGGGCCTGGGTGCGGGCCGCGGCTTCTTCCACGCGCAGCTTCGGGATGCCCGCGTCGATGGCCTGGGCCATGCCGCCCGCCTGCTCGACCTCCTGGATGTGCTGCCAGGCCCGGCGGGCGAGGTCGTACGTCAGCTTCTCGACGTACGCGCTGCCGCCCCACGGGTCGATGGCCCGGGTCGTGCCGGACTCCTGCTGGATCAGCAGCTGGGTGTTGCGGGCGATGCGCGCCGAGAAGTCGGTGGGCAGCGCGAGCGCCTCGTCGAGGGCGTTGGTGTGCAGCGACTGGGTGTGCCCCTGGGTCGCCGCCATCGCCTCGACGCAGGTGCGCGTGACGTTGTTGAACACGTCCTGCGCGGTCAGCGACCAGCCGGAGGTCTGCGAATGGGTGCGCAGGGACAGCGACTTGGCGTTCTGCGGGTCGAACTGCCGGACCAGCTTGGCCCACAGCAGCCGGGCCGCGCGCAACTTGGCGATCTCCATGAAGAAGTTCATGCCGATCGCCCAGAAGAAGGACAGCCGCGGCGCGAACGCGTCCACGTCGAGGCCCGCCTCCCGCCCGGCCCGGATGTACTCCACGCCGTCCGCGAGGGTGTAGGCGAGCTCCAGGTCGGCCGTCGCGCCCGCCTCCTGGATGTGATACCCGGAGATGGAGATGGAGTTGTAGCGCGGCATCCGCTGCGAGGTGAAGGCGAAGATGTCGGAGATGATCCGCATCGACGGCTTCGGCGGGTAGATGTAGGTGTTGCGGACCATGAACTCCTTGAGGATGTCGTTCTGGATGGTCCCCGCCAGCTTCTCCGCCGGCACCCCCTGCTCCTCGGCGGCCACGATGTACAGCGCGAGGATCGGCAGCACGGCGCCGTTCATCGTCATCGACACGGACATCCTGTCCAGCGGGATGCCGTCGAACAGCTGACGCATGTCGTAGATCGAGTCGATGGCCACGCCCGCCATGCCGACGTCACCGGTCACCCGCGGGTGGTCGCTGTCGTAGCCGCGGTGGGTGGGCAGGTCGAAGGCGACCGACAGGCCCTTCTGACCGGCCGCCAGGTTGCGCCGGTAGAAGGCGTTGGACTCCTCCGCGGTGGAGAAGCCCGCGTACTGGCGGATGGTCCAGGGCTGGTTGACGTACATCGTCGGGTACGGCCCGCGCAGATACGGAGCCATGCCCGGGTACGTCCCCAGGAAGTCCAGGCCCTCCAGGTCACGCCCGGTGTACAGGGGCTTGACCCCGATGCCCTCCGGGGTCTCCCACAGCAGGTCGTCCCCGCCGGCGGCCGTCTTGAGGGCTTCGTGCCAGGCCTCGGCGCCGCCGTCGACAGTCGGACTGCCCAGTTCGATCCCGGAGAAGTCGGGGATTCCCATCAGGACACTCCCATGCGGTCGAGGGTCGCGGACAGCACGGCCACGGCGTCGCAGCCCGCGAAGACGTACGAGTCGACACCCGGGTACTGCCCGGGACGACCGGCGAGGAACACCTGCGAGGCACCAGCGGACCTGAGCTCCTCGGCCACGGCCGCCGCCTGCTCCTCGTACAGCGCGTCGCTGGAGCAGAGGCAGGCCTCGGTGGCGCCACTGTCCGCGAAGGTGCCCTCGGTGACGGGCTCGATGCCGCCCGCCTGGAAGAGGTTGGCCGCGAACGTCGTGCGCGCGGTGTGGGCCGCGGCGGGCCCGATCGCGGCGAGGAAGACCCGCGGCCGGGAGCCGGTGGCGGCGAGATGGGCGTCGGAGCGGGCGCGCAGCTCCTCGTACGCCTCGTCGCGCCGGACCCGCGGCAGACCGCCGGACGGTCGCTCGGGCGCAGGCGGACGCTCCACCGGGCGCTCGGCGAGATACGGGAACTCGCTGACGCCGGTGATCGGTTCGCGGCGCTTGGCGAGCCGGGCGCTGCGGTCCGCCCAGGTGGCGGCGAGCTCCTCGGGCAGCCGCCCGGAGCGCAGGGCGGCCGCCTGGCCGCCCAGGCCCTCGATCCACTGGAAGAACTCCCAGCCCGCTTGGGCGAGTTCGTCCGTCAGCCGCTCCACGTACCAGGAGCCGCCCGCCGGGTCGATGACCCGGGCCAGGTGCGACTCCTCGACCAGGATGGTGGACGTGTTGCGGGCGATGCGCCGGGCGAACGCGTCCGGCAGCCCGAGCGAGTCGTCGAAGGGCAGCACGGTCACGGAGTCGGCGCCGCCGACGCCCGCGGCGAGCGTGGCGACCGTGGTGCGCAGCATGTTCACCCACGGGTCGCGACGCGACATCATCACCGGCGACGACACGGCGTGCTGCACCTGGGCGCCCGCGCCCGGCGCTCCGCACACCTCGGCGACCCGCGCCCACAGCCGGCGCGCGGCCCGCAGCTTGGCGATGGTCAGGAACTGGTCGGCGGTGGCCGCGTAGCGGAACTCCAGCTGTGCGCAGGCCTGTTCGACGCTCAGTCCGGCCTCGGTCAGCGCGCGCAGATACGCGACACCGGTGGCCAGCGAGCAGCCGAGCTCCTGCGCGGCCGAGCCGCCGGCCTCGTGGTACGGCAGCGCGTCCACGGTCAGCGCCCGCAGCCCCGGGTACTCCTCGGCGCACAGCCGGGCGAGCGCGGCCACGCCGGGCAGCGCGAGCTCCTCGCCGGTGCGGGCCCCGTGGCCGAGCGGGTCGGCGCCCAGGGTGCCGCGCGCCGCCTCCTTGGCGACGCCGCGTTCGCCGTACAGGCGCAGCAGCTCGTGGGCGGCGGGCTCGACCGAGCTGCCCGCGTCGAGGGCGACCGGGGCCAGGTCGAGCAGGACCCCTTCGAGCGTGGCGTCGAGCGACGCCACGGGGATGCCCCCGTCGCCGACGACGAGCCACAGCGAGGTGACGCCGTTCTCCAGGTCGGTGAGGACGGCGGCGTTGTCCGCCGTCGTGTGCCGCTGGCGTACGTCCCAGCCGCCGGCGGTGTTCCCTTCGGCTCGGGCCCCCCGCACGAACGGCGCGAACCCCGGGAACCCGGGGTCCGGCGCGGCGTCGCGCGCGGTGTAGAGGGGCCGGGTGAGCAACCCGTCCTCGAGGGCGGTGGACAGGGCGTCCTCGGCTTCGTCGCCCGAGACCTCCTTGCCCGACTTTCGCAGGACACCCGCCACCAGGCGTTGCCACTGCTCATGCGTCGCGTCAGGGAACTCGGCGGCCAGCGGGAGCCCGTCGTCAGGCAGGACCGTCATGCTCGGATGCTAGGCCAGATCGACAAGGGAGCAGCAGAGGGCACGGCTGTGACCTTGCACTCTGCCGCAATGTGACCTGCCTCTCCCGCGTTGTGCGCACGTTCCCGCGCCCACGCGCGAGCACTTCCGTGTCCTGCCGCGAATGCGGGGGTTTGTCACGAGTCTTCGCGCGTCCGGCAGGACCAGGTCCCGCCCCGCCCGCGAGCCGTGTGCGGCGACCCCGGCGGGAGGGTGGCCGGTGTGGCCCGATTCCGACTTCCCGCTACTCCCAGTAACATGATGATCTTGTCGCTCGGACGTGCCATCCGGCCAACCGGCGCCCTAAAGGGGCATCACACCCATTCGGAGAAATCGCATGACTACGCAGAGTGACGTCGTGGACCAGGCGCGTGCCAACTACGAGCAGCACACCGGGACCTGCCGACAGTGCTACGTCGACACCGTGCCGTGCCCCGTGTCCAAGCACCTCCTGCGCATCTACAACAACGCGCGCAGGACCCAGGCCGGTACCGTCCGGCGCTGAGCTCGGCCCGCCCGCTACGGCACTAGTTCCACAGCGGGATGCTGACCACCCGGTCGTATCCGTCCGGCCTGTCGCCGGGGAAGACGAGGTTCATCTGGGTGAACTGGACGACACCGGGGTTCAGCTTCCACGCGTGCGGACGCTCCAGCAGCACGATGACGGGATACGAGTGGAACTTGCCGGCCGCGCAGTACGGCTTGCAGTCGTTGACCGCGTTGTATCCCGTGCCCACCGCGTCGTTGGCGTCCCAGTGCGACCAGCGCAGGGCGGCCAGACGGCTGTTGCCGTCACCGCAGGCGAGGATGAACTCCCTGGGGCGCACCTCCGGGTCCGAGAGGCAGCCGAGCAGTACGGGTACGACGGAAGTCTTGGCCGCCCTGCTCGCCGGGTGACTGTCGGAGGTCGCCGCGGCGGGGGCTGCGGAGGTCGTTCCCAGAGCTGTGACGAGTGTTGCGGCCGCCCAGAGCGTGACCGCAGTCCTCCACGTGTGTCCGCGCATGTCGTGCTCCCCGCCGCCTGTTGCCTGCCGTGTCCCGACGGGATCCGAATCGACGTCCCGTCGGTATCTGTATCGACGCTACGACTGTCTCAGGTGTTGCACCACTCGGGCGCGATTGCCGCAGTTTTGTAGCTCGATGTGACGAATTTTGGTATTCGGGGTGGCGCGGCGGCCGTGAACCGCCACGCCACCGGGGCGCCGCTCCTTCCGGCTGTTTTCGGGGGTCAGCCTGTGGTGCAGGTGACGGTGGGCCAGGTCCAATTGCCGTTGGTCTGGATGGTGACGCCGAAGTTGTTGCCGTTGCCGTTGGGTTTGGCGGTGAGTACCTGGGCGCTGGGGTAGGCGGCGGTGATGTTCCAGGTGGAGAGGATCTTCGCGGGGGCGGGGACGTTCATGGTGACGGTCCAGTTGGTGGCGCCGGTGACGGCGACGTCGAGGTTGTAGCGGTCGCTCCACTGCTGTCCCGCGGAGAGCGTCGCGGCGCAGCCACCGTTCCCGCCACCGCCACCGCCACCGCCACCACCGGTGCCGCTGCCGTCGGGGGCCACGGCGCGACCCGTCTGCGGTGAGATCGTGCCGGCGCACAGGCCGCGGGCGGCCAGTCCCTGTGCGATGCGCGGGATCGCCGCGATCGTGTTGGCGGGCCAGTCGTGCATGAGGATGATCTGGCCGTTGGTGAGCCGTCCGGCGGCCTGCACGATCGCGTCGGTGCTCGCGCCGTTCCAGTCCTGGGAGTCGACGTCCCAGATGATCTCGGTGAGTCCGTACTTGGCCTCGACCGACTTCAGCGTCGTGTTGGTCTCTCCGTACGGCGGCCGGAACAGCCGGGGCGTGCCGCCGCCGGCGGCGGAGACGGCCTGCTGGGTCCGGGAGATCTCCGAGTCGATCTGCGCCTGGCTCTGCTGGATCAGATGCGGATGGGTGTAGCTGTGGTTGCCCACCCACATGCCGGCGTCGACCTGGGCCCTCACCTGGGCGGGGTTGGACGCGGCGTACTGGCCCTCGTTGAACATGGTGGCCCGCAGCCCGTTCTGCCGGAGCGCGTTCAGCAGGCTCGGCGTGCTGCCGGACGGGCCGTCGTCGAAGGTGAGTCCGACATAGCCGTTGCAGGCGGCCGCCCGGGACGGGCCGGCCGAGAGGGCGACGGTGCCCGCGGCGGCCGTGGCGACGACGGCCAGCGCGGCCGTCAGGGAACGTAACGCGGGAAGTGGTCCGTTGGACATACGGCGTGCTCCTCCAGCCTCGGTGTTTTCGGGGGTCAGCCTGTGGTGCAGGTGACGGTGGGCCAGGTCCAATTGCCGTTGGTCTGGATGGTGACGCCGAAGTTGTTGCCGTTGCCGTTGGGTTTGGCGGTGAGTACCTGGGCGCTGGGGTAGGCGGCGGTGATGTTCCAGGTGGAGAGGATCTTCGCGGGGGCGGGGACGTTCATGGTGACGGTCCAGTTGGTGGCGCCGGTGACGGCGACGTCGAGGTTGTAGCGGTCGCTCCACTGCTGTCCCGCGGAGAGCGTCGCGGCGCAGCCACCGTTCCCGCCACCGCCACCGCCACCGCCACCGCCTCCGGAACCGCCCTCGCTCACGGTGATGTTGGAGTTGCCGCTGCTCTGGTAGCCCTCGGTGGCCATGACCATGTAGTTGAAACTGCCCATGGGCATGCCCTTGGCGGCCCACGCGTCGAAGTGGTTGCCGGTGGTGATGGTGCCCCCGGTCCGCTTCGACTGCCGGACGCTCCAGTACTGCTGGAACGTCCTGGTGCCCTCGATGGAGGGCTGGTTGACGCGCGTGGTCTCGTAGATGTCGTACGTGCCGCCGTCGGTGGTGACGGTGCCCTTGAACGTGCCGGTGGGCCGGTAGGTGCCCCAGTTGTCGACGACGTAGTACTCGACGAGCGGGTTCTGCGTCCAGCCGTAGAGGGCCAGGTAGGCGTTGCCGGACGGGTTGAAGCTGCCCGAGTAGTTCACGGACTTGCGGCCGCCGGTGCTCCAGCCCTTGCCGCCCACGAAGTTTCCGACGTTGCTCCACTGGTAGGCGTAGTTGCCCCCGGAGCCCAGGGTCATGGACACCGAGCCGCCGCCGTCGCTCCAGTGCGAGTAGTAGTAGCCGTTGTTGGTGCCGGTCTGGTTCGAGGTGATGACTGTGTCGGCCTGGGCGGTGCCGGGCAGCGTCAGTGCGGCCAGGGCGACCAGCAGCATGGTGCAGACACCGCTGATGAGCAGCCTGAGCCGACTCGGGGCCCCGGAGCGGCGGCTGCCGCGGTCCGACGGGTGTGCGGGTGCGTCGATCATGTGTGTTTCCTCCTCGTCCTCGTGAGACCGGTGGGGGTCAGGCGGCACAGTTTTGATCTGACCCCGTCAACTGTCAATACTTTCGGATGCCGGCTCGAAACATTCGAAATCGAAAAGAAGAGACCGCGATGGCATTTTGCCTGTTCAGTGGGCATCTCTGGCGGGTGGGTGGCCGGGTTGGATGTGTGTGTTTGCTGGAGTGTGAAATTACAAGATCGCCTGCTGAGGTAATTTCTCGAATGTTTCGAAGAATTCCCGAACCGTGGATGGCCGACCAGTGATCTTTCGGTCTGCGGCTTTCGCTATGAAAGGGCTAATATGTGACCGGAGTGATCAATGCCTCACATGGGACCTTCGGATGACGCCCACGAGCTGTTGGCCAGACTTGGGTCACTGACCGCCCAGGCCCGCGAGCGTGCCGAACTTCAGCGCTCCCAGGTCGAGCTGGCGATGGCCCTGCAACGGGGCATGCTGCCCGGAGAACTGCCGACCGCCCCCGGCGTCCGCGTGGCCGCCCGCTATGTGCCCGCCTGTTACGGCCTCAACGTGGGCGGTGACTGGTACGACGCGTTCGCGCTGACCGACGGGGCCATCGGGATGTCCATCGGCGACGTACAGGGGCACAACATCGAAGCCGCCGCCTTCATGGGTCAGGTGCGGGTCGCCCTGCGGGCCCTGGCCTCGGTGACGAGCGAACCGGGGGAACTGCTGGCCCGGACCAACGACCTGCTCCTGTCGCTCGGCACCGATCTCTTCGTCACCTGTACGTTCCTACGGCTCGACCCGGCCACCGGGGTGCTGGAGAGCGCGCGGGCGGGGCACGTGCCCTGCGTCTGGGCCACGGCGGACGGACGGTCCGGCATCACCAAGGACGAGGGCGGGCCCCCGCTGGGCGTCCAGGAGGGGGCGGTGTACCCGACGACCCGCTCCCGGTTCACCACGGGCGGAGTGTTCGTCCTGCTCACGGACGGCGTGGTCGAGGGTCCCTCGCTGGCCGTCGACGAAGGGCTCGAACTCGTCGTACGACTGGCCGGCGCCGCCGCCGTCGCCGGCGTGGAGGCGGAGTCGCTCGCCGCGGGCCTGATCAGGTTCTCGGATCTCGTGGGGCACGACGACGACGCCGCCGTGCTGGTCCTGTGCCACGACGGACCCGGCATCCGGCTGTAGGACGGATCCCGAAGGCCCCGCGTGCCCGGCGGCGTCCGGCCCGTGTTCGATCCGGCCGGGAGCACCCCCGGGGCCTCTCGCCTCGCCGAAGCGGCGGAGCCGGTGTCTGATGGCTGCTGTGGTGCGTATCCGGGAGCTGAGCGGCCCTGTCGTCACCGGCGTGCAGGTGCTGGCCGTCGCAGCCTGCTACTTCGCGGCAGCACGGCTGGGACTCCTGCGGCAGTACGTCATCGACGGAGCGGTCTTCACCCCCATCTGGCCGCCCAGCGGGATCGCCGTCGCCGCCCTGCTGATCCTCGGCCTGCGCTGCTGGCCGGGGATCGCCCTCGGCGCGTTCCTCGCGGTGCTGTCCGTCGCCCCGCTGCGGCCCACCGTCGTCGGCAGTGTGGTCGGCAACACCGCCGCCCCCGTCTGCTCGTATCTCCTGCTGCGCCAGGTGGGCTTCCGCAACGATCTCAGCCGCCTGCGCGACGGCGCCGCACTGGTGTTCCTGGGTGCCCTCGCCAGCACGCTGATCAGCGCGACCGTCGGCGTCGGGGTCATCGTCTTCAGAGGAGGGCTGCCGGCGGAGGACTTCTGGACGGCCTGGCCGGCCTGGTGGGTGGGTGACGCGATGGGTGTTCTGATCGTCACCCCGCTGCTGCTCGCGCTGCACGAGGCGCGGTGGCCCCCGCGCATGTCGCGGTGGAAGGAGGCGCTGGGGATGGCCGTCGTCGCCTGCGCCCTCGTTCCGTTCGCCACCCACAGCTCCCTCAGCATGCTGTTCCTCGTCTACCCGCTGCTGGTCTGGGCGGCGCTGCGGTTCCAGCTCGTGGGCAGCATGCTGTGCGCGCTGTTCGCCTCCGTCCTGGCCACCGTCGCGGCGACCGACCGGATCGGTCCGTTCGCCGGACTGTCCCCCACGGAGCTGATGTTCAAGCTCCAGGCCTTCAACGGTGGCATGGCCCTGACCGCGCTGCTCCTCTCCTCGGTGATCACCGAGCAGCTCAACACCAGACGCTCCGTGGAACTGGCCTGCCGGGAGTTGGTCGAGGTCCTCGAACACCTCACGGCGAACGAGTCCCGTCGTGAGCGGCCGCACGAGGAGAAGGGGCAGGGGGAGGAACAGGGGGAGGGCGACGGCGGGGGACGGCGGAGCGCGCTGTGACCGTCGCGCGGGTCGGGCGTACGTCGTACGCCACCCGCGGGCGGCGCGGCCCGGCGTAGGCGGTCCGCGCCCGCCCGGTGTCCGGCGCGTCCCGTGGGGCCTTGCCCGGCCGGGGCGACGTCGCCGCCCGTCGCCCCGACGTGGATGACGCGTATCCGCGCCATGCCGAATCCCCGCCGTGCGCGGCCGGACCCGCCCGGGCCGCCCGCCCCCTCTGGATTCGGTCAACGCCCTTGTGCAGCAAGGGCGTTCCGCACTTGTTCGAATCTACGAACCTGCTCCCGGCCGGGTTACCGCCTCGCGTCGCTTCTGATAGTAAACCTTCCTGTCAGTGCAATCAGGTACGGACCAACTCCACAACCCCCCACCATCAACTGGAGTCCCCGTGAAGCACGCAACCCCCGGGACGGCGGGTCTCGCCGCCGTTTCCCGCCGTACGGCCCTCGCTCTGGTCGGCGCCCTGGCGGCGGCTCCGCTGCTCGGCTCCCCGCGGGCCGCCGCGAGCCCCCTGACCACCGCCGCACCGGGCCTCGACGACCCGGCGAAGAAGGAGACAGCCATGCGGCTGGTGTCGAGCGCGGAGAACTCCTCGCTCGACTGGAAGGCGCAGTACGAGTACATCGAGGACATCGGCGACGGCCGCGGCTACACCGCCGGGATCATCGGGTTCTGCTCCGGCACCGGCGACATGCTCGACCTCGTCCAGCTCTACACCGACCGCAGGCCCGGCAACGTCCTCGCCCGGTACCTGCCGGCACTGCGCGAGGTGAACGGCACCGATTCGCACGACGGACTCGACCCGTCGTTCCCCGGCGACTGGCGCAGGGCCGCTCAGGACTCCCGCTTCCAGCGGGCGCAGGACGACGAACGCGACCGGGTGTACTTCGACCCGGCGGTGAGGCAGGGCAAGGCCGACGGACTGCGCGCCCTGGGCCAGTTCACGTACTACGACGCCATCGTGATGCACGGCGACGGCGGCGACCCCACCTCGTTCCGCAGCATCCGCAGGCGGGCCCTGGGCCGGGCGAAGCCGCCCGCGCAGGGCGGCGACGAGACGGCGTACCTGAACGCCTTCCTGGACGCGCGGGTGTGGGCCATGCGGCAGGAGGAGGCGCACAGCGACACCAGCCGGGTCGACACGGAGCAGCGTGTCTTCCTGCGCAAGGGCAACCTCGACCTCGACCCGCCACTGGACTGGAAGGTGTACGGCGACAGTTACCACATCGGCTGAACGTCCCGGCGAGTGACCGAACCTCCGGACGGGCGCCCCGCCGACCGCGGTCGGCGGGGCGCCCACGGGCAACTTTCCCCGGTCCGCCACCGAGTTGACCCGTGCCGACCTCTGGTCCAGGCGACGTACCGACCGGTATACAAACCGAGTCGAACGCGCGAACACCGCAACGGCGCGGTGTGGCACGCCGACCTGGAACCTGGGGGAGTGCTCCATGAAGCAGCACGGCAGTCCGGCCGCAACAGCCCCGCGCCACCGTCGCGTCACCGCCCTGGGAGCGGCGCTCGGCGTCTGCGCCCTGGGTCTGGCCTCGGCCGCACCGGCCTCGGCCGACGGACGGCACACCGGTCACGGTACGCGGTACGTGGCGCTCGGGGACTCCTACACCTCGGGACCGCTCATCCCCCGGCAGGTGGACGCCAACTGCGCCCGCTCGGACCACAACTACCCCTCACTCGTCTCGGCGGCGCGCAGGACGACCGCGTTCAAGGACGTGAGCTGCGGCGGCGCGACGACCGAGAACATGTGGAAGGCCCAGGGGACGAACGGCCCGCAGCTGGACGCGGTGCGGCGTGACACCGATCTCGTGACGGTGCAGATCGGCGGCAACGACGTCGGCTTCGGGTCCATCATCGCCACCTGTGCCCGGCTCGGCGCCACGGACGTGACCGGCAACCCTTGTCAGCGCTACTACGCCTCGTCCGGCGCCGACCAGTTGACGCTCAACATCCTCGACACCATGCCCAAGGTCGCCGCCGTGCTGCGCGCGGTGCACGCCAGGGCGCCGCACGCCCGGGTGCTCCTCGTCGGCTACCCCGACCTGCTGCCGGACGACGGCACCGGCTGCTACCCCTCGGTGCCGTTCGCGGCGAAGGACTTCCCCTACCTGCGGGACACCGGCAAGCACCTGAACCTGATGCTGCGCCTGGTGGCCCTGCTCAATCGCGCGGAGTACGTGGACACCTACGGGCCCACGGTCGGCCACGACATGTGCAAGTCCCCCGCGGACCGCTGGATCGAGCCGCTCCAGCCGGCGTCCCCGGCCGCCCCCGCCCACCCCAACGCCAAGGGGGAGGAAGCCATGGCGCGTGCGGTGACCGCGGTCCTCGACTCGGGCCGCGGACACCGCTGACCGGCGCGGTCGCCGCGGTCCGCCGGGGCAGCGCCGAACACCGGTCAGGGAGTTCGCGGCCGGGACGTGCATGGCCGCCGGTTCTGGCAGTATCGGCCCATGACGATCCGTACCCGTACCGACCGTTCGTGGGGTTCGCTGTGGTCGAAGGGCTCGGTGCTCTCCATCGGGTCGGTGAACTCGGTTCTCTCCGTCGGATCCGTGGGCAGCGCCCTGTCCGTGGGGTCGATCGGCAGCGTGCTGTCGGTCGGCTCCCTCGGCTCCGCCGCCAGCGTGGCCTCCGCCGGTTCCTGGCTCAGCATCGGATCCGCGCTGTCCGCCGCGTCCTCCTGGTCGGTCCTGTCCTGGCGCTCCGACGGCGCGACGGCCGCGACGAGGAACCTGGCGGTGGCGGGGATCCTGGCGATGGCGGCCGGTGGCACGGTCCTGCTGTGCGCACGTACCGCCCTGCCGGACGGCCGTCCCGGCCCTCGCCTCGGCTCCGGGCGCCGTTCCCGGTCAGGCTCCGGCTCCGTGTAGACACACGTGCCGCGAGGCTCAGGCGGAGTCCTCCGCGGACTCCGCCGGCACCGCGACGGGCTCCTGGGCGTCGGGCGCGGAGTAGTACACGGACGTGCCCTGCTTGGTGCGCTGGGCATGGCTCTTGGCCACCAGGCCTTCGAGCGTCGTGCGGACGACGGTCGTCTTGACGGAGCGCTCGGGGTGCTGCTGTCCCAGCGTGGCGGCGATCTCGGCGGCGGAGCGCGGTTCGCGCTGCTCGGCCAGGTGCGCGCGGACGATGTCGACGAGGGTGCGCTGGGCCGGCTCCGAGGTCTGCGCCTCGGGCGCCGCGTTCTTGCGGGCCGCCTTGGTGCCCTTGGCGCGGCTCGGGGAGCTCTTGCGCGCTTCCCGCGTCCGCCTACCGGCGGTTGTCGCGTCGGCCGTCTTCTTGCGCGGCGCCGGCACCACCGCCGTGGTGTCGGCCTCGGGCTCGACCGCCGACTCGGTCTCCGTCGCTTCCGGCTCCGCCGTGCCGCCGAGGACCTGCCGGATGTTCACCAGGACGGTGTGGTCCTGCCGGATCGAGGCCAACTGCTCCTGGAGCGCGGCGATTTCACCGGCGAGCCGTTCCTGCTCCTTGACGTTGCGTTCCAGGTCGGCGGCCACCTGGGTGGCGTACTGCGACGTCAGTCCGGTCGTGCCCGTAGTGGTTTCGGACATGCTGCTCACACCTCTTTCATGGGCCCTCCGGCCCCGGGGACGGCAAGCCGTGGGCGTATGCAGAACCAAATATGCTTGCCCTTGGGGCTGGTGCCGTAAGAGTAGTGGCAATTACGGCCGCACAGCCGGTAGTAGAGATAGTAGAGAACGCGACCGCGTGTCGTACGCGCCTCACATGTCCGGGAATCGCCTCGACGCACTCGGGTCACCCCTGTCACATCACCTGGCTTCGTCATTGACAGTCAGCAGGCCGCACAGCTAACTTCGCAGCACGAAGTCAGATGGGAAGGCGGCGCACCGTGGGACGGACACGTACATACGAGTGGGATGATCCCGCCGTGACCGCGGCGGCCGCCGCGCGCGACGCCGGGCTCGACTTCCTGCGGGCCATGCAGGCCGGCCGGGTGCCGGGGCCGCCCATCCTCGCGACCCTGGACTTCTCGCTCGACGAGGTGGAGCCGGGGCGGGTGGTGTTCTCGTTGACCCCGGGCGAGGAGCACTACAACCCGATCGGCAGCGTCCACGGCGGTGTCTACGCCACCCTGCTCGACTCGGCGGCGGGCTGCGCCGTCCATTCCACGCTGCCGCACGGCATGGCGTACACGTCCCTCGACCTGACCGTGAAGTTCCTGCGGCGGATCACGGTGGACACCGGCCGGGTGCGCGCCGTCGGCAGGGTCGTGCACGGCGGACGCCGGACCGCGCTGGCCGAGGCCACGCTGATCGACGCGTCGGACCGCCTGCTCGCCCACGCCACCAGCAGCTGCATGCTCTTCCCGGTGTCCGCCCCGCAGGCCTGAGGACGGGCCCGCGCAGCCGGACCCGCGCGGGGCCCGCACCGCGCAACACGTCTCGGGTTACCTGGCGGCGTGGCGTTGACGGTCCGGGGCCGTCGCGCGGTGAGGATGGCAGCCGGTACGGGTGCGGACGGCTGCCGCGTCCGTCGCGGAGACTCGGCTCGGAGGCGGATGTGACGGTGCGTCGGGTCGGCATGGTCGTCCACGGAGGGCGCACGGCGGCCATGGACGCCGCACGGACCGTCCGCGCGTGGTGCGCCGAGCATGCCGTGCAGTGCACGGACATCGACGTGTGGCGGGACGGCGGGCGCCACAGCGCCGAGGAGGAAGTGGAGGCCGCGGGAGACCCCGACCTCATCGTCACCCTGGGCGGGGACGGGACCTTCCTGCGCGGTGCCCGGCTGGCCGCCGAGCACGACGCCCTCGTCCTGGGCGTCGACCTCGGGCGGGTGGGCTTCCTGACGGAGGTTCCCGTCACCGTGGTGCGGGCGGCGCTGGACGCCGTGCGGGAGGAGCGGCTGACGGTCGAGAACCGGATGCTGCTCACCCTGCGCGCCTCGCGCACGCTGGAGGTGCCCTCCGGCATGCAGGAGCTGATGCGCTACGGCCGCGGCCCGATGCTGCCGCCGCCGCGCGTGCGTACCGACTGCGAGGCCGGTGACGACTGGGGCATCGCGCTGAACGTCGCGGCGCTCAACGACGTCGTCGTGGAGAAACTGGCGAGGGACCGGCAGGTGTCGGTCGGCGTCTACATCGCCGGCCGGCTGCTGGCGTCCTACTCGGCCGACGCGCTGCTGGTGGCGACGCCGACCGGCTCTACGGCCTACAGCTTCGCCGCCGGCGGTCCCGTGGTCTCGCCCCGGGCCGAGGGTCTCGTGTTCACGCCCGTCGCCCCGCACATGGCGTTCAACCGGTCGGTCGTGGCCGCGCCCGACGAACCCATCGCCCTGCGTGTGCTCGAACGGTCCGGTCAGGCCGCCGTCAGCATCGACGGCCAGCTGCGGGGCGTGCTCGACCCGGGGGACTGGATCGGCGTGTACGCGGCACCGCACCGGCTGCGGGCCGTGCGGCTGGGCCCGATGGACTTCTACGGCCGGCTGCGTGAGCGCATGAACCTCACCGACGCCCCGGCCGCGGTGGCCGACGGAACCCCCGCCCCGCTCTGGCCGGTGTCCTCCCCGCCGCCGGGAGACCTCGCCCATCTGGCGCTGCCCCCCGGCCCCGGGGGCCCGGCTGCGGACCCGTGCCCGCCGGCCGCTCCCGGGCCGGGTGACCCTTCGGGCGCGTGATCGTTCGTATGTGGCGCGGAGCGCGGCGGGCAGATCCCCCGAAACGGCTGCCGGCATGACTTGTTGATGGCTCAACAGGGAAATCTTCAACAAGACCGTAGTCACGGCGGGATGACCTTCGTATTGTCATGCCCATGCGGCTCGACGGGCGGGTCGCATGTGCATGGAGGTGTGGAATGCTGCGCCGAAGACTCGCCACCGGTCTCGCCGGCTCAACCCTGGCCCTGGTCGCCGTCGTCGCCACCGCGACGTCCGCCGGCGCCGTCCCGGCCGACAAGCCCCAGGTCCTGTCGAGCTGGACGCAGACCAGCGCGTCGAGCTACAGCCTCTGGGCCGCCGCCCGCGCCAACCAGTCCGCCTGGTCCGCCTACGCGTTCGACTGGTCCACCGACTACTGCTCCTCCTCCCCGGACAACCCGTTCGGCTTCCCCTTCAGCACGTCCTGCGCCCGGCACGACTTCGGTTACCGCAACTACAAGGCCGCCGGAACCTTCAGCGCCAACAAGTCCCGTCTGGACAGCGCCCTCTACGAAGACCTCAAGCGGGTCTGCGCCGCCTACGGCGGTGCCACGAAGACCACCTGCGACAGCACGGCGTGGACCTACTACCAGGCGGTCAAGGCCCTCGGCTGAACGACGGCCCGGGCGGTCGAGGGCCCGGGCCACCGCATCGAGGGCCTGTCCCGGCCGAGAGGCCGCGGGCCCTGACGGCCGTCGAGTGCGGGGTGTCGAACGCGAGCCGCCCCGCACTCCGACGACTTTGCCCTTCCTTTACAACCTGTGCTTCGGCCGACTCGTCTCTCTGCGCGATCCGAAACCCAGCCCGCCGGACCCCTCCGGCCGGGCCGACGAGAGAGAACGACTCATGCGCCGAACTGTCCTCAGTACCCTGGCACTTGCCGGCACGGCCGTCCTGGCGAGCACCGTGCCCGCCTTCGCCGACGGGCGGAGCCCGAGCCCGGTCCCCAGCTCCCCCGCGACCGTCGACGCCACCCCTGGCGCCGTCGCGAGCGCCGCCCCCCGCCCGGCGCCCACCGTCGCGCCGACCCGCGCCGCCACGCCGGGCCAGGTCAGCCGCGTCCCGAACGGAGCGCCCGACACCGGTGTGACGTCGGCGTCCACCTCGTCCGGCGACGAGGGCGCGGTGATCGGCGGCGCCGCCGCCGCGCTCGCCCTGGCCGGCGGGACGGTGCTCGTCGTGCGTCGCCGGCGGGCGAACGGGGCATGACCCCGCTCTCCAGGCGTGCGTTCGCCACCGCGGCGCTGGCCGCGTTGCTCGCGGGCTGCGCCGGGCCCGACACGGGCCGGGGCGCGGCGGCACCCCCGACGGCCACGCCCCCGCCCGCGCCCCCCCCCGCGCGGCCGTCCGCGCGGGCGGCCACGGCAGCACCGCTCGGGCGCTCGGCCCCGGTGGGGCTGCGGATCCCGGCCATCGGGGTCGACACCCCGGTCATGCGACTGGGGCTGGCCGCGGACGGCACGGTGCAGGTGCCCCCGGTCACGGCACACGACCGCGCGGGCTGGTACCGGTACTCGCCGACGCCGGGCCAGGTCGGCCCGTCGGTGATCCTCGCCCATGTCACGGTCGGCGCCTACGGGGACGGGGTCTTCCGCCACCTGGCGGACCTGCGCCGCGGCGACCGGATCGAGGCACGCCTGGAGAACGGCAGGACGGCGGAGTTCACCGTCGAGTCCGTACGGACGGTCGCCAAGGCCGACTTCCCGGCGGACCAGGTCTACGGGGACGTGGACCGGCCCGAGTTGCGGCTCATCACCTGTGGTGGCGCCCGTACCGGTGACGGTTACCTCGACAACGTGATCGTCTTCGCCGCGCTGAGCGCCACGAGTCCCTGACCGGCAGATCAGGGCGCCGGTTCCCGGTTCCCGGGCCCCGGACCGCGGATCCCGGACCGATGGAACGCACACCACCGGTCCGGGGTCCTCCTGCACGAGCCGCCTGACCCGAGCCGTACGGTCACCGGGCCGGCCGTACGGCCCCCGGCCCACGACCTTCCGAGCCCCGAACCCCGACAGCCACGACCATGGAGAGCGTTGAAACGGACCCGCGACAAGGCAGCGTCCGAGCTGTTCGCCGCCGTCTACCCGCGCCTCGCCGGCTGGTGCCGCCGTCTCGTCGACGACGACGGGACGGCCCACGAGATCGCCTCGGAGGCGTTCACCCGCCTCTGGGCCCGCTGGACGTCCGTGGAGGAGCCCCGCGGCTTCCTCTACGTCACCGCGGCCAACCTCGTGCGCGACCACTGGCGCAAGACGGAGCGCGAACGCAGAGCCGTACGCCGTGTCACCTCCGAAGTCGCCGTCCGGCCGTACGACGAGCAGGCGGACCCCTCGGTACGTCTGCTCGTGCAGGCCCTGCCGGAGCGACTGCGCGTGCCCATCCTGCTGCACTACTACGCTGACATGCCGGTCCGGGAGGTGGCCGCGCTGACCGGACGCAAGGAGGGAACCGTCAAGGCCGACCTGCACGCGGCCCGAGAACTGCTCCGCGCCCACCTGAGGAGAAGCCTTGATCACAGCCTCTGACGAGGGTCCGGACTTCGACCCCGACGACCCGCTCGCCGTCATCCTGCGGCCCACCCCCGAGTACCTCGGTCCGCCCCCCGGCCGGTACGAGGCGATCCGTCGCAGTGCCGGCCGTCGCCGACTGCTGCGGGCGGCGACCGGCGTCGGTCTGACCTGCGTCGCCGCGGTCCTCGTCGCGCTGCCGCTGCACCTGAGCACGCCCGAGGCGCCCGTGTCCCCGGTCGTGCCGATGGCGCCGCCGCCCGCCGGCCGCCCCACCGTCGCACCCAGTGTCACGGCGTCGCCCGCGCCGGTCCGCCCGCACGCCTCCCCGACCGCCTCGCCGACCGTGGGGGACCGGGTCTCCGCCAGGCCCACCACCCGTGACATCCCGGCGAACCCCCGGGCCGCCGTTCCCAGCCCGTCACGCGCCGGACGCTGAGCCGGGAGACGGCGGGGCCCGGCCCCGGACCCGCCGTGAACGGCCCGCGGGCGAACGGGCCGACGTGAGCGGACCGGACGCCTACCGCCCGGCTCCGCCGACCGCCCGCAACGGGCACCCGCTGTCCATACGGTCCGTCAGTTCGGCCCGCAGGGAGGCGAGTTCGGCCATCCGGGCGTCGACGATCCGGATCTTCTCCGCGAACAGCGCGGACAGTGCCGCGGCGCTGTCCGGGGCCTCGCCGAGTTCCGCGAAGTGCCGCGCGATCTCCGCCAGCGTGAACCCGAGCGCCTGCGCGGTACGGACGTACTGGAGCCAGGGCACGGCCTCCGGCGGGAAGTCGCGGTATCCGTTGGGCAGTCGGCGGCTCTCGACGAGTCCGATCCGCTCGTAGAACCGGACAGTGTCCTTCGTCAGGCCCGTCCGCGTGGCCAACTCCCCGATGCGCATGGCCCTTTGCCGTGCCCTTCCGTCCGCCCGACGACCTTGACCCTGGAGCGTACTCCGCTGTTTACCGTGAGGCGTCGGTTGCCCAGCACCCCTCAGGAGCCCCTCGTGACGCCTCGTCCCGCTCCCGCCCGCCCCGCCTATCTCCGCCTCGTCCGCGCGAGCGCCTGGTACGACCTCGTCGTCACCGCCGGTTTCGCGACACCGTGGACGTACGCGATGGTCCACGACGCCCTCGACTCGGTGGGTTCCGCGCTCGGGTGGGGCACGCTGCCCGCACTCGATCCGACGCAGACCATGTACGCGAACCTGATGGGTTCGCTCGTGGTCGTCTGGTCCGCCCTGCGGCTCCTGCGGCCGGTCGCGGTCCACGGTCTGTTCGACGGTTTCGCCCGGGTGCTGTTCGCGGCCTGGGAGGCGTACGCGCTGGCGCACGGCGCGACGCGGGTGCTGTGGCTGTTCCTCGGTGTCGAGGTGGCGTTCGGGGTCCTCCAGCTCGCGCCGTGGTGGAGCCGGCGTACCGGTCCGGCGGCCGGGCGGGCCGACGGGCCCGTGTGCGATGCCGCAGGCCGGTGACCGGGGCGCACGGTTCAGTGCCGCAGGCCGGTGACCGGGGTGAACGGCCGGGCGCGGGCGATCAGCAGCGCGACGTCGTCGTGGTCCTGCGGGTTGCGGAGGTTGCGCAGCAGCCGGTTGCAGATCTCCTCCAGCGTGCAGTCCGGGGCGTCGAGCAGTCCCAGCAGCGTGTCGAGCCGGTCGTCGAGGTGCCCGTGGCGGGTCTCGACCAGACCGTCGGTGTACAGGACCAGCTCGTCGTCCGGGGCGAAGCGCAGGGTGGTCGACTCGAACGGGACGCCGCCGACGCCGAGCGGGGTGCCCGTGGGCAGTTCGAGCAGCTGCGGCCCGGAGCCGTCGCACACCACCACGGGCGGCATATGGCCGGCGTTCGCGATGCGCAGCTCGGCCCGGTGCGGGTCGTAGACGGCGTAGACGCAGGTGGCGATGTACTGCTCCAGCCGTGAGGTGATCGTGTCCAGGTGCTGGAGGACCTGGGCGGGGTCCAGGTCGAGCTCGGTGAAGGCCGCGGTCGCGGTGCGCAGCCGGCCCATCGCGGCGGCCGCGTGGATGCCGCTGCCCATCACGTCCCCCACGACGAGCGCGGTCCGCTCGCCCGCCAGGGGCAGCACGTCGTACCAGTCGCCGCCGACCTCGTAGGCCGCGACCGCGGGCAGATAGCGCGAGGCGACCCGCAGGCCGGGCAGGTGCGGCGGGTGGTCGGGGAGCAGGCTGCGCTGCAGGGTCTCGGCGGCGTTGCGCACGCTCTGGTGCGTGCGGGCGTTGTCGATGCAGACGGCGGCGCGGGAGGCGAGCTCGGTGGCGATGGCCAGGTCGTCCTCGTCGAAGGGCCGCGGATCGCGGGCGCGGGTCAGCGCCAGGAACCCGAGCGTGGTCCCGCGCGCGATGAGCGGCACGGTCATGTAGGAGTGCACCCCGGCCCGGGCCAGCAGCACCGCCGCGTCCTCGTCGCGGGCGATCCGGGCCAGGTCGCCGCCGTCCGCGTGCCGGATCAGGACGGGCCGCCCGCCGCGCACGCACGTCGTCGCCGGACTGTCGGCGTCGTACCGGGTGATCACGCCGGGCGGGTCGGCGGCGAGGAAGGCGTCCGTGGGGTAGGCGGCCTTCACCGCGAGGGCGCGGAAGAACGCCGGGCCGTCCCGGGAGGCGGGCCGGTACTCGTCGAGCATGGAGTCCAGCAGGTCCACGGCGGCCACGTCGGCGAACTCGGGCACCGTGACGTCCGCCAGCTCCCGGGCGGTCTGACCGACCTCGAGCGTGGTGCCGATCCGGGCGGAGCCGTCGGCGATCAGCGCCAGCCGGCGCCGTGTCTCACTGGCCTCCTGCGCCGACGCGTGGCGTTCGGTGACGTCCACGACGAGCTCCGCCACCCCGAGCACGTGGCCGAGGGAGTCCTCCAGCCGGTACATCGAGATCGTCCAGGCGTGGTCGTGCCCGGGGTCGGCCGGGGTGCGCCCCACGACGGTGGACTCCTCGATCAGCGGGGTCCCGGTGCGCAGCACCTGCTTCAGCGCCGCTTCCGTCTCCTCGAACGCCGGGGACGACATGATCTCGCGGTAGTGGCGGCCGAGGTGGTCCGCCGCCGGGATGCCGTGCATGCGTTCCAGAGCGGGGTTCACGGACACGTACCGGAGATCGGGGTCGAAGATCGCAACCCCGACCGGTGACTGGGAGATCAGCCGGGTCGAGAGGGCCACGTCCCGTTCCAGCTCGCGCAGGGTGGGGGAGTCGGCGCCGAGTCCGAGGGCGTAGTACTCGCCCTCGTCGTTCAGCAGGCGCATGTTGCGCAGTTCCACCTGCCGCGTGCTGCCGTCCTTGCACCGGATGGGGAACGTGCCGGCCCAGCTCCGGCCGGTCTCCATGACCTCGATGAAGGCGTCGACCACCCAGTCCCAGTGCTCTTCGTGCACGAGCACATGCGCGGCGTACCGCCCGAGGGCCTCCTGCGCCGAGTAGCCGTACAGCTCTTCGGCCTGAGGGCTCCACAGCACGATCCGGCCGTCCGCGTCCAGCACGACCGCCGCGACGTTCAGGAGGTCCATCAGCCCGCTCGGCCGACCGCCGACCGCGACACCGAGGGCGGGCGGGGGGCGCTCGGGTCCGCTCATCGCGGGCACTCCTTCCGACCGCAGGACGGGCGCCGCCCCCTTCCGGCCGGGAGCGCTTCCTGCCGGTGCGCAGGCGCCTCGGCTTCCATGGTCCCCCCGATGCCGGTGATCGCACACTTTCGCGCGGGTTCACCGCCCCGGGTTGCGGGCAGGTGGTATGCACGCAGCGCCCCGCACGATCATGCCGACCTGCATACGGAGTGAGGGAGGGTGCCGCACGCAGGCGCCGACCGGGGAAGGGGCTCATGGCAGCGACAGGGAGTGAGCGAGGGCACCACCGGCAGGCATGGGCCGCCCGGGGCGCGCTGGCCGCCGCGGCGGCGGCCGCGCTGCTGCCCCTCGTCTACGGAGGGGTGGGCGGGCTGGTGCTCCTGGCGGTCGGACTCGTCGGGCTGGCCGTCACCGCCGCCGCGCTCTGGTGGACGCTGTCCCGGCGAGGAGTGGTCCGTGCGGCCGCGACGGCGCTGGCGGCCGGCACGCCCGTCGCCGTGGTCATCCTGTTCGCCGCGGTGGGGCTGCTGTGGGTGATCGCGCTGTCCGCGCTCCTGTGGTCCGCGGCCGTGTGGAGCGGACGCTACGCCCTGCGCAGCACGAACCTGCGTCCGGTACGGATGAAGGAGCACCGCACGCCGCCGCCGGAGCGGCCCTTCCTGATCCTCAACCCGCGCTCCGGCGGCGGCAAGGTCGAGAAGTTCTCGCTCCGGGAGAAGGCGGAGCGCCTCGGCGCCCGGGTCGTGCTGCTCGACCCCGAACGGCACCAGGACGTCACCGAACTGGCCAGGTCCGCGGTGGCCGGGGGAGCGGACCTGCTGGGTGTCGCGGGCGGGGACGGGACGCAGGCCCTGGTCGCCGCCGTGGCCGCGGAGCACGGTCTGCCGTTCCTCGTCATCTCGGCCGGCACCCGCAACCACTTCGCCATGGACCTGGGCCTCGACCGCGACGACCCCTCCACCTGCCTGGACGCGCTCACCGACGGGGTGGAACTGCACGTCGACCTCGCCTTCGCCGACGACCGCCCGTTCGTCAACAACGCCTCCTTCGGGGTGTACGGGGCCGTGGTGCAGAACCCCGGCTACCGCGACGCCAAGGTGGGCACCGCGCTGGAGGTGCTGCCGGACCTGCTCACCCGGCAGCGCGGCCCGCGGCTGACCGTCCGCGCCGACGACACCACGCTGACCGAACCGCAGGCCGTGCTGGTGAGCAACAACGCCTACCGCACCGGCGACCCCTTCGGCTTCGGCCGCCGCGAGCGGCTGAACTCGGGACGGCTCGGGGTCCTCGCCGTCCGCGTCGACAGCGCTGTGGAGGCGGCCGAGCTGGTGCTGGAGCCGAACCCGTCCGGGCTGGCGGCGCTGACCGCGCACGAGGTGGTCGTGGAGGCGGACGGGCCGCAGTTGGAGGTCGGCCTGGACGGCGAGGCGCTGCTGATGCCCGCCCCCGTCCGCTGCCGCATCGCACGCCGCGCCCTGCGGGTCCGCGTCCCCCGGGTGCGGCCCGGCGTGCCGGAGGCGCCGCCGCGTCTCGACTGGCGCCGACTGCGCAAGCTCGCGGCCGCGGTCAGCCGGACGGCCGTACCCGGACGGTCGGCCCGTACCCGTCCGGCCGCACCCGAGGACGGGAGCGGCGGCCCGCGCTGAGTGCCGCGCGGGCCGCCGCTCGGTGGCCTCCATGGGTGCGTCGCCGCGACGGGTCGCGGTCCGCGTCCCCTCGGAGCCTTCGGGGCCCGCGGTCCCGGGAGCCGGACTACGCGTCCGGGGCGGCCGACTCCGGCCCGCCACGGGCCTTCGCGGTACCGGCCTTCGCGGCACCGGCCCTCCCGGCACCGGCCTGGGTGGCCGGGACCTCCGGTGCGCGGACCTCCGACGCGCGGGCCTCCGGTGCACGGGCCTCGGGCGAGCAGGGCTGCGTGACCCGGGCCTGCGGGGTACCGGCCGCCGGGGCGCAGGACTGCTCGGCACGGGTCGGGGTGACGCCGGGCTCCGCCGTGCGGGACTGCGGGGCTGTTCTGCCGTCGGCGCGTGTACGGCGCCGGTCGCGCAGCAGCAGCCGTCTGGCCGGGCGCTCCACGCCCTCGTACAGGACCCAGGCCAGTCCCAGGGACACCGCGAACACGGCGACGGTCAGGGCCAGGGCCTCCGGCACGCCGAAACCCGGGCGGGTGCCGACGACGCTGCGGACGGCGCGTACGACCAGCAGGTGCACCATGTAGAAGGCGAACGAGAGCTCGCCGAGCCGCACCAGCCGCCGGTGCCGCCACAGCGAGGGCAGCCCGCGCAGGTCGGCGACGGCGGCCGCCGGGATCAGCAGGGCGAACCCGAGCAGGGTGCAGGCGGTGGCGGGGTGACCGGGGGTGATCTGGGGCACCAGGAAGTAGCCGATGATCGTCAGGGCGAGCGAGGCCTCCAGGCCCGGCCCGCGCCAGCGTCCGAGGAGCACAGTACGGGCCACGGCGGCGCCGAGGACGAACTCGGGCAGCCGGGCCGCGGGCAGTGAGTACAGCTGTCCGCCCAGCCAGGTGTGGGGGTCACAGGCGGTCAGCGCCAGCACCGCCAGCAGCGACGCCCCGGCGACGGCCGCCGATCCGCGGGCGCCGAGGCGGCGCAGGACGAACGCCAGCGCGGGGAAGAGGGCGTAGAAGAAGGCCTCGCAGGCCAGCGACCAGCTCACCGGGTCGAGCGTCTGCCACCACGGGCGCCACCAGGAGTGCACCAGCAGCAGGTTGGCCAGGCCCTGGCGGGGCGTGGGCATCGTGAACATGCCCGGGCCGTACGCCATGAGCAGCGCCAGCGCGGCCGTGACCAGGTGCACGGGGTACACGCGAGCGATGCGCCGCCGCCAGAAGGCGAACGCGCGGTCGGCGGGCCGGGCGGACCACATGAGGACGAAGCCGGACAGCACGAAGAAGAACGACACCCCGCTGCCGCCCGGCCCGAACCCCCAGGTCATGATCCGTCCGCCGGTGCCGCCGAAGTAACCGGCGTTGCGGATGTGCAGTCCGAAGACGAGCAGTGCCGCCACCCACCGCAGACCGGTGAGGGACGGCAGCGCGGGCGCGCGGGCCGCCGAAGCGGCGTCGGCCGCGGCCGACGGGCCGGTGGGCGGCGACGCCCGCGCCGCCGCGGTAGCCCTGGTCTCCTGTGCGGGGGGATGTTTCGTGCCGAGCATGAAAGGCAACCTTGCCGCTTCCTCGCCGTTCATGACGCCCTCGTCCGAAACATCACACGGACGCCACCGTCCGGGGCGCGGATCCCTGACACCTGTGACCGGGCGCGGCACACCCGTGCGAGCGCGCCACGGCCGCTGTCCCCCTGTCCGTCCGAGGAGCGGCCGTACGGGTGGTCCATGGATTGCGCCGGTGGTGGCCGGGTCCAGGGAATTACGGCCTTCGGGCGGTGATGTCGTTTCCGTTCGGCGGGTGCGAAGTGGCAACCTGACGATGGACGGCCGAGACTGTAGGCCATGGATTCGTGATCAATGAGAGCGCACGGCCTCGTGGCTGCCGGATGGCTCGGTCGGTGCCGTTCCACAGAGCGCGAGGACAATGGACCGGCGGCCGTCTGAGGCCATTGGTCAGGGAAATGTCCTCAGGAGTGCACATGGTAGATCAGTCGTCCGAGATTTTTATATCCGGATTGGACGGAGCCGCTGTGACCCGGGGTGGTAATGGTGCCGGTCCGACGGTGGAGGACACCGAAAGGGAATTCGCGGAAGTGCTCGCCGGTGTCGTACACGCGGACCATGTGCCGGCCGACAGCCACTTCTTCGACGACCTCGGGGCCAACTCCCTGGTCATGGCCCAGTTCTGCGCACGGGTCCGGAAGCGGTCCGATCTGCCGCCCGCCTCCATGAAGGACATCTACCGGTATCCCACGGTCAGGGCCCTGGCGGCCGCCCTCGCGGACACGGCCGCCCCGGCCCCCGCCGTCACGCCGATTCCCACGGCCTCGCCGGCCGTGACCGACCGCTCCCCGGAGGCGACCCCGGGGAGTACCGGGCGTTATGTGTTCTGCGGAGCCGTCCAGTTGCTCGTGTTCCTGGGGTATTCGTTCTTCTTCGGGCTGGTCACGGTCCGCGGTTACGAGTGGGTCGCGGCCGGTTCGGGGCTGGTCGACATCTATCTGCGGTCGCTGTTGTTCGGCGGTGTCGGTTTCCTGCTCCTGTGCCTGTTCCCGATCGCTGCCAAATGGATTCTCGTGGGCCGCTGGAAGTCCACCGAATTCCCGCTCTGGGGCCTGGCGTATATCCGCCTGTGGCTCGTCAAGGCGCTGCTCCACGCCAACCCGATGGTGTTCTTCGTCGGCAATCCGCTGTACGTGCTCTACCTCCGGGCGCTCGGCGCGCGGATCGGCGCGGGGGTCACGATCCTCTCCCGTTCCGTGCCGGTCTGCACCGACCTGCTGACGATCGGCTCCGGCACGGTGATCCGCAAGGAGGCGACCTTCCTCGGCTACCGCGCGCACGCCGGACGGATCCGGACCGGCCCGGTCACCCTCGGCCGGGACGTGTTCGTCGGTGAGAAGACCGTCCTCGACATCGACACCGCGATGGGCGACGGAGCCCAGCTCGGCCACGCATCCTCCCTGTACCCGGGCCAGTCGGTCCCCGTCGGCGCGCGCATGCACGGCTCTCCCGCGGAGCCCACCGGGATCGACTACGTGCGGGTCGCGCCGGCGAGGTGCGGCACGCTGCGCCGGACCTGGTTCGGGCTGGTCACCCTGGCGCAGACGTTGCTGCTGTACGTGCCGCTGGCCGTCGGCGGTATGTACATGCTGTTCGCGCAGATCCCCGCGCTCGGCAAGCGGATCCAGTCGGACGCGCCGATGAATTCACCGTCGGAATTCCTCACCGACGCCGTACTGCTTTCCGCCGCGCTGTTCTTCGGGTTCGTCGTGCTGGGGCTGACCGTGCTGTTCACCGTGCCGCGTCTGCTCGCGCTCGTGATCAAGCCCGACCAGGCGTATCCGCTGTACGGATTCCGGTACGCGGTGCACCGGGCGACATCGCGGATGACGAACATCAAGTTCTTCGCCTGGCTGTTCGGCGACAGTTCCTACATCGTCCATTATCTTCGCGTTCTGGGTTACGACCTCTCACGCATCGAGCAGACCGGCTCCAACTTCGGTACGGAGGTTCAGCACGAAACCCCGTATCTGGTGCGCGTCGGCACCGGGACGATGGTGGCGGACGGACTTTCCATCGTGAACGCGGATTTCTCCAGCACGTCTTTCCGTGTTTCCCGGGCGTCGATCGGACCGCGCAACTTCATCGGCAACAACATCGTCTATCCGGCCGGGGGCAGGACGGGGGAGAACTGTCTGCTCGCGACAAAAGTGATGGTGCCGCTCGACGGTCCGGTCCGGGAAGGCGTGGGGCTGCTCGGATCGCCGCCCTTCGAGATTCCCCGGACGGTCGAGCGCGACGTCCAGTTCGACCATCTCAGGACCGAACAGGAACTCGGCCGCCATCTTGCCGCGAAGAACCGCTACAACACGCGCACACTTCTTCTTTTCCTGTTCCTGCGATGGCTGCACGTTTTTATGCTCACGGCGTTCGGACTCGCCACGGAGAGCCTGTACGGAACACTCGGGCACGTGGTGCTCGGTGCGTACATCGCGATCACCCTCGCCATCACCACGCTCTATTTCGTGCTGTGCGAGCGCTGTATCGGATCCTTCCGCGGACTGCGTCCGCAATTGTGCTCCATCTACGATCCTGCTTTCTGGCGCCAGGAGCGGCTCTGGAAGGTCCCGGAGAACTATCTCAATGTTTTCAACGGGACCCCGTTCAAGAGCGTGGTCTGGCGGCTGCTGGGCGTCCGCATCGGCAGGCGGGTCTTCGACGACGGCTGCCACATCACCGAGCGCACGCTCACCGCGATCGGGGACGACTGCACGCTCAACGTGGGCAGCAAGATCCAGTGCCACTCGCAGGAGGACGGCACCTTCAAGTCCGACCACACCACCCTCGGAGCCCGCTGCACCCTGGGGGTCGGCGCACATGTGCACTACGGCGTGACGATCGGCGACGGCGCGGTGCTGGCGTCCGACTCCTTCCTGATGAAGGGCGAGGAAGTCCCCCCGAACGCCCGCTGGGGAGGAAACCCCGCCGGGGAGATGCCCGACACCCTCGGCCGTCCCGCCGACGCGAGCCCGGCGGACCGGGCCGGGACACGACGAACCGACGACGACGCTGCCACCGCGAGCTGAGGAAGGCCACCCCATGGGAACGCACCTGGAGGCGGACCGCCAGTACTGGCGCCACACACTGGCCGCCGGCGGATACACCGCGGTGCCACGGTGGGCCCCGGAACCGGCCGCCGGGGTCGCCGAGTACGTGGAGGCGGTGCCGGAGAGCGTGACGGACGCGGTGCGGGAACTGGCCCGCGCCTGGCGGGTACCGGTGACCTCCCTGCTGCTGGCCGCGCACGCCAAGGTGCTGGCCGCCCTCTCCGCGGAGCAGGAGGTGGTGACCGGCTACGCCGCCGGGACCGGCACCGGCCCGCTGCCGTGCCGGCTCAGTCTCGCCCCCGGCTCGTGGCGAGAGCTGGTGACGAGCGTCCACCGCGCCGAGGCGGAACTGCTGGAGCACCGGGACTTCCCCGTGGACGAGGTGCGCCGGGAACTGGGGACGACGGAGCCGTCGTACGAGATCGTGTTCGACCCGACCGGGGCCGACGGCGGGCCGACCGACGACGTGGTGCTCGCCGTGGGCTGGTGCGACCGGGACACGGGCCCGGTGCTGAGAGTGCGCTATCGCACCGAGGCGCTCGACGCCGGGTCCGCCGCCCGGATCGGCGGATACCACGTCACCGCGCTGCGGCTGATGACCACCGACCCGGACGCCGGACACGCCCGGCAGAGCCTGCTCCCGGCCGACGAGGTGCGCCACCAGCTCCAGGCACTGGCCGGACCCAGCCGCGAACTGCCGGACGCGCGGGCGCACGAGCTGTTCGAACAGCGGGCGCGCGCCCATCCGCAGGCGGTCGCGGCGGTGCACGGCGAGGACTCCTGGACGTACGGGGAACTCAACGCGCGGGCGAACCGCCTCGCGCGCGCCCTGCGCACGCGCGGACTCGACCGCGAGGCGGTCGTCGGCGTGGTCACCGAACGCCGGCTCGACTGGCTGGCCGCGGTGCTGGCCGTGTTCAAGGCCGGCTGCGTCTACCTCCCCATCGAGCCGCACTTCCCCGCGGGACGCGTCGAGGCGACCCTGTCGCGGTCGGGATGTCGGCTCGTGCTGACCGAGACCGGCAGCACCGGCACCCTCGACCGGGCACTGGAGAACCTGCCCGGCGTGGAACGGCTGCTGATCGAGGCGGCGTACGCCGAGCGGTACGACGACACCGACCTCGGGGTGCCGGTCACGCCCGACCAGCTCGCCTACATCTACTTCACCTCCGGCTCCACCGGCGAGCCGAAGGGGGCGATGTGCGAGCACGCGGGCATGCTCAACCACCTCTACGCCAAGATCGACGACCTGGGGATCGACCAGGACCGGGTGGTGGCGCAGACCGCCCCGCAGTGCTTCGACATCTCCCTGTGGCAACTGGTGTCGGCGCTGCTGGTCGGCGGCCGGACCCTACTGGTCGAGCAGGACGTCGTGGTGGACGTGGAGCGGTTCGTCGACACCCTCGTCCGCGGCCGGGTGGGCGTGGTGCAGATGGTGCCCTCCTACCTGGAGGTGGTGGTGACCTACCTGGAGCGGCACCCGCGCGAACTGCCCGACCTGACCTGTGTGTCGGTCACCGGTGAGGCCCTGAAGCGCGAACTGGTCCAGCGCTGGTTCGCGGTCCGGCCCGGGATCCGGCTCGTCAACGCCTACGGACTGACCGAGACCTCGGACGACACCAACCACGAGGTCATGGACCGGGTCCCGGACCGGGTGCTGCTCGGGCCCGCGGTCAACAACGTGCGGGTGCACGTCGTCGACGAGCACCTGGCGCTGGTGCCGCTGGGCGCCCCCGGGCTGATCGCGTTCTCCGGAGTGTGCGTGGGCCGCGGATACGTCAACGACCCCGAACGCACCCGTGAGGCCTACCGGGACGACCCCTACCAACCCGGCGGACGGCTCTACCTGGGCGGCGACTGGGGCCGCTGGCAGCCAGGCGGCAAGCTGGAGTTCCTCGGCCGCCGGGACAACCAGGTCAAGATCCGCGGCTTCCGCATCGAGATCGGCGAGATCGAGAACACCCTGCTGCGGGTCCCCGGGGTACGCGACGCCGCGGTGGTGGTGTCCGAGCCGCCCGGCCGCGCCGCCCACCTGATCGCCTTCCACACCGGAGAACGCCTGCGCACGGACGACCTGCGCGCCGCCCTGAGCGCCGTCCTGCCCGCCTACATGGTCCCCTCCGCGTTCCACTGGCAGCAGAGCCTGCCCCTGACCGGCAACGGAAAGACCGACCGCAAGGCGCTGACCGCGCTCGCCGACCAGACCGCGCGCGGCGAGGCCGCCGAGGAGCGGCGCAGCGCCCCGCACACCCCCACCGAACGCAAACTCGCGGGCGTGTGGGCCGAGCTGCTGGCCGTGCCAGAGCACCGCATCGGCCGGCACGACCACTTCTTCGAGTCCGGCGGCACCTCGCTGTCGGCCGTGCGGCTCACCCTGGCCCTGGACCGCGCGGTGTCCCTGAAGGAGATCACCCGCCACCCGGTGCTCGCCGACCTCGCCGCGCTCCTCGACGGCGCGACCAGGGAACGCCCCGGACTGCTCCAGCCCCTGTCGGAGCCGGCCGGCACCCGGGACCGCGCCCTGGTGTGCTTCCCCTACGCGGGCGGCAACGCGGTCAACTTCCAGCCGCTGGCCGGCGCCCTGGCCGGCGACGGCCTCGCCGTCTACGCCGTCGAACTGCCCGGCCACGACCTGGCCGCCCGCAAGGAACCCTTCGTACCCCTGGCAGAGATCGCCGAGCAGGTCGCCGCCGAGATCACCGCACGCGGCCTCACCCGGGTCCTGCTCTGGGGCCACTCCTCCGGCGCCGCGCCGGCCGTCGAGACCGCGAGGAGACTGGCGGAGCGCGGCGTGAGCGTCGAACACGTCTTCCTGGGGGCCCAGTTGATCGGCACCTCGGGCGAAAGACGCGCGGCCGTCGACGAGTTGACGAAACGGAGCAACGCCGAGATCGCCGCCCGGCTCAGCGCGGACGGTGGATACACCGAGCTCGACGAACTCGACGCGCGGCACGCCGAGCACATCGGCGCCGCCTACCGGCACGACTGCGTGGCCGCGCACCACTACCTCGCCGACGCCCTCGAACACCCCCCGGCGGTACGGCTGTCCGCGCCGGTCACCGTCGTCGTCGCCGACGACGACCCGATCACGGCGGGGTCCGCCGAACGCCACCGCGACTGGCAGCTCCTGGCCGAACACGTGGACGTGCACCGACTCGCCGACGGCGGCCACTACTTCCTGCGCACCCGTCCGGCCGCGGCGGCCCGGGCGGTGCGGGGGGACCTCCGATCACCGGCCTCCCGCTGAGCCGCCCGACCGGCAACCGAAAGGAATCCAGATGTCGTCCTCCTCCCTGGCAGCACTGCCCGAAGCGGACCTGCGACCGGGCACGCCGCCGATCCTGCGGGTCGAGGCCCCCGCCGAGGCCACCCGGTGGGCGGCCGAGAACCGCGACACGCTCCGGGCCCGCCTCACCGAACACGGCGTACTGCTCGTGCGCGGCCTGGACCTGCGCGACGCCCAGCGGACCGCGGCCGTCTTCGCGGCCCTGGCAGGCGACCCGATGACGGAGCGGGAGGCCTTCGCCCCCCGCGAGGTCCGAGGCCCCGGCCTGTACTCCTCCACCGCCTGGCCGGCCAACCAGCCGATGTGCATGCACCACGAGCTGAGCTACCGGCTGGAGATCCCCGGCCTGATGCTGTTCGCCTGTCTGCGCGCGCCCGACCAGGGCGGCGCGACCGCCGTGGCGGACGCCGAACAGGTCCTCCAGGCGCTGCCGTCCGCGCTGCGGGAACGGTTCGAACGCGAGGGCTGGATGCTCACCCGCAGCTACAACGACGAGATCGGCGCGTCCCTGGAGGAGTCCTTCGGCACCGACGACCGCGCGGCCATCGAGCACTACTGCCACGCCCAGGACATCGACTTCGCCTGGCAGCCCGACGGATCCCTGCGCACCCGGCAGCTGCGCAGCGCCGTGGTCACCCATCCGGTCACCGGCCGGCGCTGCTGGTTCAACCAGATCGCCTTCCTCAACGAGTGGACACTCGCCCCCGAGGTGCGCGAGTACCTGGTCGACGAGTACGGCGCGGACGGACTGCCGTTCAACACCCGCTTCGGCGACGGCTCGCCGATCGGCGAGGACGTCGTCCAGCTCCTCAACGCCACCTACGAGAGCCACACCCGGCGCGAGCCCTGGCAGACCGGAGACGTGCTGCTGGTCGACAACATCCGCACCGCGCACAGCAGAGAGGCCTACAGCGGAGAGCGCGAGGTGCTGGTCGGCATGGCCGAGCCGCGGCGCCTGGCCGACGGCGCCCCGACCCCGGAGGCGAGTCTGCGATGACGGCCCTGCCCTCTCCCACCACCCGGACCGCCCCCTGCGCGTCCCCTCCGGCACCGACCTTCGCGGTGATCTCCGGCGCCCAGGTGCAGCGCGCGCTCGACGGGCGCGAACGGCAGATCGTGGAACTGGTCGAGGCCACCTACCGGCTGCACGCGGCCGGTGACTCGGTCAATCCGCCGTCGTACTTCCTGCGCTTCCCCGACCGTCCCACCGCCCGGATCATCGCGCTGCCGGCCTCGCTGGGCGGGCCGCTGCGCGTGGACGGCCTGAAGTGGATCTCCAGCTTCCCGGCCAACGTGGCCGAGGGACTGCCCAGGGCGTCCGCGGTCCTCGTGCTCAACGACCACGACACCGGCTATCCCTTCGCCGTCCTGGAGAGCTCCGTCATCAGCGCCACCAGAACCGCGGCGTCCGCGGCGCTGGCGGCCGACCGGCTCAGCCGCGGGCGGCCCCGCCCGGCCCGGATCGGATTCGTCGGCACCGGCCTGATCGCCCGCTACATCCACACCTTCCTGGCCGCCACCGGCTGGGCGTTCGACACCGTCGGCGTCCACGACCTGTCCGCGGACAGCGCCGCCGGATTCTGCGGCTACCTGCGCCAGGCCGGCACCCCGGGGCACACCGCGCAGATCACGGTCCACGACAGCGCCGAGAAGCTGATCCGCTCCAGCGATCTGGTGGTCTTCGCCACGGTGGCCGGCGCGCCCCATGTCACCGAGCCGGCCTGGTTCGCGCACAACCCGCTGGTCCTGCATGTCTCGCTGCGCGACCTGGCCCCAGAGATCCTGCTCGCCTCCGCCAACATCGTGGACGACGTCGAACACTGCCTGAAGGCCGACACCTCCCCCCACCTGGCCGAACAGCTCACCGGCAGCCGTGACTTCCTGGACGGCACGCTCGACGACGTGATGTCCGGCCGGGTGGCCCCGCCGGTCGACCGTCCGGTGATCTTCTCGCCCTTCGGGCTCGGCGTGCTCGATCTGGCCGTCGGCAAGTACGTGTACGACGAGGTGGCCCGGACGGGAGAGCTCCACGTCATCGACGACTTCTTCCACGACTTGCGCCGGTACGGCTGAAGGCATTCCCCGGCTCTGGCACCTGGAGGCCACCGTGCCCGTCATCTCCGCTCCCTACGCCTTCAACGAAAGTCGGCTCTTCGTCGACCTCCGGTCGATCGTCGGGCATCCGCTCTACTTGAAGTGCGAGGGCTTCAACTTCGCGGGCTCCATCAAGTTGAAGGCCGCGAACGAGATGGTGACGGCCGCCGAGCGGGACGGGATCCTCACCCGGGACTCGATCCTGGTCGAGTCCTCGTCCGGGAACCTCGGCGTGGCGCTGAGCATGATCGCCGCGAGCAAGGGCTACCGGTTCCTGTGCGTGACCGACTCCCGCTGCAACCTGTCGACCCGGCTGCTGATGGAGGCGCTGGGCAGCGAGGTGCACGTGATCGCCGAGATGAACGCCGACACCGGCTTCCTCGGCGCGCGCCTCGACTACGTCCGTGAACTCTGCGCGTCCGACGACCGCTATGTGTGGCTCAGCCAGTACACCAATCCGGGCAACTGGCTGGCGCACTACCGGACGACGGCGCCGGAGATCGCCGACGAGTTCCCACGCCTGGACGTGCTCTTCATCGGCGCGGGCACGACCGGGACCCTGATGGGCTGCGCCCGCTACTTCCGGGAGCACAGCCCCTCGGTCCGGATCGTCGCCGTGGACAGCGTGGGCTCGGTGGCCTTCGGCGGCGAGCCGGGGCGGCGGATGATCCCCGGCCTGGGCATGAGCATGCGACCGCCGCTGCTCGACGAGTCGTTCGTCGACGAGGTGATCAAGGTCGAGGAGGCGGACACCATCCGTACCTGCCACCGGCTGGCCAGGAGCGGCTTCCTGTTCGGCGGTTCCACCGGGACGGTCGTCAGCGGCGCGGTGGACTGGCTGAACCGGCACGACACCCGCGGCATCACCGCGGTGGCCATCGCCGCGGACCTCGGCGAGCGCTACCTCGACACCATCTACCAGACCAACTGGCTCCAGGATCTCTACGGCGACCGGGTACTGGATGCCGGTCCACGGACGACGGTCGCCTCCTCGGGCCCCCGCGGCCGCGCCGCCCCGCACGGCCGCGACCCGCGTGGCGGCGGAGCGGGGCGTGCCTGAGGCCGGCGGACGCCCGCGTGCTCAGCGCCCGGCCGCGCGGGCCAGCACGTCGGTGACCTGCCGGTGCACCGCGTCCCGGGCGGCGGGACCGAGCGTGCCCACGGCGGTGCCGGACAGGGACTCCAGAACCCGGTCGGCGTCGGTGCCGGTGTCGGCCGCCGTGCTCTCGTCGATCACGTCGTAGCCGTCGCGTACGGCGACCCGCAGGCGGCGCCCGCCCGCGCCCTCGGCGTGCACGGCCGCGGCGACGACGAGCGGCGGCGGTCCGCCCGCTTCACCGGACAGCTTGAGGTACCCGCTGGCCACCGGTTCGCGCCAGCGCACGCTGAGCAGAACGTGACGCTTCGCCACCACTTCGGCCAGGTCGGTCTCGTAGATCCTGTCCGGATCCAGCACCGTCGCCCGGGCGTCGAGCACGAGCGCCGCGGGCAGCAGACACCGCAGGGTACTGCCGACGAGGTTGCCGCCGACCGTGGCGGTGCGGCGCACGGCGCCGGTCCCCACCGAGGCCGCCGCCAGGCGCATCGCGTCCGGTACGCGGTCGTCGATCCGGTTGAGCACCACGGCCGCGCCCAGCAGTTCGCGCTCCACCACGCAGGCCTCGGGCACCTGGCGCAGCGACACGGCCTGCTCGGGGAAGCCGTCCCGCTGCCAGGTGGCCCACACCAGGGTCGCCCCGCCGATCGGCACGGCTCCCTCTTCTATGCATTCCTGGGCCTCGGACACGGATGTGGGCAGACGCAACAGCACGGCAGCCGACCTGCTTTCCTGGGACGTTGGGGTCGCGCGGGGCGTTGAGGACGTCGGGGGTCGTCGGGTCGTCGGGTCGTCGGGGCTCGGGGCCGTGGGTCTCGTGGGATGCAGGAGGGCGGCGAGGACGTCGGGGCCGGGGGCGAGACTCGGCCAGTGATCACTGACTCCGCGTATCCTGCCCCTGTGAACGGGGGCGCATACAGGGCTCACGCATCTGTTCCGCGCGCCGGTCGCGTACGGACCGGCGGAGGACCGTCGCGACCCGGCGTCCCCGTACCGTCCCCCGCCATGCGCGGGAGGCGGACCGCGCCCGTGGCGCAGGCTCGTACGACATGCCTCAGTTCAGGGCCTGTTCGGTCCAGATGGTCTTCCCGGTCGGGGTGTGCCGGGTGCCCCAGCGGTTGGTGAGCTGGGCGACGAGAAGGAGACCGCGGCCGCCCTCGTCGAAGATCCTGGCCCGGCGCAGGTGCGGCGAGGTGGGGTTGCCGTCGGACACCTCGCAGATGAGCGAGTCGTCGTGGATGAGCCGGAGCTGGACGGGTGCCGAGCCGTAGCGGATCGCGTTGGTGACCAGCTCGCTGACGACGAGTTCGGTGACGAAGCCGACCTCGGTGAGCCCCCACGCGTCCAGTTGCGCGAGGGCGTGCTTGCGCGCCGCGGCGACACCGGCGAAGTCCGGTTCCAGGTCCCAGACGCGGACGTGGCGGGCGTCCAGCGCCCTGGTGCGGGCCAGGATCAGGGCGATGTCGTCGGCGGGACGCCGCGGCAGCAGCGCGGCGAGCGTTTCGTCGCAGGCGCCTTCCAGCGAGGTGTGGGGAGCGGCCAGGATCCGGCGCAGCCGGTCGGTGCCGACGTCGGGGTCCTGGTCGCCCGCCTCGATCAGCCCGTCGGAGAAGAGGGCGACGAGCGTGCCCTCGGGCAGCTCCAGTTCGGTGGCCTCGAAGGGCAGCCCGCCCACGCCCAGCACCGGTCCGGCGTTGACCTCGACGACGTCCGTGGTGCCGTCCGGCAGCACCAGGACGGGCGGCGGGTGGCCCGCGCTGGCCACCGACAGGTCCCGCGCGACCGGGTCGTAGACGGCGTAGAGACAGGTGGCGCCGACCTCGCTGCCCGGGGCGTGGCAGCATTCGTCGCTGCCCAGCCGCAGGACCAGGTCGTCGAGATGGGCCAGCAGTTCGTCCGGTGGCAGGTCGACGTCGGCGAGGGTCTGCACGGCCGTACGCAGTCGGCCCATCGTCGCGGAGGCGTGGATCCCGTGTCCGGCCACGTCGCCGACCACGAGGGCGGTCCGGGAGCCCGAGAGCGGGATGACGTCGAACCAGTCCCCGCCGATACCGGCCCGCGAGTCGCTCGGCAGATAGCGGAAGGCCACGTCCACCGCCGACTGCCTGGGGGGTCGGTGCGGCAGCAGGTTCTCCTGGAGGGTGAGCGCGGTGATGCGCTCACGGGAGTAACGCCGGGCGTTGTCGAGGCAGACGGCGGCGCGGCTGGCGAGTTCCCGCGCCAGGGCGAAGTCGTCCTCGCCGAACGGGTCCGGCCGGGTGCGGAAGAGGACGGCGACGCCGAGCGTGATGTCGCGGGCGATCAGCGGCACCGCCATCAGCGAGGTGATGGCGAACCCCCTGATCTGCCTCGCCCGGGACGGCATGCTCGCCATCCACCGTTCGAAGTCGGCCTCGCCGCTGCCGCTGTGCACCGTCCGTCCCAGGTGCAGGGCCCTGGCGGGCGGCGAGTAGGGGGGGTTGGTGT
>NZ_JBVJMD010000042.1:0-83625 GCF_055584385.1 Streptomyces sp. NPDC104096
GGGCCCCGTACGCCCACCCGTCACCCACCACCGCCCTCAAGGGAGCGCTGCACGCGCCCTACTTCTTCCTGCTCCCCGCGGGGATCCTCTTCTGCCTGTTCTTCGCGCTGCCCATCGGGTACGCGCTCTGGCTCAGCTTCCGCAAGGTGCACGTCTCCGGGCTCGGCCTGGGGTCGGGCGCCCGGCAGGAGGTCTGGGCCGGGTTCCGGAACTACACCGCCGCCCTCACGGACGACGAACTGCTCGGCGGCGCGCTGCACGTGCTCGGCTACGGCTGCATCGTCGTACCCGTGATGCTCGGGCTCGCTCTGCTGTTCGCGCTGATGCTCGACTCCGACCGGGTGCGGCTCGCCCCGTTCACCCGGCTCGCGATCTTCCTGCCGTACGCCATCCCCGGCGTCGTGGCCGCGCTGCTGTGGGGCTTCCTGTACCTGCCCGACGTCAGCCCCTTCTACTTCGTACTGGCGAAGCTGGGCCTGCCGCAGCCGGACCTGCTGGACGGCGGTCCGCTGTACCTCGCCCTGTCGAACATCGCGGTCTGGGGCGGCACCGGATTCAACATGGTCGTCATCTACACCGCGCTCCAGGCCGTCCCGGCCGAGGTGTACGAGGCGGCCGAGCTGGACGGCGCCACCCCGCTCCAGATCGCGCTGCGGATCAAGATCCCGATGGTGGCGCCCTCGCTGGTGCTGACCTTCTTCTTCTCGATCATCGCGACGCTCCAGGTGTTCAACGAACCCACCACCCTCCATCCGCTCACCAACTCCCTGCCCACCACCTGGAGTCCGCTGATGAAGGTGTACCAGGACGCCTTCGGCAAGGGGGACATCTACGCGGCCGCCGCCGAGGCGACGCTGATCGCCGTCGTCACGCTCGTGCTGTCCTTCGGGTTCCTGCGGGCCGCGAACCGCCGCAACAAGCAGGAGGCAGCACGATGAGTTCTCTTGCCGTCCGCAAGGCCGCACCGGCCGCCGGCACCACCCCGGGCACCGCCCAGGGACCGCCGCTGCACCGCCGGATCGCGCTGGTCCCGACCGTGACCCTGCTGCTCGGCGCGCTGTACTGCCTGCTGCCGGTGGCCTGGGTGGTGATCGCGTCCACCAAGTCCGGCCACGAACTCTTCTCCACGTTCACCTTCCTGCCGGGCAGCGGCTTCGCGGACAACGTCAAGGAGCTGAGCACCTACCGCGACGGGGTGTACTGGAAGTGGATGGGCAACTCCGCCCTCTACGCCGGCCTCGGCGCCCTGCTGTCGACGGCCGTCTCGGCCGTCAGCGGCTACGCCCTGGCGGTCTACCGCTTCCGCGGCCGGGAGACCCTGTTCAACATCCTGCTGGCGGGCGTCCTCATGCCGCCGGTGATCCTCGCCGTCCCGCAGTACCTGCTGATGGCGAAGGCCGACCTCACCGACTCCCACCTGTCCGTGCTGCTGCCGCAGGTCCTCGCCCCCTACGGCGTCTACCTCGCCCGGATCTACGCCGCCGCCGCGGTCCCCTCCGACGTGGTCGAGGCCGGACGGATGGACGGGGCGAGCGAGTGGCGGATCTTCACCAGGATCGCGCTGCCGATGATGGTGCCCGGACTGGTCACCGTGTTCCTGTTCCAGTTCGTGGCGGTCTGGAACAACTTCCTGCTGCCGTACATCATGCTCAGCGACGACGAGAAGTTCCCGATCACGGTCGGCCTGTACACCCTCCTGGAACAGGGGTCGAACACCCCGGCGCTGTACACCCTGGTGATCACCGGCGCGTTCCTCGCGGTGCTCCCGCTGGTCGCGCTCTTCCTGGTCGTCCAACGGTTCTGGAGCCTGGATCTGCTGTCCGGGGCCGTAAAGTCGTGACCATGAACAATGCGGGGGGACGGCGCAGGCCGCCGACCATCCATGACGTGGCGCGCGAGGCGGGGGTCTCCCGGGGCACCGTCTCGCGCGTGCTCAACGGCGGCCACTACGTCAGCCCCGCCGCACAGGAGGCGGTCAACGCCGCCATCCGTCGCACGGGCTACGTCGTCAACCGGCACGCCCGTTCCCTCATCACGGGGCGGTCGGACTCGGTCGGCTTCCTGCTGACCGAGCCGCAGGAGCGGTTCTTCGAGGACCCCAACTTCAACATCCTGCTGCGCGGCTGCACCCAGGCGCTGGCCGCGCACGACATACCGCTGCTGCTGATGCTGGCGGGCACCGAGGACGAGCGGCGGCGCATAGCGCGCTACATCACGGCCGGTCACGTGGACGGGGTGCTGCTGGTCTCCAGCCACTCCGGGGACCCGGTGGCGGAGGAGCTGTGCGCGGCGGGCGTGCCGCTGGTCGCGTGCGGCAAGCCGATCGGGCTCGGCTCCAAGGTGAGCTACGTGGCCGCCGACGACCGGGACGGCGCCCGGGACATGGTGCGCCATCTGCTGTCGCTCGGCCGCCGCCGGATCGGCGTGGTCACCGGTCCGCTCGACACCCCGGGCGGTGTGGAGCGGCTCGCCGGCTACCGGGAGGTGCTCGCCGAGGCGGGCGTCGACCTCGACGAGCGGCTCGTCGTCCCCGGCGACTACAGCCGGGCCAGCGGCGAGGCGGGCGCCGAGCGGCTGCTCGCGCAGGCCCCGGACCTGGACGCGGTGTTCGTCGCCTCCGACCTGATGGCCCAGGGCGTGCTGGCCGCGCTGCGGCGGGCCGGTCTGCGGGTGCCGGATGACATCGCTGTCGGAGGCTTCGACGACTCCCCCGCGGCGGTCGCGGCCACGCCCGCACTGACCACCATCCGTCAGCCCTGGGACCGGATCAGCAACGAGATGGTGCGCGTGCTGCTCGCCCAGATCGGCGGCGAGGACCCGGCCGCGGTGATCCTGCCGACCGAACTGGTCAAGCGCGAATCGACGTGAGCGGGCGGTGGCGCGGGCGCTCGGTCGCTGTTCGGGAGCCGGCATGAGCGGCCGGTACGGCGAGCGGGCCGGTCACCCATCGGGGGAAGGTGCCGCACCGTCCGCGGCCCCCTGGACCGGCCCGTCGCCGGTGGGACCGCCGTCCGGCGACGGTCTCCGACCGGTCAGGATCGGAGAAGCCGCCGAGCGGCCGCCCGGCTTAACGTGAGTGCACCGGCGGAACGCGCCGGTACGACACCGGCGCGCCGTATCGGCCTGTCGGTCCCCACCTCACCGAGGAGTACGCCATGACCGCGGGCGTCAAGACGATCATCTACCCCGTCAAGGACCTCGCCCAGGCGAAGACCCTGTTCAGCGCGCTGCTGGGAGTCGAGCCGTACGTGGACGAGCCCTACTACGTCGGTTTCGAGGACGCCGGTCAGGACGTGGGCCTCAACCCGAACGGACACGGTCAGGGCCTGACCGGTCCGGTGCCGTTCTGGCACGTCACCGACATCCGGGCGCGGTTCGCGGCGCTGCTGGCGGCGGGCGCCGAGACCGTGCAGGACGTGCACGACGTGGGCAACGGCCGGCTGATCGCGTCGGTGAAGGACGCCGACGGGAACATGATGGGACTCCTCGAGGACCCGGCGGCCTGAGACCGACGACCCGGTGCCCCGAGACCGGGTTCTGCCGGGTCCGCCGCTTGCGCATGCACTAGTTGCATAGTCAACAAATGGCCGGTTCGGTGTTACCGTGCGGGTATGGCAGTGAACACGGCGACCGCCCGGCTCGAACAACAGTGGCGGGACATCCTGTCGGTGCACGCGCGCACGATGTGCGAGATCGACCGTGTGCTGCACCCGCACGGCCTGGGCGCGAGCGACTTCGAGGTGCTCGACATCCTCGACGCCGAGTCGCCCCAGGAGGGCAGCCACTGTCGGGTGCAGAACCTCGTCGGGCGGGTGCATCTGAGTCAGAGCGCGCTGTCCCGGCTCATCGGGCGGCTGGAGAAGGACGGTCTGGTCGAGCGCTCCGTCTGTGCGGAGGACCGCCGCGGTGTGTGGGTCGCCCTCACCCGCAAGGGGCGCGACCTGCACGCCGAGGTGCTGCCGTTGCAGCGCGCGGTGCTGGCCCGGATGCTGGCCGACCGGACGGAACCGTCCCTCACCCCCTGACCCCGAGGACCGGGGGACGGCTGTCGCCGTCGGAGTTGACGACGATCCAGGTGTCGTCCGCCCTCAGGAGCTGGGCGGTGTTCTCGACCTTGCCGTCGACGTCGCGCACCATGGTCCCGTCGTCCGCCCCCAGGCGGTGCCCGTCGCCCATGTCGAGCCGCCACAGCCGGTCCGCGCCCCCGAGCACGGCCACCTGACCGCGGCCCGCGGGCGCGAGGGCGGTGACCGTGCCGCCCAGGTCCTGGTGCCACAGCCGCTTTCCGTCCCGCAGCGAGTAGCCGGCGACCCGGTCGGGCCCGTCGGCACCGGGCCGCGCGGCCGCCACGACGAGCGTGCCGTCGCCGACCGTCGCCGGCAGCGCGGGCCGCGCGGCGAAGGCGTCGGCCGCCGGAACGATCGCCAAGTCCTCCTCGCCCCCGCTGAGCGGGATCTGCACCGGGTCGCCGTCACCGGTGCCGGGGTACGCCAGTACGGCGGCGACGCCGCGTGCGTCCCGCTCCTTCAGCAGGAGGGTGAAAGGGTCGGCCGAGACCACCATGACGGTGTCGACGGGACTCTCCACCGGCAGCCGCCGGCTCCCGATCTCCCGGCCGGTGGCGTCGTCCAGGGTCACCAGCCGTGCCGAGGTGGTCCCGTCGCTCCCGACGCAGGTGACCACGACCCTGGTGGTGCCACCGGCGGCGGAACCGACGAGCGGCTCGCACTCGGTGCCGGCATCCGCGCCGCTGTCGGCGCCGCCGCCCTTGCCCTTGTCCGGGCCGCCGTCCCGCGTACCGCTCGTCCCGCTCGTCCCGCTCGTCCCGCGCAGGCTCGCGGTCCAGCGGGGCGTGCCGTCGGTGAGGTCGTAGCCGTGCACCGCGCCGTCCGCCAGCGCCACGGCCACGCCGTGGTCGGCGGTGAGCAGGCTGCCCGAGGAGGTGGTGAACCCGGGGACACCGCTGATCTTCCGCTCCCACAGCTTGCGGCCGCTGCGCACATCGACACCCCACACGGTGTCGCACGGCTTCGCGTACCGCCCGAAGCCGACCAGACCGACACCGTCGACGACGCTCGCGCTCATCCCGCACACCGACGCGCGCACCGGCGCCGTCAGGGACCAGCGCCGGTCCCCGTCACGGGAGTCGTACCCGACGAGCGCGTCACCGCGCACCCGGACCACCGTCGCGGCGTCCTCGCCCACGGTCCACACGCCGAGGCCGCGCACCGTCGACGGGCGGTCGCGGTCGGCCTGCCACACGGGGTCGAGGACCGGACCGCGCAACCACACGTAGAACTGCCGGCCGGGCCACAGGGCGAGCAGCACGCCCACCGAGACGAGCACCGTGGGCAGCGTCCGGCCGGGACGGATCCGTGCGAACGCGGCGACGGCCGCGCCCGTCGCACCGACCCCGGCGAAGGTGCACAGGAACGCCAGCAGGATGGTCGGCATGGTGCCGTCGGGGCAGGGGTCGAGGTCGCTGCCGCAGGAACCCCCCGGGATCGACGTCCATCCCAGCCAGTGGAACTCCGCCGCCAGCCCGACGACCGCACCCGCCGCGACGACGGCCGCCGCGGCCCACACCGGTCCCCACCCTGCGCGCGGTCGCGCGTCCTCGACCATCCGTGGCCCCCGCCCTGTTGCGTACCGCGACACCCCCGGTGCCGCTCCCCCGTCGCAAGCGCCAGGAGCATAACGCGGCGGATCGGATCATGTCAGCGGCGTACCGGCAGCCGGAACCGTCCCCTCACTGCCCCGCCGCGGGCGACTGCGGCCGCCGGTCGGCCGGGCGCTGCGGCGAGACCGAGGCGGCCCGGAAGTCGCGGGGGCCGGTCCACAGCGCCGGTACCGCGTCGCAGCGGCGGCACAGCTCGTGGGCGATGGCCTCGTAGTTGACCCGCCAGCCCTGGAAGTGCGGCCAGGCCTCGCGCGGTGAGCGCTCGGCGCGGAAGTCCGTGCGCTCCAGCATCGCCACCGCCTCCTCGAACTCGGCGAAGGTGAGCCGGATCGGGGTGTCCGGCGCCGGGTCCGCGTCGAACGGGAGGCGGACCGAGCGGGCGATGTCCCGCAGTGCCGTGAACCCGGCGCGCAGCACCAGCCGGGCCTCCGGCGGGGCGACCCGCGGGGTGAGCGCGAGCTGCATGGCCGCCGCGTCCATCACGGCCACCAGTCCGACCAGCCAGTTGCGGTACGGCCGGGGCGAGCGGAAGGCGAGCAGCACCGGATAGGTGGAGTGGCTCTCGCCCATGTCGGCGGCCAGCCGCTCCCAGGACCGGTACAGCTCGGGCAGGGCCGTCTCGGTGTCGACGAGCCACTGCCGGGCCAGGATCTCCGGGCCCCAGGCGGGCTCCCCGGCCCGGGACTGGAGCAGCGTGACCTCCAGCTCGCGCCGGTTGTAGGCGGCGTAGAGGGTGGGCAGGTAGGCGATCTGAAGGGCGATGACGACCGGGCCGGTGGCCGCCGCGACGAAGTCGAGCGCCGAGAGGCTGATCCGGGCGCCGCTGGCGAACCCGAGGGTGAACAGACTGGAACCCGCCTCGCGGAAGGCGGTCGTCCAGGACAGCGGGGACAACGCGTACAGCAGCAGGCCGTAGCCGATCAGGGCCCCGCCCAGCCAGGTCGCGAGCATGCCGATCAGCATGAGGGGGGCGAGCCAGGTCTGCGCGCGGTCGACGGCACGGTAGCCGCCGGACGGCGCGGCCAGCCGCAGCAGCCGGCGCAGCAGCCACCAGAGCCGGAAGACCAGCACGGAGTAGAGACCTCGCGGCACCACGAGGGTGCGCAGGATGCTGCTGAGGACGAGTAGGAGGACGAGCCCGCCGGCCACGCCGGAGATCCAGAGCATGGGGTCATTCTGGACCGTGCCCCGGCCGGTCCGCGGTCGGCGCGATCGGTACGGACGTACGCGGAGCGGGATGCGGCATCGTGCTCCGTCGGTGACGAACACGCCGCCGGAAGGGTCGGCGCGACCCGCCCGCGGTGCCATCATGCTCCACGAATGCCGCACAGGACGGCAAAGGCCGCAGCAGGGAGCGTCGCCATGGACCAGGGGCAGCGGGCAGTCCGGTTCAGCAGCTACCGCACGCGATGCGTGGACGAGTCCCATGACGCGATCGCGAGCCATTACTACGATCTGAGCCTGGACGTGGCGGGCTCCCCGGAGACCTTCCTCACCGAGATGAGCGTGGTCGAGCTCGGTGAACTCACCGTCGGAGAACTCAGTTTCGGCACCGAGGTCGCGATGGAGTTCGTCGAGCCGCGCGCCTACCACGTGGCCCTGCCGCTCACCGGCCGGTTCCGGGTCGGACAGGGACACGGGTCCTTCTCGTACGCGACTCCCGACCGGGCCCTCTTCCTCGACCCCGACCGTCCGGTCCAGGTCGACGAATGGTCCCGCGACTGCCGGGCCCTGGCCGTCAAACTCGACCGGGCGGCGATGCACCGTCGGCTGGAGGGCCTGCTCGGCAGACCGCTCGGGGGCCGCCCCCGTTTCGCGTCGTACGTCGACATCGCGCAGGGTCCTGGGCTGAGTTGGGCGAACCTGGCGCGGTGGTCCCTGTCGGAGAAGGACGTGCCGGGCGGGCTGCTGCGTCAGCCGCTGATCCGCGCGTCGATCGAACGGACCCTGCTGGAAGGCGTGTTGTACGCCGCCGGGCACAACTACCGGGAGGAGCTGGAGATCCCCGGCCCCCGGTTGCGGCCGGCGCCGGTGAAACGGGTGATGGACGTCGTCCACGACCGGCCGGCCGAACCGTACGACGCGACGAGCCTCGCCGCCATCGCCCAGGTCGGCGTGCGTACCCTCCAGGACGCCTTCCGCCGGCATGTGGGCATGTCCCCGATGTCGTACGTCAGCGAAGTGCGGTTACGGCGGGTGCGTGAGGAGCTGCGGTCCGCGGATCCGCGGACGACCACGGTCACCGACGTCGCCTACGCGTGGGGCTTCGCCCATCTCGGGCGGTTCGCGCAGCGCTACCGGGCCCGCTTCGGGGAGTCGCCGTCGCAGACGCTGCGTACCAGGTGACGGCGTACGAGGTGACGGCGAGCGGCGAACCGGGTGCGGATTACGGACACCGGCTTCGCATTCCGGAGCGTGCGCGCCGGCGCACGGGCCTAGCCTTGATCGGATGGGTGAACGGGGTCGGCGCCGCTCACCCCACCCCGGCGGGGCCGGGGCGCGCGAGGGCGCGTGGACCGCCCGCGCTCCTCGGGACCGGCCGTTCCCCCCGGTGGATCCGGCGGTCGGGTCCCGCCGGCCGCCGGGGTGCGCCCCTCAGTCCCCGGGCCGGGCCAGCAGGGTGCGGACGCCTTCCGACGTGAGCGTCAGGGCGTGGTCGGCGGCGCCGTCGATGGCGAGCGAGAGCTCGTCGTCCGGCCACTGCGCGGCGAGCGCGCCCAGCGGCACCAGGCGGTAGCGCGAGACGAACGGCAGCAGGTGGGCCATCTCCGGTTCCGAGGTGAACACGGGTACCACCGGTTCCCCGCCCTGGTGCTCCAGGACGGGCAGGGCCACGGTGGTGAGATCGGCGGCGCTCTCCTCGGGGGCGTCGTCGGGTACCGGCACGAGCACGTCGCTGTGCGCGAGCGCGTCCAGCGCGACCATGTCCTGGGTGTTCTCGGCCAGCGCGGTCAGCGCCCGTCGGGCGGTGCTGCCGGCCTCGTGGTGGGCGGGTGTCTCCATCGCGGGTCCCCTGGTAGCGGCGGTCTTCGGGTCTGCCCCGCCCGCACGGGCGCCGGGCGCGGCTGGGTTCGCGTACCCAGGACGGCCGCGGCCATGCACGCCTCGGCGCAACGAGCGGAACGGGTCCGTCAGCCCTGGCGGTAGAGCTCGGTGAGCACCTCGATCACGGCCTGGGTGGCGGGGTGCGGATCGTCGCGCCACCAGGCGAGCCGTACGGCGACGGGTTCCGCGTCCCGTACGGGCCGGTAGACGACGCCGGGCCGCGGGTACCGGTTGGCGGTGGACTCGGCGGTCATGCCGATGCACCGGCCGGTGGCGATCACGGTGAGCCAGTCGTCGACGTCGTGGATCTCCTCGACGGCCGGACGGGCGTCGGCGGGCCACAGCTCGGGCGTGGTGGTGCCGGTGCGCCGGTCGACGAGCAGGGTGCGGCCGCCGAGTTCGGCGAGCCGCACCGAGCGCCGACGGGCCAGCGGGTCGTCGGCCGCCAGGGCGCACAGGCGCCGCTCCAGTCCGACGATCGCGGAGTCGAACCGCTGGTCGCCCGGGTCCCTGCGCACCACCGCGAGGTCGCAGCCGCCCTCCGCCAGGCCGGCCGTGGCGGAGTTGGCGCGCACGAGCCTCAGTTCCGTCTCCGGGTGCGTGTCGCCCCACCGGCGCTGGAAGGTCAGGGTGTGCCGGCCGAGGGCCGCCCAGGCGTAGCCCACCCGCAGCCGGGTGTGGCCCGAGGTGGCCTCCCGGACCAGGCCGTCGACCTCGGCGAGCACCCGCCGGGCGTGCGCGACGACTCTCAGGCCGACCGCCGTCGGGGTCACCTCGCGGGAGGTGCGCCTGAGCAGCCGGGTCCCGAGGCCGCGTTCGAGCGAGGCCAGGGTGCGGGAGACCGCCGCCTGGGAGACGCCGAGCGCGATGCCGGCGTCCGTGAACGTGCCCTCGTCGACGATCGCGACGAGACAGCGCAACTGCCGCAGCTCGACCTGGGTGCCGTCCATGACTCAAGCGTATAGACGGATCAGCCTATGCATTTTTCGTGGGTGGGAGGCGTGGTCGACGCTCGGGGTATGCATAACGCTCCCCCGCGTCCGTCGGCACCGGCCCACCGCCCCGAGAGCGCCCGCGGCGCACTGGCCGGGGTGGGCACCATGGTCGGCAGCGGTCTGTCCAACCAGGTCGGCGCCGCCGTCGGCTCCCTCGCCTTCCCCGTGCTGGGTCCCGTCGGCGTCGTCGCGGTACGCCAGTACGTGGCGGCGGCCGTCCTGCTGGCGGTGGCCCGGCCCCGGCTGCGCGGCTTCACCCGACAGCAGTGGTGGCCCGTACTGCTGCTCGCCCTGGTGTTCGGGACGATGAACCTGTCCCTGTACAGCGCGATCGACCGGATCGGGCTGGGCCTCGCGGTGACGCTGGAGTTCCTGGGGCCGCTGGCCATCGCGTTGGCCGCGGCGCGCCGGCGGGTGGACGCGTACTGCGCGGTGGTCGCCGCGGCGGGTGTCGCCGTCCTGATGCGGCCGCGGCCCTCCGCGGACTACCTCGGGGCGGGGCTCGGTCTGCTCGCCGCCGCCTGCTGGGCGTCGTACATCCTCCTCAACCGCACCGTCGGCCGCCGGATCCCCGGCGCGCAGGGGTCGGCGGCCGCGGCCGGTGTCTCCGCCCTGGTGTTCCTGCCCGTCGGGGCCGTGGTCGCCGTCGCGCATCCGCCGACCGTGGCGGCCGCGGGGTGCGCGGTGGCCGCCGGGGTGCTGTCGTCCGCGGTGCCCTATCTCGCGGACCTGTTCACGCTGCGCCGCGTACCGGCGCAGGCCTTCGGGTTGTTCATGAGCGTCAACCCGGTGCTGGCAGCGCTGTCGGGCCTGGTCGTCCTGGACCAGCGGCTGGGCTGGGCCGAGACGGCGGGCATCGGCGCGGTCGTCGTCGCCAACGCGGTCAGCATGCTCGCGGGACGGCGCAGGACGGCGCCGGACGCCCACGCCGACCGCACGCCGAGCCCCGAAAGCCAGGTATCGAACCCCTGCTCGGAGCTCGAATGAGCCACGGGTTATCATTTGAGCACTGCCTAGCTCGAAAGATGGACTTGTGACTGTCAACGAGGACTCGTTCACGAACTGGAAGACCCGCGAGGAGATCGCGGAGTCCATGATCCCGATGATCGGGAAGCTGCACAGGGAGCGGGACGTCACGGTCCTGCTGCACAGCCGCTCCTTGGTGAACAAGTCGGTGGTCAGCATCCTCAAGACCCACCGGTTCGCCCGTCAGATCGCCGGCGAGGAGCTCTCGGTCACCGAGACGCTGCCGTTCCTCCAGGCCCTGACCACGCTCGACCTCGGCCCGTCCCAGATCGACATCGGCATGCTCGCGGCGACGTACCGCGACGACGACCGGGGCCTCTCGGTCGAGGAGTTCACCTCCGAGGCCGTGGCCGGTGCCACCGGCGGCAACAAGATCGAGCGCCGCGAGCCGCGCGACGTCGTCCTCTACGGCTTCGGCCGCATCGGCCGTCTCGTCGCCCGGCTGCTGATCGAGAAGTCCGGCTCCGGCAACGGTCTGCGGCTGCGCGCCATCGTCGTGCGCCGGGGCGGTGAGCAGGACATCGTCAAGCGCGCCTCGCTGCTGCGCCGCGACTCCATCCACGGGCAGTTCCAGGGCACGATCACCGTGGACGAGGCGAACAGCACCATCGTCGCCAACGGCAACGAGATCAAGGTGATCTACGCGGGCGACCCGTCGGAGGTCGACTACACGGCGTACGGCATCAAGGACGCCATCCTCATCGACAACACGGGCCGCTGGCGCGACCGCGAGGGCCTCTCGCAGCACCTGCGTCCGGGCATCGACAAGGTCGTCCTGACCGCGCCGGGCAAGGGCGACGTCCCCAACATCGTGCACGGCGTCAACCACGACACCATCAAGCCCGACGAGCAGATCCTGTCCTGCGCGTCCTGCACCACCAACGCGATCGTCCCGCCGCTGAAGGCGATGGCCGACGAGTACGGTGTGCTGCGCGGCCATGTGGAGACCGTCCACTCGTTCACCAACGACCAGAACCTGCTGGACAATTACCACAAGGCCGACCGCCGCGGCCGTTCCGCGCCGCTCAACATGGTGATCACCGAGACCGGCGCCGCCTCCGCCGTCGCCAAGGCGCTGCCCGACCTGAAGGCGCCGATCACCGGCAGCTCGATCCGGGTCCCGGTGCCGGACGTCTCGATCGCGATCCTGAGCCTGCGCCTCGGCCGGGAGACCACCCGCGAGGAGGTCCTCGACCACCTCCGCGACGTGTCGCTGACCTCGCCGCTCAAGCGCCAGATCGACTTCACCACCGCACCCGACGCGGTCTCCAGCGACTTCATCGGCTCGCGCCACGCGTCGATCGTGGACGCCGGCGCCACCAAGGTCGACGGCGACAACGCGATCCTCTACCTCTGGTACGACAACGAGTTCGGCTACTCCTGCCAGGTCATCCGCGTCGTCCAGCACGTCTCCGGCGTCGAGTACCCGACGTACCCGGCCCCGGCCGTCTGAACGTCGACCGACTCCAGGCCCCTCTCTGGTCGGAGAGCGGGGGCCAGGCCGGTCGTGGCAGACACCTGACCGACACAGTCCGACAGGTGCTTGCCGCGACCAACCCCCTGAGGGCCGCCGTCCGCAGTGCGGACGGCGGCCCTCAGCCACGGGCCGGCTCGGGCCCTAGTCGCAGGTCACCCCCCAGTAGCCGATCCGCTCCGGCCTGCCGTCGCGGTAGAGCACAACGCAGTTCCCCTGGCCACGCCACGGGAAGTCCAACCGCTCGGAGTCGAGAGCGGCATCCCACTCCTCGTAGGTGGGACGCCCGTGCGGAGCCCACGCACGTACTTCCCCATCGGACAATGGCCGCATGAACGGCCCGTCGTCGGTGTCCGCGGCCTCGATCATGAGCGGGAAGTCGAGCACGCTGCCCGTGCCGCCGGTGAATATGTACTCCTGCCACTCCGGGCTGTTCCACAGCTCCTCGACGGACCGGCCCTCGAAACCGTGGTCGTCCCGCGCCAGTTCGTCCTCCTGGGCCTGCCGGAACGCGGCCGCCAGGTCACGCCGATACGGGCCCGTGTCACGCCAGGCGTTTCCACCCATCCAGGTCGCCTCCCCATCCGAACTGCTCGATCAGGAGCGGATGGTACGAGACGGCACCGACAGAGCGTCCCGGCCCCGGCAACCGGTCGGCCTGCCCGGTCGGCACCCAGGTCCGCTGCGTGTGCGGCGTCCAGGACGGCCCCAAGCCCCTCCACATCCGCAACGGAGGTCACGACCGGCTGTTATCCGATGCATTTCGACCTACTCTTCGAGCAGATCGAGTTCTCCGCGGACGGAGAGGAACCGGCCGAGGGCGGGGTCGAAAGGTTCCTTCGAACGCTGGCACCGGCCCTGGCGCGCCATGACGTGACGCTGAAGGCCGAGGCGATCCGGGACGTCGACGACTACACGGTCTCGATCAACGGGATCCGCTGCGTGGTGGTGAGGCCCCAGGACTGGGGCGACGGGGGCCCCTGGGCTTTGTCAACCGTCCGCCCCCTGGCCCTCGTCGGCCCAAGCGCAACATCTACCTGTACGTCTCCGAGTCGGGTTCCTGAGTGAGGAGGTACAGCCCCAAGTGCTCGCGGAGAAAGCCCTCCAGCCGTGGAAGGTCGATCGCGTCGGCAGGGAGATCGCTGGAACGGGGACGGTAGAGCTCGACCATCCGGGCCATCAGCTCTTCGTCGAGCAACGGCGCCTGATAGCGATCGATCGTCCCTAGGTAGAAGAGCCAGCTGTGCAGCCGGTTGGCAGGGCAGTGCCCCTGGCCCGCATGCAGATTCTCCGGCTCGTGCTCGTCACCCCAGGAACCGACATGGAGGAAGGAGGCGCGACGCAAGCCCTCGTCCAGAACCGGGGTCGGATCATCCTTGCAGTTCCAATAGATCCGAGCCTCGTTCTCAGGTATGGGGCTCGGCACGGCCGCCAACCACAGTCGGTAGATCTCCTCCACGGCCGCAGTTTGGCATGCCGGGCCGAAGCGAAGCCCAGTAGTGGCCGGTCCCGGGGCCGTCCCGGGGCCGCCAAAGGGTGCTCAACCACAACCAACGCTGACAACCGCCGACAGCCAAGCGGCAGGTCGCGGCTTTGATCGATTGCACGACCGCAGGCCAGAGACCCGCCCCTTCACTTCGCTTCTTCGGCCTCTGGCGTGAACTCCGGTCCTCATAGCTTTCCCCAGACGCGCACCACTCGGTGTCCGCCGAGCGCTTGGGCGAAGTCAGCCAGAAACCGAGGCGCGAACTCGGGCCAGTTCCAGAACTCGAAGCCGAGGTGGGCGAACGCGAAGAAGTCGTCAGCCCACTTCCAGGCGCGGAGGTCAGAGGCCGACTCGCAGTGCTGGCAGGTGACGGTCGCCTCTCCGGTCTCGTGCCAGGCATTGAAGGCACCATCGAACGCTTCGCCGGCATTCTCCATGCTCTCCCAGGTTTCGGTGTAGAAGTAGGTCCGGCTGGCGCACCGTGGGCAGGTTGCGTACTGCGCATCACCCTGCCCACCATGGAAAACCGTGCGTCCGATCTCCGACTTGAGGCCGTCCGTCGGCTCCCAGTCCGGCTCGGCGACTGCCTTCGCCCAGTGCTCGCCAGGTGGGTTTCCCGACCGTGCTCCGAGCACGCAGTCGGTCCGCCCGGCCAGCACGATCCCCTCTCGAACGAGCCAATCGAGGGCGCGGACCGCGAGTGCCGAGGCCTCGGCAGGCGTGGCATCGAGATCAACGATGGTCTGGAAGTGATCACCCATGGCGCCGACGATAGGGCCTGCCAGTGACAGGCCAACTTGCACGGAACCTCTGACGGCAGTGCATCACCTGGCCAGAGAGCGGCCGACAGTGTCCACCGTGCCGCTCCCGGATGGTCCTGGTCGACCGCACCAGGGTTGAGCTTGTTCCGCAATGGCCTGCCCGCTGCCTGGCATGATCGACACGTGACCAGCGAACCTGGGCGGCAAGTCCGCATGAAGTACGTGCTGTTCGACGTCGACGGCACGCTGATCGACGCGGTGAGCAACCAGCGTCGGGTCTGGGGAACCTGGGCGGAGCGGTACGGGCTGGACGCGGACGAGGTTTACCAGGTGGCTCTACGGACGCGGCCGATGGAGACGTTCGCCCAGGTCGCTGCGGACCACGATCCGCGTGAGTGCCTGGCCACGCTGCACGAGCTGGAAGACGAAGACGTCCGCTCCGGCGTCTACGGGGCTTTCGACGGCGCGTCGGAGCTGTTGCACGGCCTGCCACTGAAGTCCTGGGCGCTGGTGACCTCGAACTACGAGCACCGGGTGCGCGGCCGTTTCCTGCGAACGGGTTTGCCGGTGCCGGGCGTGATCGTGGACGCGGCCGCGGTCGAGGAGGGCAAGCCCTCTCCCGTCCCCTATCTGCGAGCAGCTGAGCAGCTTGGCGCCAGTCCGGGAGACTGCCTGGTCATCGAGGACGCCCCGTCCGGAGTGCGGTCCGGGCTGCGGGCGGGGATGACGGTGTGGGGTGTGAACGCCACCGACGCCGTGGAGGGCGTGCATCGGCACTTCGTCAGTCTTCGAGAGGCAGTGCCCCACATCCTGGCCTTCGCGTCCGGTCCTGACGGGAGTCCCGCGGTCTGAGCCCGTCCGCCGGCACCGGGCAGCACTGCAATGATCGTGCGGTGACCGGTGTGATCACGGCGCCGGAGCCTTCCTGGACAGCCCCGTTCAGCGAACTGAGCCCGCGACAGTTCGGCAAGCCCATCACAGCGTTGCGGCGCGAAGGCGCGGACCCGGTTCGCAAGGGCCGCCCGTGGTGTCTGCCGCTGGAGGACCGTGTCCTGCTGGTCGCCGCGTACTGGCGCACCAACCTCACGCTGCGCCAGCTGGCACCGCTGTTCGGGGTATCGAAGTCGGCGGCGGACCGCATCATCGACCATCTCGGGCCGTCGCTCGCACTCCAACAGCGCAAGCGGTTCCGCAAGGACGCCGTGCTGATCGTGGACGGAACCCTGGTGCCCACTCGCGATCACACCATCGCCGAGCAGTCGAAAAACTACCGGCACTCCACCGACCATCAGGTAGTCATCGACGCGGACACCCGCCTGGTCGTCGTTGTCGGCCGGCCCCTGCCCGGCAACCGCCACGGCTGCAAGGCATGGGAACTGTCCGGGGCGAAAGCCGCCGTCGGTAGGACCATCGTCATCGCGGACGGCGATGCCGACCGAGGAGGACGCGCGCCGACTGGTGCTTGCCGAGATCGGCGATGTACGGGGTCGTGTCGAGTACGATCCGCAGGTCCTACGCGTGGAGGCATTGCCGTTCGGGTGGATCTTCTATTGGGGGGCCGTCCGGGACGGGCAGGGACAACGCCCTCCCCCGGCCGTCGCCCCGAAGCGGCCGGAACGGCCGTTCCTGACCGATCGAGCCAGGCTGCGGATAAGACACCCCTGTCACAAGCGCCGGCAGGACACGGCAACTACGGCCCGAGGCGGCGACCCCGTCCGAGTCGCTTCGGGACCGAAGACGCGGGACCGGCCGCCCGGTTCAGCAGGGCAGCCGGTCCCGTGATCACGCCACCGGTCGAAGCGCCGACCTGGGACGTCAGCTATCGGTAGAAGACGTCCACACCACCGTGATGCGAGCAGGCCCCCTGATGGTGAGCGGCGTACGAGTACGTCCCGTCATTGCACAGAGCAGTCGCACCGCCGCCCGCGGAAGTGGAGCCACCCGACGAGCTGGACCCGCCGTTGGACGACGATCCACCAGACGTCGAACTGCCGCCCGTTCCCGACCCCGCGGCAGCGGCGTGCGCGGTGACAGTCACCTTCACCTTGACCGTCTTCGTCACCGTCGGCGCGGGCTTCGGCTTCGCCGTCTCCGTGGCCGTGGCTGTCGCGGTGACCGTGGCCGTGGCAGTGACCGTCGGCCGCGCCTTGTCGTCGGCCACCGACTTCGTCGCGTTCGGGTTCTGGCTGTCGGCACCGGCACTGCCCGCGCCGATGATGAACGCCAGGCCCAGGGCGGGCAGTACGTATCGCTTGCGAGCCCACTTCGGTGCGGGACGGACAGTCGGCGGCCCGGGCGGAGGCTGGAACGGCGGCTGGGGCTGGTAGTAGCTCACGGGACCCCCCTGTTTCAGTACGTGAGAGGTGAAACTATCTACGCGAGCCCGTTAAATGCGGGTAATCGGTGAAGATGGTGATCTAGTTGTAATAATGCAACCATCAACCATCCTCACGAGCCGCCGCCCTCGCAGCCCGAGCCATGACCCCGCCACTCGATCAAGTCCGGGTCACACCCAACGCGTGAGAAGCCTGACCGGTAATCAGCCCGCGGAGCCTCAGGCCGGGGCGTCGGCGTCCAGGGTGGAGGCCGCGAACGCCTCGGGGCCCTGTTCCACCGCCGCCGGGTCCATCCACATGACCTGCCAGCCGTGGCCGTCGAGGTCGTAGAAGCTGCGTGAGTACATGAAGCCGTAGTCCTCGGCGTCGTCCGCCTTGGTACCGCCCGCCGCGAGTGCGGCGGCGCTGACCGTGTCGACCTCGTCGCGGGACGACACGCTGAAGCAGTAGAACGCCAGGGTGTGCGTGGTGGGGTCGGCCGTCGGCAGTTTCGCGAACTCCGCGAACTTCTCGCGGGTGAGCAGCATGACGAAGGCGTGCTCGCCGACCAGCATGCAGGCGGCGGTCTCGTCCGTGAACTTGGGGTTGAAGCCGAACCCGAGCTCGGTGAAGAACGCCTTGCTGCGTTCGAGGTCCGCGACGGGGATGTTCACGAACAGCATGCGGCCGGGGTGTGCGGGAGTGGTCATGGCGGGTCTCCAGTCGGTGTCTCGATGGCGTACGTCCGGGTAGACCGGCCCGGCCGGCGGAACTCATCGGTGGTTCGCCGGCCACCCGGGGAGCAGCCGCCTTCGCCGCACCGGAGGCATCTACTCGAACCGGGTGCCCGGTCGGCACGCCGCGATCACGACCACCGAGTGCGACGACATCACCGATTCCGCCGCGGCAGGCCGGGGGACGGACTGGATCACCACATCTGCCACCGCGGAACTCGTACGCGGTGCCGTCACGCTGGAGTCTCGACCACGGAACAGTCCCTTCGGCTTCGGACACACGAAAGCCCCGAGTTCCGTCGGGGCCTCATGCCGTATTTCAGAACTGTCCTATCGACCGGAAAAAGGTTGCAGCGCGGGCATGTTCATTGGCAATCATCTGCAGATCCTTGAACGTGTAGCGCCCCATCGGGATGTCGTTGGGCAAGTAGTATCCACCGGCGCCATCAGCCAGCCACATTCCCTGAATGTTGACCTCACGCATTCGGCCATCGTCCCAGACGAAAACATCGGCCAGAATGCCGAGATGGTTGACGTGCGTAGGCCGCACGGCCATGAAGCAACGCTCATCGCTCATCTCGGCCCAGGCGTACAGGATCCCCGTCTCGGCCCTCTTCGGGTCGAAGGAGGCGAGTCCCTCGGCCTCGGCCTGGCTCATCTTGTCGACGTCCACGTTCCTCCTCTGCTCTCAAGTGCTCGGCCATGTTTACAGCCAACCCCCCTGACAACGTCAAGAAATATAACCTCGGAGCGTTTAAACACAGCAATCAAGGTCGTTTAAACGTCCTCCCCTCTTGGCAGACGCCGTCACCAGCAGAAAGGTGCGGTCAACCACGGTCAACAGCGGCTCGCCGCAGTCGAGATGCGCCGTTCACCTGGGCTGCCGCGACGGCTGTAGTGACCTGGGCGAGCATGCCGCCGAACACGTCCGCCCCTACGAGACGGACATCGACGGAGCGCCGCACGCTCGGGTGCAGGCAGATGACTGTCAGAGCCGGGTGGGAGTGTGCTGCCATGCAGAACGCACATTTTGATTTGTCGGAGACACCTCCGGAGCACGCCGTGATCGCTCGGTTCCACCTGGGCGGCGGCTACCTCGGCGAGCCCGATCAACGGGCGCTGGTCTTCGAAGCCGAGCGTACGATGACGGCCGCGGTCGGAGCCGCAGGTGTCGGTGAGGTCGACGGCAACGAGTTCGGTGGCGGCGAGGTCGTGATCTTCGCCTAAGGACCTGATGCGGAAGCCCTGTACCGGGTCATGGAGCCGGGCTTGTGCGCGCTCCCGTTTCGGCCGGCGCACGTCGTGCTGCGCTATGGAGAGCCTGCCGATGATGTGGTGAGGAAGCGCATTGATCTTTGAGGGCACACGGCGTGCTGGCTTGCGTACATCAACCCTCAAGTCCTCCTCAGAACATCGACCTTGTAGATGTCACGTGCATGCCCTGCGCTTAGTGTCCAAGTGCTCGATCGCCACCGGGGGGCGGTCACCAGGAAGGTGTCGCGTGGACATCGGCTCAAGGCGCGCTGCGACCGGCGCTGCCACTGCCTTACTTCTCTGCTTTGTCACTACGGGTGCCGCAGCCGCCGATGAGGTGCCGTCGGAGAGCACCGCGACAGGTGCTGACCAAACGACGGACGTCAACGGCAGAGAGAGTTGGGAGACCTCGTCATGATCTATTCGAGCCCGCGGGCATGGCTCGCCGGATGCGCTGTGGCAGCATCGGTGGTCCTGCTCAGCTCGTGCACGTCCGGCAGCGGTGACGGTAAGGCCTCCAAAACTCCCTCGTCGCCCGCGTCCAAGGGGTCTCGGGCGGCAACCGCGTCCTCCGAGCAGAAGCTCACCGAGCAGGCTCAAGCGGCCCTTGCCGCCGTCCACAGCGGGAGGTTGGTCGAGGCCGGTGCGGAGCGGGTGACCGACGGCATCCACACCGAGCCGAGCCTGAGCGAGGGCAAGACCTACAGGCTCGACCTGGTGTGCGTCGGCGAGGGCAGTGCGCAGCTGTCGTTCACACCGGCGAGTACCGGCACAAAAACCGAGGTGCCGTGCGATCAGGCAGTGGTCCAGCAGCGGATCACCGTACGCAAGCCGATACGCATTGATGTCGACGGCGCCAAGGACTCGACCGGCGTGGTCGCCTGGCAGATCGACGCCATCTGATCCATGCAGACGGGTGCCCCAGCACGGCTGCTGAGGCGTTCAGTCCGTACAGCAACGAAGTACAGCCCGGTCACAGCGTCGATCGATCGGAGGGGCGCAGGTCAGAGCATCAGCCCCGCACTTGGTGGACGGCTGACTTCCTGAGCTGGGAGGTCAGCCCTTCCCCCATACCCGAGGGCACTCTCAGGGCCCTTAGTCCCCGGTCCCCTCGGTCCTGAATTGGACGCTCTCCGCGATGGTGGCGGCAGGACAGGCCCGCTGCCACACAGCCACGGTCTGCTGTCTTTCCTCGGCCCTCGTGCCGCACCATCGACCGCGGTAGCCCAGAACGTCCTGGCGAAGCCGCAGCTCCAGCCTCAGCTCGCCCTGGGTGACGGCCGAGGCGTCCCGCCATGGCGTGTACACCAAGTTGACCCGGGCTACATCGTTCGCCGCGCGCGTCAGGACGCGGCCTGCGGTCGTCGTCATCCGCAGTTGCTTCCCTCCACCGGTCACCCGCACGTCGACCAGCGACCTGAGGTCACGTACGAGGAGAAAGGCCCAGACCGCGAAGGTGAGCGCCGTACCGACCAGGGCGACGCGAAAGAGCACTCCGTCGACGCCGCCTTCAGTCGCTGTGAGCAGGAGCGCCAGGGTGGCGCATCCGGCAGTACCCAGGGTGTTCATCAGCCAGCGACGCCAGGGCCGGTCCGCTGACGCCATGTTGGCCTGCCACAGGATGTCATCGGTCTGCATCGGCCCCGTCCCTTGCCGGCGTCGGCGGTAGGGCAATCCTACGAATCACGATGAGGTGTTCGGTAGGGCGCGTCGGCATCATGACGTGGCCGATAGGGCGGCACCTCGCAGAGGGTAAGAGCTTCCATCATGTCGGCGGTCCGGTCCTCCTCCGCCTCCTACAGGTGGGTGTAGACGTTCAGCGTGATCGACGGCTTCGCGTGAGCGAGCCTCATCGCTTCCGCGCCACCCTCTCGAGTCAGGAGTTTGCTGGCGCGCAGCGGTGACAGCAGCCGGCACAAGACTCCTGGCGCCAGAGCGGGGCCGTCCACGGGTCGTCCGAGGGAAGCCGGCAACGACCAACGACGACAGGTGACAACAACATTGTTGCTGGTCAGACGCGTAGTGCCAGAGATCCACCGAGGTAGCCGAGCCGGGGCGTCACTTCTTCGGCTGTTGATCGAATCCTTACGAGCGACTCTTCGCGGCCGAGAGGTCGCGTCGGCTGGTCTTCAGTAGCGGTGACCGGGCCAGTGCGGATCCGTCCAGCGGTCCTCCTCGGTGAGACCGAGCAGCCGTATCCGGTGCTGCAGATCCGTCGAAGCGCCCGACTCGCGGAGCCGTGCCGCAGCGTGTCCGAGGAGCCACGCGACCAGTTCGAGGCGCATCTCCTCTTCGTCGTGCTCGTACCACCTCACGCTCCACGGCAGGCTGTCCCCCAGGAGCTCGTACTCCCATTCCGCCGCCGTCTCGGCGAGACGGCGGTCGCTGAGGTGACCGGTCCGCTGCTCCCATTCGGCAAGCCACGGCCCGAGCGTTCCGGAAGCCTCGGCGCACATCGCGAGGACCTCGCGCGCCGGGACGACCGCATCCGGGTCGGTAAGGCTCTGTACCCACCAGGCATGCAGAAACTCGCGTACGGGGCCGGCCTGATGGTCGGGCCACCGCTGCCAGCGGCCGCGGGCGAAGGAGTGCCCGGCCCCTTCCAGCCCGAACAGGGGCTCCACGCGACCGGCGACCAGTGCCGTGGCGAACTGCGGCAGTATGCGGCGCAGCACTGCCGCGTGATCGGTCCAGTCGATGGCCTGCCAGGTCCGGCGCAGGAGATCCGGCTCCAGCTCCGCGTTCGGCGTTTCGAGAAGGGCGAGTTCCTCCGAACTCCCCCAGTGGCATTCGCAGTTGTGCTCGTCCGGATGCGCGGTCGTATCGCGGAAAGTGACGGCGAGGTTGTCCAGCGCGGCACTGAGGCGGCGGCGTGCGGGATGGTCGGCGAGATGCATGATGTGCCCGGCCTTCGAGAACTCCGTACGGCTTCCGCCGACCGAAGATCGGCACCTTACCGGGTGAGGGCAGCACGAGCAATGACAATGACGTGGATGCCCGGCTCTCTCATGCGGATCGAGCCGGAGGTGGCGAGCCGGCCGAGACAGCCCGCGAGCCGGCGGCCGGGGCTCCAGCGGGCTCCGACGGCGGATCGCCGGGGCGGGGCATTTGCGAAAGCGGGGGTCCGGTTGGCACGCTGCGATCATGACCACCGAGCGCGACGACTTCACCGGATCCGCCCCGGCAGGGCGGGCGACGGACTGGATCACCACACCTGTCACCGCGGAGCTCGTACGCGGTGCCCTCGAACTGGAGCGCACCGAGCGGGGCCTGCTGCCGCACCGGCTGCCCGCCCGCGCCCGCGCGCAGTGCTCCGACGAACAACTCGCCATGGCGGAGGCGCAACCGTCCGGCGTACGGCTGGTCTTCCGGACCCGGGCCACCGCCGTCGAGCTGGACGTGCTGCCGACCAAGATGGAGTACCCGGGCCTGCCCTCCCGCCCGGACGGCGTGTACGACCTCCTCGTCGACGGCCGTCCGGCCGGACGGGCCGTCGCGACCGGCGGGAACGTACTGAGCGTAGACATGACCACCGGCACCCGGGAGACCCGGCCCGGCCCGGTCGGCAGCGTCCGGTTCGGCGAACTGCCGTCCGGCGCGAAGGACGTCGAGATCTGGCTGCCGTACACGGAGATCACCGAACTGATCGCCGTACGCACGGACGCGCCCGTCGAGCCGGCGGTGGACCGGGGCCGCAAGGTGTGGCTGCACCACGGCAGTTCGATCAGCCACGGCTCCAACGCCGAGAGCTCCACCACGACCTGGCCCGCACTCGCCGCCTCCCTCGCCGGTGTGGAGCTGGTCAACCTGGGGCTGGGCGGCAGCGCCCTGCTCGACCCGTTCACCGCCCGCGCGCTGCGCGACACCCCCGCCGACCTGATCAGCGTCAAGATCGGCATCAACCTGGTCAACGCCGACCTGATGCGGCTGCGCGCCTTCGCCCCGGCGGTCCACGGCTTCCTCGACACCGTCCGCGAGGGGCACCCGGACACCCCGCTGCTGGTCGTCTCCCCGATCCACTGCCCCCTGCACGAGGACACACCGGGGCCCACCTTCCCGGACTTCCAGGACGGCAGGATGACGTTCCGGGCGGCGGGCGATCCCGCGGAGCGGGCCGCCGGGAAACTGACGCTCCGGGTCATCCGGGAGGAACTCGCCCGGATCACGGCCGCGCGGGCGGCCGACGACCCTCATCTGCACCATCTCGACGGTCTCGACCTGTACGGCGAGGCGGACTTCACCGAGCTGCCGCTGCCCGACCTGCTGCATCCGGGCCCGGCCGCCCACCGGCGCATCGGCGAGCGCTTCGCCGAGCTGGCCTTCGGCGCCGACGGTCCGTTCGCCCCCGAACGAGACTGACGTCCCGTCAATACGCGTCAGGCGCGGAACGGTCGGCGGTCGGCGTGGACGTCACGCCGACCGCCGGGCCTGGTCCGACAGCCCTGATTCCAGAGGCCGTCAGCCGCGCGGACGCTCGAAGGTCAGCAGCAGTCCCTCGACGGCGCCGGGGCCTATGCGACCCTTGACGTCGGCCGAGGTGATGGCCTTCAGGGCCCAACCGTCCTCGGCGTGCTTGTTCAGAACCTTCTCCAGCTTGTCGCTGTCCAGCGCGTCGCCGATCAGCGACTCCCGGAAGGTGACGACCTTGTACTCGTACGTGTAGGGGCTGCTCATGGTGGCGAGGTCCTCCTGCGGTCCGGCGGCGCCGGGTTGTGGTGTGGTGGCCTGGGCCAGCCAATCATCCTCGGGGCCGCCGGTCAGCGGCGCCCCCGCCTCCACCGGGGAGAGACACAGCGTGGCCTGCGGCGAAGTGCACGGACCCGACGACGAAGCCGGAGTGGCCTGATGTGCTGGAGCGCGACGGCCGACCTCGTGGCGGGCACCGCGGTCGCGGCGGTCGGGGCGGCCTGTGTGACGCGGGTGCGTGACGTCCGGGAACTGCCGCTGGCAGCGCTGCCGTTGCTGCTCGGAGCGCATCAGCTCGTGGAGGCGGTGGTCTGGCACTCGGGCGGGGGCGGCGGACCCGCAACGGTCGTCTGGGCCGTCATCGCGATGCCCCTCCTGGCGCTGTGGATGCCGGTCGCGGTGCTGTGCGCCGCCTCGCCGACCGCCCGTCGGCGCCTGCTCCTGCCCCTCGCCGCGGGGGTCCTCACCGCCACGGCGCTCGCGTACGCCCTGGCCACCGGGACGGTGACGGCCGAGATCCGCGGTCACACGGTCGGTTACGCGCTCGGCCTGGCCCACGCGCCCGTGCTCGTCGCGGGCTACCTCCTGGCCACCGTGGGCTCGCTGCTGCTGTCCGGCGACCGGCGGCTGCTGGTGCTGGGCGTCCTGGTCGGCGTCGGCGCGGCGGTCTGCTGGGCGTTGTGGCGCCTGGAGTTCGTCTCGACCTGGTGCGCCCTCGCGGCCCTGTGCTCGGTGGTGGTGTTCGGCTGGGTGCGCGCCCGCCCGGCTCCCGCGGTGCCGGCGCGCGGGTGACCCGGCCCTCGCGACACCGCTGCGACACGAGGTCACGTACCCGCCGTCCGCGCGCGGGAGCGCGGAACCGGGTGGCCCCTCGGCGGCCGGGCGCCACCCGGTGACGGCGGGCCCGCGTCAGCAGATCCGCGGCAGCTGTTCCCCGATCGGCAGGTCGACCACGCGGGTGCCGCCCAGCGGGGTGCGGGCCACCACCATTCCGGGGTGTTCCTCGACGGCCTCCCCGATGACCGCCGCGTCCGCGCCCAGCGGGTGGGCCCGCATCGCCGCCAGGACCGCGTCGGCGCTCTCGCGCGGGACGAAGGCGACCAGCTTGCCCTCGTTGGCGACGTACATGGGGTCCAGGCCCAGGATGGCGCAGGCGTTGGCGACGGCCGGCGGGACGGGCAGGTCGCGTTCCCGGAGGACCACGCCCGTGCCGGAGGCCGCCGCGATCTCGTTGAGCGCGGCCGCCAGTCCGCCGCGGGTGGGATCGCGCAGCACGTGCAGGTCCGGGGTGACCGCGAGCATCGTCTCGACCAGCGAGCCGAGCGCCGCGCAGTCGCTCTCCAGCTCCACGCCGAACTCCAGGCCCTCCCGGACGCTCATGATCGCCACCCCGTGGACGCCGATCCCGCCGCTGACGATGACGACATCGCCGGGCACGACCCGCTGCGGCCGCAGGTCCACGCCCGCCGGGATCAGCCCGATGCCCGCGGTGTTGACGAAGATCCCGTCGCCGTGGCCCGCCTCCACCACCTTGGTGTCGCCGGTCGCCACCTCGACGCCGGCGGCCCGCGCCGCGGCGCCCAGGGCCTTGGCGACCTGGTCGACCACCTCCAGTTCGACGCCCTCCTCCAGGACGAACCCGCAGGAGAGGTAGGCGGCCCGGGCGCCGCTCATCGCGAGGTCGTTGACGGTGCCGTTGACGGCCAGGTCGCCGATGCTGCCGCCGGGGAAGAACAGCGGCCGCACCACGAAGGTGTCGGTGGAGAACGCCAGCCGTACGCCGCCCAGGGTGAGCGCCGCGGCGTCGCCCATGCCCGCGAGGGCCTCACCGCCGTAGGCGGGCGCGAAGACGTCCCGCACCAGCTCGGCGGAGAGCGCCCCGCCGCCGCCGTGGCCCATGACGATCCGGGGCCGCTCGCGCACCGGGGCGGGGCAGGACCAGGTCTCGGGGTCGAGGGTGATCTCAGACAACGGGGCTCGCCTCCCGGGCAGCGGTGGGGATGTCCAGTCGCCGGTAGAGGTAGTACGCGGCGCAGGCGCCCTCGCTGGAGACCATGGTGGCTCCGAGCGGGGTGCGGGGGGTGCACAGGGTGCCGAAGGCCTCGCACTCGTGCGGCTTGAGCAGTCCTTGGAGGACCTCGCCGCTGCGGCACTCCTCGGGTTCGAGGGTGCGGATGCCGGTGACGGCGAACCGGTGCTCGGCGTCGTAGGCCCGGTACTTCGCGGACAGCCGCCAGCCGCTGTCGGGGATGACGCCGATGCCGCGCCAGGCGCGGTCGGTGACCTCGAAGACGTCCTCCAGCATGGCCCGGGCGGCCGCGTTGCCCTCGGGGCGGACGGCGCGGGCGTAGGCGTTGTCCACGGTGTGTTCGCCGCGCTCCAGTTGGCGGACGGTACGGCGTACGCCTTCCAGGATGTCGAGCGGCTCGAAGCCGGTGACGACGATCGGCACCCGGTGGCGTTCGGCCAGCTCCGGGTACTCCCCCACGCCCATCACGCTGCACACGTGACCGGCGGCGAGGAAGCCCTGGACCCGGCAGCTCGGGGAGCGCATGATCGCCTCGATGGCGGGGGGCACCCGTACGTGCGACACCAGCAGGCTGAAGTTGCGGATGCCGAGCTTCCTGGCCTGATGGACCGTCATGGCGTTGGGCGGTGCGGTCGTCTCGAAGCCGATGCCGAAGAACACGACCTGGCGGTCCGGGTTCTGCCGGGCGATCCGCAGCGCGTCGAGCGGCGAGTAGACCACGCGTACGTCGCCGCCCTCGCCGCGCACCTGGAACAGGTCGCGTCCGGTTCCGGGGACCCGCAGCATGTCGCCGAAGGAGCAGAAGACGACCTCGGGGCGGGAGGCGATCTCCAGCGCCTTGTCGATGACCTCCAGCGGGGTGACGCAGACGGGACAGCCCGGTCCGTGGATCAATTCGACTTGTTCCGGCAGGAGTTGATCGATGCCGTGGCGAATGATGGTGTGGGTCTGTCCGCCGCACACCTCCATCAGGGCCCACGGCCTGGTCACCGTGGCGTGGATGTCGTCGAGGAGCCTGCGGGCCAGCTCGGGGTCCTGGAACTCGTCGATGTACTTCACTTCCGCGTCTCCTCGATGACGTGGCCGCCGGCCTCGGTCGGGGCGGCCGCGCCCGCCGCCGCCTCCCAGGGGTCGCCGAACTCCTCCTGGAGCATGCCGAGGGTGCCGAAGAGCTCCAGCGTCCGCTTCGCCGACTCCTCGTCCAGCCGTTGCAGGGCGAACCCGACGTGGACGATGGCGTACTCGCCGACCTGGAGGTCGGGCAGGTATTCCAGGCACACCTCCTTGACCACGCCGCCGAAGTCGACGTTGGCCATCCGGGTGCCGTCGCGTTCCTCGATGTCCAGCACTCGGCCGGGTACCGCCAGGCACATGGGCCTCTCCTCGCTGTGGGTCGTTCGCGTCGCCCGGTGCTGCCGGGGCAGTCGTCCGGTGCTGTCGGTCGGTCGGCCGGCGCCGAGGGGCGGTTGTCCGGCCGACGGTGCGGGTGGCCGGACGGTCACCCGTGGGTGTCGTGGGGCCGGGCCCTGGCGCGGGCGGCCACCACGAGCTGGCCGAGCGCCAGTCCGCCGTCGCCGGGCGGGACCAGGCGGTGGCGCAGGACCGTGAAGCCGTCCGCGCGCAGCGCGGCGGAACAGGCCGTCGAAAGAAGCGTGTTGGCGAACACCCCGCCGGTCAGGGCGACCGTGTCGAGCCCGTGCCGGGCCCGGGCCCGGACACAGACCGCGTGCACGAGGGCGGCCACCGCCCGGTGGAAGCGGGCCGCGACGGCAGCGGTGTCCACGCCGGCCCGCAACTCCTCGACGACGCGCGCGAGCACGGGCGCGGGATCGGCGTGCAGCGCCCCGTCGCCGTCCGTACCGCCGTCGTACCCGGCGCGCGGGCCGCCGTCGTACGGGCCGGAGTCGGGCATCCCGGGGCGCAGCGCGAACGCGTAGGCGGTGGTGTCCTCTTCGGGTGCCCGTACGGCGGCGGCCTCCAGCTCGACGGCCGCCTGCGCCTCGTAACCGGCCCGGTGGCACACCCCCAGGAGCGAGGACACGGCGTCGAAGAGCCGGCCCATGCTGGAGGTGGGGACGCAGTTCAGTCCGCGTTCCAACTGCCGCTCCAGCACCCGTCGTTCGTCCGCCGGACAGGCGGCGACGCAGGCCAGGTCGTCCGACCAGGCGAGGCCGGCGGCACGCAGGTGGGCGAGCGCCATGCGGTACGGGCGGCGTACGGCGGTGTCGCCGCCGGGCAGCGGGACATGGGCGAGATGGCCGAACCGGGTGAAGCCGTCGTAGTCGGCGAGCAGGATCTCGCCGCCCCACACCGCGCCGTCGTCGCCGTGTCCGGTGCCGTCGAAGGCGACGCCGATCACCCGGCGGCCGCCGTCCAGCCCGTGTTCGGCCATCGCGGCGGCGATATGGGCGTGGTGGTGCTGGACGCGTACGACGGTCCGCCCGCGCGCGTTGCGATCGGCCCAGCCGGCCGAGCGGTAGCCGGGATGCCGGTCGGCCGCCAGCAGTTCCGGCCGCACCCCGGTGATCGACTCCATGTGTGTGGTGGCCCGTTCGAAGGCCCGCTGGGTGCTCAGGTCGTCCATGTCTCCGATGTGCGCGGACAGCCAGGCCCTGCGGCCCTCGCCGAGACAGAACGCGTTCTTCAGGTCGCCGCCCACGGCGAGGGCGGGCCGTACGGGCACCGGGAGCGGCACGGGCAGCGGCGCGTAGCCGCGGGCGCGCCGGATCACCAGCGGTGCGCCGTCGCAGATCCGTACGACGGAGTCGTCGCACGGCACCTGGATCGGCCGGTCGTGGGTGAGCCAGGCGTCGGCCAGCGGCGCCAGCCGGTGCAGCGCCTCGGCGTCGTCGGTGACGATCGGCTCACCGGCCACGTTGCCGCTGGTCATGACGAGCAGCCGGGGTCCGTCGGGATCGCCGGGCAGGCCGAGCAGCAGTTGGTGCAGGGGCGTGTAGGGAAGCAGCACGCCGAGGTCGGGGCTGCCGGGCGCGACGGCGGCGGCCGGCCGCACCTCGCCCGCCCGTGACTGCGGGTCGGGCCCTGGGCGTCGGCGCAGCAGTACGACGGGCCGGGCGGGGCCCTCGATCAGGGTCCGCTCCTCGGGGCCCACCCGGACGAGGTGCGCGATGTCGTCCACCGTCCGCGCCATGACGGCGAACGGTTTGTCGCCGCGGTCCTTGCGGCGGCGCAGCGTCGCGACCGCGTCGGGGTTCGTGGCGTCGCAGGCGAGGTGGTAGCCGCCCAGGCCCTTCACCGCGAGGACGGCTCCGGCCGCCAGGAGCGCACGGGCGTCGGCCACCGGGTCCGCTCCGGTGGCGGGCCGCGGCGGGCCGCCGGGTGTCTCGGCCGGGACGAGCAGGCGCAGCCGGGGTCCGCAGGCGGGACAGGCGACCGGCTGGGCGTGGAAGCGGCGGTCGGCCGGATCGGCGTACTCCCGGGCGCAGTCGGCGCACATCGCGAAGTCCGCCATGGTGGTGTGGGCCCGGTCGTACGGCACACCGGTGACGATCGTGAACCGCGGTCCGCAGTGGGTGCAGTTGACGAACGGGTGGCGGTGGCGGCGGTCGGCCGGATCCGCCAGTTCGCGCAGGCAGTCGGCGCAGGTGGCCGTGTCGGGCGAGACCAGGGTGCGGGCGGGTCCTTCGGTGTGGGAGGCCAGGATGGTGAACGCGCCGCCGCCGGTGGCGGGCACCTCCTGGTGGTGGACGGACTCCACCCGGGCCAGTGGTGGCGCCTGGGCGGCGATCCGCTCGCAGAAGCGGGCGACCGCCGAGGGCGTCCCCTCGACCTCGGCGACCACGCCCTCCGGGGTGTTGGTGACATGGCCGGTCAGGTCGAGCGCGGTGGCGAGGGTGTAGAGGTAGGGCCGGAAGCCGACGCCCTGGACCACTCCGCGGACGGTGACGCGGCGGCGCTGCGGCCGGTCACCGGCGAGCGCGGGCGCGGACGGTGGTGCGCTCACGGGTGGGTGCGGGGAACGGCGTCGGCGTGGGCGTCGGAACGGGCGTGGGCGTGGGTGCCGGACGGGCCGTGGCTGTGGCCGGGCGGGTGCTCGTGCGTGTGGCCTTCCGGAAGCGGGTGCGCATGCGGGTGCGCATGGGCGTGGGTGTGCGCGTCGGCGGCGCGGGCCATGACCGGGACGTGCGGGGGCGCGCCGTCCGCCGCCGCCAGCGCCCGGTCGAGCATGGCGCCGACCCCCCGGCCCTGCCGCGCGGAGGTCAGCACGACCTCGACGCCGGGATTGACCCGCTCGACATGCGCGCGGAACGCCGCCTCGTCGAAGTCGACGGCCTCGGCGAGGTCGGTCTTGGTGACGACCACCAGCTGGGCGAGGCCGAAGGCGGTGGGGTACTTCAGCGGCTTGTCCTCGCCCTCGGTCACGGAGGCGAGGACGACGCGCAGCGTCTCGCCGAGGTCGTAGGAGGCGGGGCAGACGAGATTGCCGACGTTCTCCACGAAGAGCAGCCGGGTGTCGTCGAGCAGCCAGCCGCGCAGGTGCCCGGCGAGCATCGCGGACTCCAGGTGGCACAGCCCGTCGGTGAGGACCTGCTTGACCGGTACGCCCGAGCGGGCGAGCCGTACGGCGTCGTTCTCGGTGGCGAGGTCGGCGGTGAGCGCCGCGACGGGCACCGACCGCTCGCGCGCGAGCAGCAGCTCACGTTCCAGCAGGGCGGTCTTGCCGCTGCCGGGGCTGGAGAGGATGTTGACGACCGCGGTCCCGCGCGCGGTCAGTTCGGCGCGCAGGGTCTGCGCGCTCGCGTCGTTCTTGGCCAGTACGGCCTGCTTCAGGTCGACCACGCGGCACATGGTTCAGCGCTCCTCGGGGATCGGTTCGCGGGCTGGTGCGGGCGTCGTGCCGTCCTCCCAGTGCACGCCGGCGATCTGCAGTTCACGGCCCGCCCGCAGGTCGGTACCGGCTCCGCCGCACTGCGGGCAGCTCAGCAGGGGCGGCATGCCGACGGCCCATTCGTGCGCGCAGGGCGCGCAGCGGGCCCGTCCCGGCACCGTCTCGGTGACCAGTTCGGCGCCTTCGAGTACGGTCCCGGCACAGGCCAGTTCGAAGCAGAAGGCCAGGGCGTCGGGCACGACACCGGCCAGTTCGCCCACCAGGAGCCGTACCGAGCGCACGGCCGTGACGTCACCGGCCCGCTCGGCCGCCTCCTCCACCTGGCCGATCACCGCCAGCGCGATGGACATCTCGTGCATCGGGTCTCCGTCCTGGCCCGGCCCGTTCCGCGCCGATCGCCGCCGACCGGCAGAGGGTCGACCGGCCCGTCGTACGGAGCGTCCGCCGTCCTCATTACAGAGGAGCCGTCCGGGGGCGGCGGACCGGCGCGCCGTCGTCGGCCGGGCGGGTACGCCGTTCGCCGCAACGCGCGCCGTGCCCTCCCGGCGGCCGACCAGGAGGGGACCGGCCGGGAGGGCCACGGCTCACATTCTGCGCATGCGCAGGTAGCGCTTGATGTCCGGCAGGGACTGCACGAGGACGGCGGCGACGACGGCCGCTGCCGCGCCACAGACGAGGGTCTTCAGCATGGTTGTCTCCTCACTTCGCGGCTTCGCCGACCGTGGCCCGCGGCGCGGACTCTCCCGGCTCGTCGGCCCGCAGCAACTCTTCGATCAGCCGGACGGCCTGGGGTACGGCGGCGGCCACCGGTGCGCTGAGGCCGATGCCCTCCTCCACCGAGGCCGGTTCGCAGCCGAGCACCAGCGTGCGCCGGGGCGGCCTCCCGCCGGTTCCGGCGCACAGGGTCCCGAGCAGCGCGAGCACGGTGTCGGGGGTCATGCGGTGCCCGTCGAGCGCGGCACCGGGCGGCGCCGCCTCTCCGGCCGCGCCGTCGTGTTCGATCAGGTACAGGGTTCCGGGTGCCTCGCCGCGCCGGGTGGCGTCCACCAGGATCAGGGTGTCGTAGCCGTCGAGGACCTGGTACGCGAGATGCACGCCCCGTACGCCGATGTCCACGACCTCGACGCGGTCGGGCAGTGGGCTGCCGGTGAGCGCGCGCACGGTCTCGACCCCGAAGCCGTCGTCGCCGAGGAAGATGTTGCCGATGCCGGCGACCAGGACCCTGCCGTCCGGTGCGCCGGTCAGGTCCGTGGAGGCGCTCGTACGGCTCATGCGGGGTCCTCCAGCGGTGTGACCTCGTCGGGCTGGAAGTACAGGTACCGGCCCTGTTCACGGCGGATGTCGGCGCCCGGGTCGCCCTCCACCGTGACGGCCAGGTGCACCGCGCCGTCCACGTCGTGCAGCACCGCCTCGACCTTGGCGCTGCGGCCCTGGAGGAAGAGGTCCTGGGCGTCGGTGCGGCGCAGGCCGGGGCGCAGCAGCACGCGGCTGCCCGCGCCGAGCGAGCGGCCCTCCACCACGACGCGGTCGCGTGCCGGGTCGAAGCCGGCGTCGCTCGCCGGATCCCACCACGGTGTGTCCTGGCGCTGCACGCCGAACTCGTCCGGGAATCCCGGACCCGCGGCGCCGACCGGGTTCGCCGGTCCGGGACCGGTCACCTCGCGCAGGCCGCGTACCGCGCCGTGCAGGCGTTCCAGGACCTCGGGGGGCATCGAGTCCGCCAGGTCGATGACCGCGGCGGCCCGCTCGTCCGTCCCGCGGGCCTCGCGCTTCTCCTCGTCGGTGAGGGCGGCGGTGCGCAGCGCCAGGATCTCGTCGATCTCGGTGGCGTCGTACAGCGCTCCCGGGCTCTCCGGGGCGATCGCGGGATGGTCGTCCAGGATGATCGGCGAGGACAGCACCAGGTCCGCGCGGCCCGGTTCGCCGGCGAGCACGGGCCAGGTGTGCAGGTTGCGGCAGGACGCGACCGCGCCCCTCGCCCACTCCGGCGGATCCGTCATGGACAGGAACGACCCGGCGCTCAGGCCCATCAGCAGATGGGCGGCGACCAGGCAGTGCGGCAGCGCGGTGTCCCGGTCGGCGGTGCGCCCGTCCGGGGGCGTCCAGGTGCTGGTGTTCTCGACCACGGCGGTCAGCCGCAGCGTCCGGTAGGGGCCGTCGAGTTCGCAGGCGGACAGCCGTACGACGCCGTCGACCCGCTCGTACCGGCGCACCAGCCGGCCGACGGTGCGGCCCGTCGCGTCGAGGACCGGCTCGGTCTCCTCGCGGGCGGGCCGGGTGAACGGGGCCGTGACGCCGTCGCCCAGGAGGTCGTCCACCGCGGCGACGACCTCGACGTGCTCCTCGGCTCCCTCGTCCCAGGGGACCAGGACCCGGTCCTCCAGGCGCAGTTCGGGAACCGTCTCGAAGCCGCCGTCCGGGGTCGACCGCTGCACGGTCCGCCGCCGGGCGTGCAGGAAGCGCAGCTCGACCGAGAGGGTCGCGCCCGTCCTCGGCTCCATCAGGCATTCGGTGTGCTGGAACTCGTGCTCCTCGCACTCGGCGCCCCAGGCGGGCGGCACCAGCACCCCGAACTGCCAGCGCAGCCGGTTCTTGGCCGCCGAGGCGCGGTACGGGTAGAGCACATAGCCCTCGAAGAGGACGGCGTCGGCGACCTGCCGGGCCAGGGCGAACCGTTCCTCGGTGGCCGGGGTGAAGGCGGTCACGGTCACGGGGCGGTCCTTCCGGTGCTTCGGGTCAGCGCCGCGAACGGATCGGCGGGAAGGGTGTCCGTACGGAAGCCGTCCGGACGGAATCCGTCCGTGCGGGTCGGGTCCGTGCCAGGTGGGTGGGCGGTCGCGCTGTCGTCGAGCAGTGCCCGCAGGGTCGCCTCCCAGGAGGGCAGGGCGTGGCGGGAGCGGTAGGCGAGCAGCGCGTCCATGGTGTCGCGGGGCAGCCGGATCCAGCCGCAGCCGGGGAAGTGCTGTTCGACCATCTCCCGCCAGACCGTGACCGGCATCCGGAAGGACGCCTCCCGGTCCCATGGCACGGGCTCGACCCGGAATCCTCCGGCCCCGGTGAACGCCGTGCCGGAGAAGAGCATCAGCAGCGGGACCTCGCCACTGTCGAGCGCGTCCAGATAGCGGCTCGCCGCGACGTCCAGGTCGTAGGTGCAGGGCACGACGAGATCCGTCTCGGTCTCGCCGGTGAAGCCGGGCACCATCACCGGGACCTGGGCGAACTGCACCGGCTGGAGGGTGCTTCCCCAGCGCGAGCGCTCGCCGAAGAGGTCCTTCAGGCCGTCGGCCTCGGCGGGCTCGTAACCGCGCCGGGCGGGTTCGATACGGATCTGGCAGCGCAGCGCGAGGGCGTGCACGCGGTCGCCGCCGGACGCGGTGACCCGCAGCCGGAAGACGAGGGTCGGCCCGGCGGCGTACCGGTCGGCGCGTACGCCGGTGCAGGCGAACGAGAACTCCGTCACGGTCGGCCCGCCTCGGCCGCGCACGGATCGGCCGTGCACGGATCGGCCGCGGGCGCCTCGGTCGCGTGCGCCTCGGCCTGGCCCACCGGCCTGGCACGGAGCGCGATCTGGGCGAAGAAGGTGTCCAGGGCGGCGCGGGCCTCGGCCCCGCCGTCGAAGCCCTGCCACAACAGCCGCATACGGCCCACCAGTTCGTAGCAGACGTCGATGGGTACGAGGTAGCTCTCGCACCGGCCGTGGACGCGCCGCAGCAGCAGGGCCTCCACGTCGGGTTCGAGCAGTCCGGCGATGCGGCTGTCACCGAGGACGGACGTCCAGACCGCCGGTTCGAGTTCGCTCTCGGTGGCCCCGGCCGGACTCGGGTAGAGGGCGACCAGCCGGTCGAGCGCCGCGTTGCGGAAGAAGAAGGCGACGCCGACCGGGATCTGGAGCGCCTCCCACGCGGCCTCGTCGAGGTGGTGGTCGGGGTCGGTGAGGTAGCGGTCCGGGACCGCGCGGAAGCGGCCGGCGGCCGCGCCCGGCCGCTCCATCAGCAGGGCGCAGCCGGTGCAGGCGCAGACCAGGGCCCGCTTCTCGATGTCGACCAGGTGGCGGTGGTCCTCCTCGGGCACCGCCACCGCGCACAGTTCGCACCGCTCGGGGCGGGGCGGCCGCTCGGTCAGGAATCTGCGCAGACCGCCGGAGCCGCGCGGGGCGGCCGGTTCCGGGGCTCGGCCTGAGGTAGGGACCGGGGGCCGGACGGGCGTCCGGACGGGATCGTGGGGTGCGCTCATGGTGTCTTCGCCGCCGTGGGGGCGCTCTTCGGGCTCTTGCCGATCTGGAGCAGGGGCGGTCCCGCGGGGGCGGTCCGGATGTCGACCGCCCGCACTTCCGGCGCGAAGCAGGCGAGCGCGTCCTCGACGGCCTGCCGGGCGGACCCGGCGCCGGCGGCGCAGCCGCAGCCCGGGTCCGCCTCGGTGGACCGCAGCTCCAGCGTGCCGGTCGCCTCGTCGAAGTCCGCGACCTCCAGGGCGTGTTCCCGGACGCTGTCCAGGGCGCGGGCGATACGGGTGTCCCGGTCCTCGGGATGCAGATCGTGCAGGACGAGCAGGCTCGCCACCAGTTCGTCGCCGAGCAGGGCCGCCAGGGGTTCGCCCCTGGGGGGCCGGCTCCCGCCCGCCGACAGCAGCCGGACGATCCGGGCCAGTCCGGCCCCGTAGAAGTCCATGAGGGATCGGACGAGTTCCTCGGCCGCCTCGGCGGCGGCGCGGTCCCCGGTGGCCGCCAGCCGGTCCAGCACCTCCTCGACACGGCGGCCGGTCCGCTCGGCGCTCACCCTGTTCGCCGCGTTCGTCGACGTCACCGCGTTCGTCGGGTGCGTCGGCGTCACCGCGCTCAACCGCCCAGTCCGCTCAGTCCGGTGGGCACGTGCATCTTCTGCACGGTCTTGCCGCCGCCCACGTACATGTGGACGCCGCACGGCAGACAGGGGTCGAAGCTGCGGACGGTTCGCATGATGTCGATGCCCTTGAAGTTCTCCGGGGGGTTCTCCTCGAAGATCGGGGTGTTCTGGACCGCGTCCTCGTACGGCCCAGGGGTGCCGTAGGAGTCGCGGACGCTGGCGTTCCACGGGGTGGGCGGGTACGGGTGGTAGTTGGCGATCTTGCCGTCGCGGATCACCATGTGGTGGGAGAGCACACCGCGGACCGCCTCGGTGAAGCCGCAGCCGATGCTCTCGTCCGGGACCTCGAACTTCTCCCAGGTCTGGGTCCGTCCGGCCCGGACCTCAGCGAGCCCCTGCTCCGCGCAGTGCAGGGCGACGGCGGCGGAGTACGCCTGGAAGTAGGTGCGCGCGCGGTTGCGTTCCAGCGCGTTGGACCACTGGGGGATCTTCCACTCGAAGGTGGTCTCCGGCTTGGTCATGGTGCGCGGCAGGGTGATGACCACGCTCTGCCCGGTGGCCTTGACCCCGCCGATGTCGACGAGCCCCGACAGGGCGGTGGACCACAGACGGGCGAGGGGGCCGCCGCCGGTGTCCAGGGCGAGGTGGTCCTTGCCGTCGAACCAGCGCGGCGACATGACCCAGCTGTACTTGTCGTCGAAGTTCCGCTTCTGCGGGGCGGGGATGGTGTGCTGGTTCCACGGGTGGCGCGGGTCCACCGGGTTGCCGAGCGGGTCGTGCGTGACGAACTGCTCCTGGCCCTGCCAGTCCTCGTAGTAGGAGCTGCCCAGCAGGATGCGGATGCCGAGGTTGATCTCGGTGAGGTCGTTGGTGACCAGCTTGTTGTCGACGACGACACCGGGCGTGACGAACATCCGCCGGCCCCAGTCCGTCATGTTGGCGTACGTGAAGTCGCAGTACTCGGGGTCGTTCAGCGCCCCCCAGCAGCCGAGCAGCACGCGCCGGCGGCCGACCTCCTCGTATCCGGGCAGGGCCTCGTAGAAGAAGTCGAACAGGTCGTCGTGGAGCGGCACCACGCGCTTCATGAACTCGACGTACCGCATCAGGCGGCTGAGGTAGTCCGTGAAGAGCTGCACGGAGGCGATCGTGCCGACGCCGCCCGGGTAGAGCGTGGAGGGGTGCACATGGCGCCCCTCCATCAGGCAGAACATCTCCCGGGTGTAGCGGCTGACCTGGAGGGCCTCGCGGTAGAACTCGCCCTCGAGGGGGTTCAGCGAGCGCATGATGTCGGCGATCGTGCGGTAGCCGTGCTCGCCGGCGTGCGGGGCCTCGGTGCGCTCGGCCAGTTCCAGGACACCGGGGTTGGTCTCTTTGACCATCTTCTCGCAGTAGTCGACCCCGACCAGGTTCTCCTGGAAGATGTTGTGGTCGAACATGTACTCCGCGGTCTCACCGAGGTTGAGGATCCACTCGCCGAGGTGCGGGGGCTTCACGCCGTACGCCATGTTCTGGGCGTACACCGAACAGGTGGCGTGGTTGTCCCCGCAGATGCCGCAGATCCGGCTGGTGATGAAGTGCGCGTCGCGCGGGTCCTTGCCGCGCATGAAGACGCTGTAGCCGCGGAAGACCGACGAGGTGCTGTAGCACTCGGCGACCCGCTTCTGCTTGAAGTCGATCTTGGTGTGGATGCCCAGGCTGCCCACGATCCGGGTGATCGGGTCCCAGGCCATCTCCACCAGGCCGGTGCCGTCTCCGGCCGCTTTCGTCGTCGGTGCCATCTCGGTGTGCCGTGCCCTTCGTCGCGCGCGGGTGTGGGGGGAGGTGGGTCGGGTCGGGGGGCTCACATGGATCGGTGACCCACGTGGACCGGTGGCCCACGTGGGGCGGGGACTCACATGGACCGGTGGCCCGCATGGGGCTCGGGCTCACATGAGGCGGGGGTTCACCACGGCGGCCGGTAGCCGGTGGTGATGCGCTCCCCGGTCTGGCGCCACTTGGGCTCCTTGTCCACGGTCCTGGCCGTGACGGACCGCAGCTTGCGGATCACCGCGCCGTACGCGCCGCTCGCCGTGCTGGAGACCCTGGCCCCGGGCGGTTCGTCCATGAAGGGCATGAACATGTCGGGGAAGCCGGGCATGGTGCAGGCGATGCAGATGCCGCCGACGTTCGGACAGCCGCCGATGCCGTTCATCCAGCCGCGCTTGGGCACGTTGCACTTGACGACCGGACCCCAGCAGCCGAGCTTGACCAGGCACTTAGGCGAGTCGTACGTCTCGGCGAACTGTCCCTGTTCGTAGTAGCCGGCACGGTCGCAGCCCTCGTGCACGGTGGCGCCGAACAGCCAGGCCGGACGCAGCTTGTCGTCCAGGGGGATCATCGGGGCGGCACCGGCGGCCTGGTAGAGGAGGTACGTGAGGGTCTCGGAGAAGTTGTCGGGCTGGATCGGACAGCCGGGCACGCACACGATGGGGATGCCGGCCTGCGACTTCCAGTCCCAGCCGAGGTAGTCGGGCACGCCCATGGCACCGGTCGGGTTGCCGGCCATGGCGTGGATGCCGCCGTACGTGGCGCAGGTGCCGATGGCGACGACCGCGAGCGCCTTCGGGGCGAGCCGGTCGATCCACTCGCTGGTCGTGATCGGCTGACCGGTCTCCGGGTTGTCGCCGAAGCCGCACCAGTAGCCCTCGGGCTTGATCGCCTCGTTGGGGATGGACCCCTCGACGACGAGCACGAACGGGTCGATCTCACCCCGCTCCCCCTTGAAGAACCACTCGATGAACGTGTCCGAGCCGCCGACCGGACCGCACTCGAAGTCGATCAGCGGCCAGTGCACCTGGATCTTCGGCAGGCCGGGCAGCACTCCGAGCACGATCTCCTCGATGCTCGGCTGCATGGCGGCCGTCAGCGCGACCGAGTCGCCGTCACAGCTCAGCCCTGCGTTGATCCAGAGGATGTGGATCGTGGGCGCCTCGTCCGCGGGCGTGCTTCCGCCGTCCGCAGCGTCGACCGGGCTCGGCGTTGCTGCAGTCATGGGACCGCCTCCTCGTGGTGTTGAGGAACAAAGGCCTGTATTTCGACCATCACTCTTCTTGCTATCAGCGATCCGGACCCGGTGGGTCGTCTGCGTGGGCCGTTCCGGTGACGGCGATGTCATGAACGCAGTGGGCCGTCCTTGCGGACGAACGCGCGCCGCAGCGCGTGGTAGGGGGCGTCGGGATCCTCGAACGTCCGTCGCATCCGGGTCAGCTCCCGCTCCCGGAAACCGGCCAGTGGCGCCACGCCCTCCCGGCGTTCCGCCTCCGCCTTCTTCGCGACGATGCGCGCACCGGTGCCCCGCAGTGACGCCAGCCGGGCCGCCAGGGCTCCGACCCGCGCCGGGAAGTCCTCCGGAGCGCACTCGAGCACCTGATCCACGAGGCCCACGCGCCGGGCGCCCACGGCGCTCATCGGCAGCGCCTCGCTCATGATCCGCCCGGCCGCGGCGGGGCCCACCCGACGCGGCAGCGTGTACGTCCAGTACTCCGACCCGTACAGGCCCATCAGCCGGTAGTGCGGATTCAGGACGGCGCCCGAACGGCACCACACCTCGTCGGCCGCCAGCGCGAGCATCACGCCGCCCGCCGCGGCGTTGCCCGCCACGGCGGCGACCACCAGCCGGTCCGTCGTGGTGAGCACCGCCTCCACCAGGTCGTCGATGGCGTTGATGTTCGCCCAGGACTCGGCGGCCGGGTCGGCGGCGGCCTCGATGACGTTGAGGTGGATGCCGTTGGAGAAGAAGTCCCGTCGGCCGCCGAGCACGAGCACCGTGGTCGGCCGCTCGCAGGCCTCCCGGTAGGCGGCGAGCAGACGGCGGCACTGCCCGGTGCTCATCGCGCCGCCCGGGAAGGAGAACGAGAGGAACCCCGTCTCGCCGTCCTCCCGGTAACGGATGTCCGTCCAGGTGCCGTGGCGCGCCCGCGGGTACGACAACGGGGGCGCGGGCACCTCCGGCAGCGCGGGCAGCCGGTCGCCGAGGGCCTGCGTGGCGGGCAGTTTGAAGGTGCGCGGCCCGCCCGGCCGACGGCGGGGCCGCAGTTCGGGGATCCACACGGCGCCGTCCCTCGTCGCCCGGCACAGCGCCCCGGCCCTGGTGGCCAGCAGTTCGCCCGGACGGCCGCGCAGCGCTGTCTCGGGGTGACCGCCGTGGAGGTACCACTCGCCGCCGAGCAGCGGGTCCAGCACCCCGGGCCGCGAGTCCGCGGCCCGCAGCTTGCGGAGGACGGTCGACGTGTCGTCCGCACACCAGTCGATGCGCCGGACGCTCTGGTCCAGGTAGGGACGGGTGCGCGGCGGGACGACCAGGGCGGCCGGGAGCCCGGGCGGGCCGGCGAGTGCGGACGGGGGCATGGTTTCCGCCGCGGAGGCGGGGGCGGCTTCGGCCGCGGACACGGGGAGGGCTTCGGCCGTGGAGGCGGGGGCGGCTTCCGTCGCCGAGGCGGAGGCGGGGGCGGTCTCGCCCGCGGACGTAAGGGCGGTTGCCACCGGGCCGTCTCCGTCGAGCGACCGCTGATCGAGCGGCACATGGGTTCCGCTCACGAAGCGGTCGACCGCGAGCAGGACGGCCGCGAGGGCGGCGTCGGCGATCTCGTTGCGGTACAGGTCGCTCTTGCCCACCGCCGGCAGCGGGCAGGCGACGGACGCCCACACGTCACCGGCGTCCATCTCCTCCTCGGCCTGGAGGACGGTCACACCCCATCGGTCGACACCCTCGTGGATCGCCCAGTCGAGCGAGGACGGACCCCGGTCGCCGACCGGACCCGGATGCACGATCAGACAGGTGTACTCCGACCACACCTCCCGGGGGACGGCCGTCTTCAGCATCGGCGCCAGGACGAGCTGCGGCGCGTGCCGCCGGACGGCCTCCGGCAGGGACCGGCCGGGCAGCGCGAGCTCCACCGACACGGTGTGACCGCGATCCCGCAGTTCGGCATGGACACGCTGCGTGAGGCTGTTGAACGCGTCGGCCACGAGCAGGATGTGCACAACTGCCTCCCGGCGGGCGAGGTGCGGGCGAGTACGTCCCCGCCGACTGCGATGGTCGGGGCTGCCGAACCCCTCGACCGCGGAGACAGGCGGTGAGGTCACCTGAAAGCACGCGCGGGCTTGACAGGGCCGCGTCGAGCGCCGGACGGAGACCGGCCATAACCGGAAGACCTGGTTCCGTGACATGCGTCACCCGGGCTCCCCGCATCAACCATGCCGGGTAGTAGATGCCGCTCTGGCGACATATGAGATTTGTCCGTCTTGACCCAAGCGGACATTCCGTCCGAAGCCATGAAGATCCACCCGCCCGGCGTGCGCCCCCACCGTCCTGCCCTTGAGGGTTTCTGACGTGCCGACAGGCGTGCGAGGGGCGCCACGGACGCACGGTCAGCACGCCCCCACCCCCGTGACAAGGACCCCCAAAGCCTACGAAGCGACGTAGTAGCGAGGTGGTGCAGGGGCCCTTTGCGCCCTATATGAGGACGTCCTAAGAATGTCGACCGGCAGGACGTCTCCGCGCTCGCAGAAGCGGAGTCCGCGCAGAGCCAGCCGCACGAGGGCGCTCCGCGACTACCGAGTGAGGTCACGCATGGCAAGGCATCGCAAGAGCAAGCAGTTCCGGCGGATAGTCATCACCGCCGTCGCCGTGGCGACGGTGGGCGTGCCGTCCGCCGCCATGGCCTGTGTCGACTGGCCGGGCGGCGGGGCCGCCGGCTCCACCCCCACCGCGGCGCACACCCTGAGCGCGGACTGGCGGGACCAGTTCGTCTGGAACCGCGCCTGGGACGGCGAGAGCGGCACGCCCACCACGACGGCAGCGACGAAGGCCACCTCCTCGGCCGACGCCCCCTCCCACCGGGCGAAGACCAAGACCCACAAGCCCAAGGCGGCCGCGACGGCCGGACACGGCACGCACGCTCCGCACGTTCCGTGGACCGCGCCGCCCGCCTCGGCCACCCCCGCGCCCGCGCACACACCGACGGCCACGAGCACGCCGAAGCCCGCCGTCACCCCGCAGCCGGCCAACACCCCCAAGCCCGCCGCGACGCCTTCGGCCACCGCCACCGCCACGGCGACCGCGGCCACCGAGCGCGTCGTCCAGCTCGCCAACGCCGAGCGCAACAAGGTCGGCTGCTCGGCCCTGACCGTGAACGCGACCCTGTCGAAGGCCGCCCAGGCGCACAGCGCCGACATGGCGGCGCACCAGAACATGTCGCACACCGGGTCCGACGGGTCCGCCCCCGGCGACCGGATCACCCGGGCGGGTTACATCTGGAGCACCTACGGCGAGAACGTCGCCTTCGGTTACGCGAGCCCCGAGCAGGTCATGGCCGGCTGGATGGCCAGCCCCGGCCACAAGGCCAACATCCTGAACTGCACGTTCAAGGAGATCGGCGTCGGCCTCGCGGAGCCCGGCAGCTACTGGACGCAGGACTTCGGAACGGCCCGCTGAGGCGGCCCACCGCGGCGACCGGCTCCCGACGACGCCCGCCCGCGCGACCGCGTGCGGGCGTCGTCGGGAGCCTGACCGCGTCCTCGTGGTCCGCGCCCGCGGCGACAGGTCAGCCGAGGAGCCTGCGCTTCTGCTCCGCGAACTCCGCCTCGGTGAGAACACCCTGGGCCTTGAGGTCACCGAGCTGCTTCAGCTGATCGATCTTGCTGCTCATGTCGTCCGTGAGCGGGGTGGTGGTCGCGGCCGGGGCAGCAGGCGCCACGGGCGGCGGAGCGGCCTGCGCCTGAGCCTGCTGGTACTCCTGCTCGGCCCAGCGGCCCTGCTGACGGCGTGAGACACGGTTCGACACGGCGGTGGCCGTGCCGGCCACCACGGCTGTGCGGGCTACCCCGCGGAGGAGACCTGGCACGGCGGTTCCCTTCTCGCAGGAGGCGCGTGACTGTCCGTCCGGCCTCCGATCTGCCTGACTGCCGGCCGGCGCGCGGCTGCCCGCGCGCTCGCCGGACTCCATTGGAGCACCGCGCGCGTACCACCGCACTTCGGCCCGGCCTGCCGATCCGAGTACGACCGGGCCTCAGCCGACTCCCGTACGGAACCGGTCCCCGGTCGGCCGATCCGAGCACGATCCGGCCCGACCGACCGACTCCAGTACCGAGCCGGTCCCCGGTCGGCCGATCCGAGTCGGCCGGCCCCCCGTCGGCTCGAGCGCGGCCCGGCCCTCAAGCCGTGAGGAGTACGGCGATGTCCCCCGGCCGCGGACTCGGGCCGCCGGCACGGGTGACCGGGAGCAGCCTGCCGTCGTCGCGGACCAGGAACAGCAGCCGGGCCCCGGCCTCCAGGGGGCCCTCGACCCGGCGGGTCACGACACGGACGCCCCCGGCATGGCGGCGCGCCAGTTCGGGCGCGGTGAGTTCGGGAGCGAAGAGCACCCGCCCCTGGAGGGAAGGGGCGATGACCCCCCGGTCCTCCACGGACGCCCCGAGCCGGTGGACGGTGCCCTCGACACTGCCCTCCAGGTTCATGGCCGCCAGTGCGTTGAAGTCGTCCTCGCCGGTCAGGAGCAGGACGCTGGTGAGACCCTCGGCCTCCGCACCGGCGCCGGTGGCCGCGGCGATGAACTCCCCCTCGGCGAGCTCGATCCCGGCGGCCCTGATGCTGTCGCGCTCCGCCTCGCGCGCCGCCCACATGACCACGTCGAGACCCACAGAACGCAGGGCCCGGCCCAGGTCGACCACCCAGGGATCGCCGCCCACGAGCAGCGGGCGCGAACGGGCCGGGCGCACCACGCCCAGCCGTCGCGCCACGGGCACCGCGCTCAGCCCGTACAGGGTGACCGTGGCCACGATCACCACGAAGGTGGCCGGCAGGATCCTCGCCGCACCGCCGATCCCCTTGTCGGCCAGGGTGGCCGCGAACGTCGAGGCGGTGGCGGCGGCGACGATCCCGCGCGGTGCCATCCACCCGAGGAAGCGGCGTTCCCCGGCGGGCACGTCGGTCCCCAGCGTGGACAGGGCCGCCACCGCGGGCCGGGTCACCAGGACCAGGACGGCCACGAGCCCGAGGGTCGGCAGCAGCACATGTCTCAGGGACTGCGGGGTGACGGTGGCCGAGATGGAGATGAACAGCAGGCCGATGACCAGGTTCACGAGGGTCTCGAAGAACGGCTTGCGGACGGCTTCGTCCAGGCCGGGCAGGTTCGCCACGGCCAGGCCCATCAGGACGGCGGCGATGAGTCCGGTGTCGTCGCGCACCAGGTCGCAGGCGGCCGCCACGCCGACCACGACGGCGAGTTGCACCGTCGTGCCCAGCACCTCGCCGAGCCCGAGCCTGCGCAGCGCCGCCACCAGCAGGGCCGCTCCGACCAGGCCTCCCGCGACACCGACCGCCGTGCTGAGCAGGAACTGCCCGAGCCGGCCCGCGACGCCCCGGTGTTCGCCCGCCACGATGGCGTGGAAGACCAGGGCGCCCAGGACGCCGCCCACGGCGTCGATCAGGGTTCCCTCCCAGACGAGGATCCGCTGGAGCCGCTCGGTCGGCCGGACGAAGCCGAGCAGCGGGCCGACGACGGTCGGCCCGCTCACGATGATGATCGCCCCGAGCATCACCGCCGCGCTCCGTGACATACCGAGCAGCGGTGCGGCCACCAGGGCCGTCGAGACGCAGGTGACCAGCGTTCCGATCCAGATCAGCCGGACCACGACGCGTCGCGTGTGGTTGCGGAGCCTGCTCAGGTCGAGGCCGAGCCCGGCGTCGTAGAGGATCACCGCGACGGCGAGCGAGACCAGCGGGGAGAAGGCGTCGCCGAGCAGCGCCTGGGGGTTGACGCTGTCCGTCAGCGTGCCGGCCGTGAAGCCGACCGGCAGCAGGACGATCAGCGCGGGGACGCGCAGTACGTGCGCCACCACCTGGGAGCCCGTCGCCAGTACGACGATCAGGGCGAGGCCCAGGAGTACCTGGTCTTCCGTCACCGCGCTGCGGGTCGATACGGCTAGGCCGTCGGGGTCTGCCGGGTCTCGGCCGCGACGGCCTCGTCCGTCAGGTCGAGCGCCTCCAGGACGGCCGGCACCGGGATGCGTCCGGAGGCGACGAGCTGCGCGCCGCCGCGGCGCAGGGCGGTGACGAAGGGCGCGGCCCACAGGTTCTCGTAGACGATGATCCCGGCGGAGTTGCCCGGTTCCAGCGCGGCGCCCGCCTCCTGCACGTCGTCGTGGCCCAGCAGTCCGGAGGACGCTCCCTGGAAGACGGCCAGGTCCAGCGCCCCGTCGCCGGTGAAGTCGGTGATCTCCATACCGACCACGGTTCCGTCCTGTTCTCTTCCGATGAACATCAGATCGAGAATTCGGATGATGCCGCGCTCCACCAGGTCGACCAGCAGCGGAAAACCCTCACCGGTCATGTGGTTTCCGGGAAACTCCACGACCGCGTAATCGATCGGTCCCATCTCGACAAACTCATCGCCCACGATGTCACCTCTGGCTGGTCACGGCGTTGTCCCTGAATCGGAGTCCATTGCATCACCGGTCGGATGCGGCCGCATTTCGGTTCAGGCCGACCGGGTTCGGCCGCGTGCGCCGACCCGCCGCCAGATCGCGCGCTGGCACTTGAGGGTTCCGGTCCCGACCACGATCAGCACCACGATGTTGAGCAGCAGTTGGAGCAGCGATCCGCGGGCCTCGGTCCATGCGGCGAACGCGCACGAGACGCCGATGTCGGCCGCCGCCGGGATGGTGGTCACCGAGATGAAGACGCCGAGCAGTGCTCGCGTGCGGGCCTCGGCCAGCGAGACGATTCCGGCGACCCCGGCCAGCACCGCGACCACGACCGAGAAGAAGTTCGGCGTGTGGATGAGGTTCGCGACGGGCCTCAGCCCCAGGGCGAACGCCCGTGGTTGCAGCTCGAAGCCGCGGACGACGAGCGCGAAGAGAAAGGTCGCGGCGATCACGAGCAGGAAGCCCTCGAACAGGGCCCCCAGCCCGCGCCGGACCCCCCGCCGCGAACGTTGGTCGATCGCGAGGGCGACGCTGGTGATGGCCCCGTACTCGGGGCTGACCACCATGGCCCCGACGATCAGGATCTGGGAGTTGGTGAAGATGCCCACCGCGCCGATGATCCCCGCGATCAGCAGGAAGAGGTAGAAGCTCGGGGGGTATCTCCCCTCGGCCCGGATGTGAGCCTCCACCTGTTCCCACACCGGCGCGCTCAGCCGGGCGCCGAACACCTCGGCACCCGCCTTCGCCGCGTGGTCGGAGAACACGGTGTCGACCGGGTCGAGGACGATCGAGCCGCGCCGCCCGAGTCCGAGGTCGCGCAGGCCGCGCAACACGTCGTTCGCGGCACCGGTCAGGACGTCGCACTCGATGGCGTCGCCGTCGGGGTTGCGTACGCTGCCCGGCTGGAGCACCAGGTTCACCACGCACGGCTCGGCCCGCAGCAGGGCCATGGCGTGTTCCGTGAGGTCCTGAGGGCTCACCGCCCGGACGTGGATCATGTCCATCCGGACCTCCGTGTGACACAGCGAGATGCGCCGGATCACGGCCCGGGCCGGGCGCCCCACCATTAACGCGGCGCGGCCCGGACGCGGCAACTCGGCGCGGCGAGCCCGTGTGCACGGCGTACGGCACCTGCCGGCCTCGGCCCCGGTTCAGGAGGTCAGTCCGTAGATGCTGCGGCCCACCAGCCACAGCCCCGCCAGCAGCGAGACCGCGACGATCGTCTGCTCCTTGTGGCCCTCCAGCCATGCGCGCAGCTTCCCGAGCCGCTCGGCGGCCGCTTCGGGGGCGAAGGTCGCGTAGACCTCCATGGTCAGCAGGCTGGAGCTGGCCAGCAGGCAGTAGCCGAACAGCGCCGCGTACGCGGCCGCGTGGGAGAGGTCGGCCGCCACCACCGTGGCGGCACCGGCGGCCACACATCCCCACGGCTGGAGGAGCAGGGCAAGGCCGGCGGCACTCCACGGATTGATCCGGTCGACCCGCGACATGCCTCCGGACGGCTTCTGCCGGGTGCCCAGCCTGCGGCGGGCGTGCTCCGCGTACCACACGAGCCCCAGGCCGATGGCGAGTTTGGCGGCCAGCGCGGCCTCGGACGGCGGGGACCTCGGGGGCGGCGGCTGACCGCCCGTCATGGCCAGCACCACGGCGATGATCCCGACGAAGCAGGTCAGCCAGGCGAGCACGAACGCCAACCCGTTCCAGATCCCGCCCGGGGCCGACAGCACCAGCACGAACCCGGTGACCGGCAGCGGGTTCAGAGCGATCACCAGACCGAGGATCAGCAGGTCAAGAACCATCGCCGCCCCCTAGGACCGGTCCGGCGCATCATGCCGGGCCGACCCTGGTCGCCGCACGCGGCACCCGGCCGTGGAACCGCACATGCACTCATCGTCGCCGTCCCCTCCCCCACCCACAACTCCTCGCCCGGCCTCCGACGGCCGTCCCGCCCGGCCCGACTCGCCGGGCGCGGGGCCCGGGGCTACCGTGGTGTCCGGCTGAGACGTCCGCTTCTCCCGGCGGGTCCTGACACGCTCCGAGGACGTCGACGCGAGGCATCCTCCGGGGCATCGGCGCGGTCGATCCCCCGCCGACCACACTCGGAGCGAGTGCCATGACCACCCCTCACCCGACCGATGCGAGCACCCGGCACCGCACTCCGCAGGAGCGCGCCGCGCTGGGCAAGGCCGCCCGGTCGTCCGTGCCCCGTTCCAGCCACGTCGAGTTCGCGCCCACCGTGAAGCGGCCGGATCCGGTGGCCGTCCTCGAGGCGCAGTCGGCGACCCGGGTGCCCGAACTCGTCCCGCTCCGCTACGGCCGGATGGCCGAGTCGCCGTTCCGCTTCTTCCGGGGGGCGGCCGCCGTCATGGCCGGGGACCTGGCCGACACGCCCCGGTCGGGGTTCAGGACGCAGCTGTGCGGCGACGCGCACCTGCTGAACTTCGGGCTGCTGGCATCGCCCGAGCGCCGGCTGGTGTTCGACATCAACGACTTCGACGAGACGCTGCCCGGCCCCTGGGAGTGGGACGTCAAGCGGCTGTCGGCGAGTTTCGTCGTCGCGGGCCGGGCGAACGGCTTCAGCGACCAGGAGCGGGCCGGCGTCGTGCGGTCGACGGTCCGCTCCTACCGGGAGTGGATGCGGCGCTATGCCGGGATGGGCGATCTGCCCGTCTGGTACGCCCGGTTCGACGAGGAGTGGGTGCGGGACCGCTTCGTGTCGGAGGGGAGCGCGCGGACCCGGGCCCGCTGGGAGGAGTCGGTGGCGAAGGCGCGTACCCGGGACAGCCGCCAGGCCTTCGCCAAGCTCACCCGCGTCGTCGGCGGCAGGCCCCGGATCGCCGCGGACCCGCCGCTGATCACCCCGCTCCAGGACCTGCTCCCCGATGTCGAACGCGGTGCGCTGGAGGAGCAGCTGCGCCGGTTGATCGAGCACTACGGCCACAGTCTCCAGCCGGACCGGCGGTTCCTGCTGGAGCAGTACCGGTTCGGCGACGTGGCCCGCAAGGTGGTCGGCGTCGGCAGCGTGGGCACCCGGTGCTGGATCGTGCTGCTGCTCGGCCGGGACGACGACGATCCGCTCGTCCTCCAGGCCAAGGAGGCGGCCCCATCGGTGCTGGAGCCGTTCGCCGGGGCCGGCGACCACCCCACGCAGGGCGAGCGGGTGGTCTCCGGCCAGCGGCTGATGCAGGCCACCAGCGACATCTTCCTGGGCTGGGGACGCGCCGACGGCATCGACGGCCGCCGGCGCGACTTCTACGTACGGCAGTTGCGGGACTGGAAGGGCGCCGCGCAGCCGGAGTCGATGGTGCCGGCCGGGATGCGGGCCTTCGGCGAGCTGTGCGGGGCCACGCTGGCCCGCGCGCACGCCAGGTCGGGCGACCGGATCGCGATCGCCTCCTATCTGGGCGGGGGCGACGTCTTCGACCATGCGCTGGTGCTCTTCGCCGAGCGCTACGCCGACCAGAACGAGAGGGACCACCGGGCGCTCCTGGACGCCGTCCGCAGCGGACGGGTGACGGCCGGGACGGCGTGACGAGGAGACCGGCATGGACCGCTATCCGCCCATCGCCGAGCACGGTCTCGTCGGTGATCTCCAGACCACGGCCCTGGTGTCGTCCCAGGGGGTGATCGACTGGTTCGCGGCGCCGCGCTTCGACTCCCCGAGCGTCTTCGCCGCCCTGCTCGACCACGAGCGCGGCGGTCACTTCCGGCTGGCGCCCGATCACCCCGAGGGATCCTGGAAGCAGCTCTACTACCCGGACAGCGCGGTGGTGGTGACCCGGTTCATGTCGCCCGACGGCGTGGGCGAGACGATCGACTACATGCCGGTGCTGCCGGGCCCGACGGCGACCGACCGGCACACCCTGGTGCGGGTCGTGCGCGCGGTGCGCGGCACCGTGCACTTCGGTCTCGAGTGCCGGCCTCGGTTCGACTACGGGCGGGCGGCGCACGAACTCGAACTGACGCCCCACACGGCGACGTTCCGTGCCCCGGGGACCACGGCCCACCTCCAGACCGGTGTCCCCCTCGAACGGGACGGGCAGGACGTCCGGGGCGGCATCACCCTGCACGCCGGGCAGACGGCGGTCGCGGTGTTCACCGTCTGCGCGCCGGGCGGACAGCCGCCACCGCCCCCCAGCACCGAGCGGATCACCGCCGAGCTCTGGGACAACGTCGACTTCTGGCAGCGGTGGGTGCGCACCTCGCGGTACCGCGGCCGCTGGACGGACATGGTGCACCGCTCGGCGATCACGCTGAAACTCCTCACGTACGCCCCCACGGGCGCGCCGGTCGCCGCGGCCACCACGGGACTGCCGGAGCAGATCGGCGGCGAGCGCAACTGGGACTACCGGTACACCTGGGTGCGGGACGGCTCGCTGTCGGTGCGGGCCCTGCTCGACCTCGGCTTCGTCGACGAGGCGGCGCGCTTCACCCACTGGCTCGGCGAGCGCCTGGAACGCGGCGACGGTCCTGGCGACGAACCCCTCCAGATCGTGTACCGGGTGGACGGCAACCCGCACCTGCCCGAGGAGGCCCTGGAGCACTTCGAGGGCTACCGCGGGTCCTGCCCGGTGCGGATCGGCAACGCCGCGACCGAACAGCTCCAGCTCGACATATACGGCGAGGCCCTCTACGCCCTGGCCGAGGGCCGTGCGGTCGGCGAGCAGGCGGGCTATCACGGGTGGAAGAACCTGGCCAGGACCCTGGACTGGCTGGCGGACTCCTGGGACCGGCCCGACGAGGGCATCTGGGAGACCCGGGGCGGGCGCAAGGACTTCACCTACAGCCGGGTGATGTGCTGGGCCGCGTTCGACCGCGGGCTGAAGCTCGCGGCCGAGTTCAGCAGGCCGGCCGACCTCGCGCGCTGGACGCGGACCCGGGACGCGATCCTGGAACAGGTCATGGAGCGCGGCTGGAGCGAACGACAGCGCGCCTTCGTCCAGCACTACGACGGCGACGTCCTCGACGCCTCCCTGCTGCTGGCCCCCCGGGTCGGCTTCCTGGCCCCCCGCAGCCCGGGCTGGCTGAGCACCCTCGACGCCATGGACCGCGTCCTGGTCTCCGACAGCCTCGTCTACCGTTACGACCCCGCGGCCTCCCCGGACGGACTGCGCGGCGCCGAGGGGACGTTCAGCCTGTGCACGTTCCTGTACGTCGACGCCCTCGCCCGCGCCGGACGCCTCCCGCAGGCCCGCTACACCTTCGAGAAGATGCTGACGTACGCCAACCATGTCGGCCTGTTCGCCGAGGAGATCGGACCCAGCGGCGAGCAACTCGGCAACTTTCCACAGGCGTTCACCCACCTCTCCCTCATCATGGCGGCGAAGACCCTGGACGAGGCCTTGGACGCGCGCGTCGACGGGCCTCGGCCCTGACGGCCGCGGACAGCGCGGGTGGGCCCGGGGCGGTTCGGTCGGCGGGGGATGAAGGACCGGCCCGCCCGGGAGTTCAGCAGGCCGGTCACAGGCCCACGTCACGGCGGCGGACGTCCTCCAGGGACTCGCGGCGGACCAGCAGGCGGGCCTGTCCGTCGCGCACGGCGACGACGGGCGGGCGGCCGACCAGGTTGTAGCCGGAGGCCATGGACAGGTGGTAGGCGCCGGCCACGGGGACGGCGATCAGGTCACCGGGGCGTACGTCGGCGGGCAGGGCCGCGTCGGCGGCGAGGACGTCGCCCGCTTCGCAGTGCCGGCCCACCACGGTCACCAGGGCCGGGGCGGCGGTGCCGGGCCGGCCGATCAGGCGCGGGGCGTAGCGGACGCCGTACAGGGCGGGGCGCGGGTTGTCGCTCATGCCGCCGTCGACGGCGACGAACACGTGCTCGCCGGTGCGTTTGACGGACAGGACGCGGTAGACGGCGATGCCCGCCGGTCCGGCGATGGCCCGTCCGGGTTCGATGATCAGGCGGGGGACGGGCAGTCCGGCCGTCGCGCAGGCTTCGGTGAGTTCGGCGCGTACCTTACGGGCCAGCATGGTGAGGTCCAGAGCCTGCTCACCGGGGCGGTAGGCGATGCCGTGGCCGCCGCCGAGGTCGAGTTCGGGCAGGACCAGGCCGTGCTGCTCGTGCAGTCGGCTCATCAGGCCGACCATGCGGCGCACGGCGCCCAGGTACGGCTTGACCCCGGTGATCTGCGAGCCCAGGTGGCAGTGCAGGCCGGTGAGTTCGAGCTGGGGCTGGTCGAGTATGCGCGCGATGGCGTGCGCCGCGTACCCGTCGGCGATGGACAGGCCGAACTTCTGGTCGTCGGTGCCGGTGCGGATCTTCTCGTGGCCGCCCGCGCTGATGCCGGGCACCACCCGGACCATCACCTTCTGGTGGCCGTGCGGGCCGACGGCGGCGGCCAGCCGGGCGATCTCAAAGGGGCTGTCGATGACGATGCGGCCGACACCGAGGCGCAGGGCGGCCTCCAGGTCGCGCGGGGACTTGGCGTTGCCGTGCAGCACGATCCGCTCGGGCGGGAACCCCGCGATGACGGCGAGTTCGAGCTCGCCGGCGGAGCAGACGTCGAGGCCGAGGCCTTCCTCGTCCATCCAGTGGGCCATCGCGCGGCACAGGAACGCCTTGGCCGCGTAGAGGACTTCGGCGTCGGGGAAGGCGTCGCGGTAGGTGCGGCAGCGGTCGCGGACCTCGGCCTCGTCCAGGACGTAGACGGGTGTGCCGAAGCGGTCGGCGAGCTCGGCGAGCGGTACACCGCCCACGGCGAGGTCGCCGTGCGGGTGTTCGCGGGTGGAGGCGGGCCACACCGACAGGCCGACCGCGGCGGTGACGGCGCCGGGCGTGGTGGTGGGTTCGTGAACCGTGCTCATGGTGGCTGCCCCTCTCAGGCGGTCCGCAGCGCGGACGTCTCGTGCGTGACCGGCCCGGCCGGTGGGACGGGGGGAACCGGTACGAGCCGTGCGGGCGCCGCGGCGGTGAACTGCGGGTCGACCGTGACGGCGGTGACGCCGAGCGGCGCGGTCAGCGCGCGCAGCGCGGACTCGGCGAGCCGGATCCACGCCTGGCCGGGGCCGAGGGTGGCGGTCAGCCGGCGCTCGGAGGTGAAGCCGACGGCCGTACGGTCGCCGAGCGGGGTGCGGAAGAGCCGGGCCGCGCACCCGGAGGGTCCCGGCCGGACCGGTACGTACAGGGGTCCGGCCGGGAACCGTTCGGCGGGCTCGGGGTCTTCGCCGTGGACGAGTGCTGTCATGGGGTGCCTCCCGAAGGGCGGGGAGAGTGGGACCGGACCTGTGGTTCCCCGGTCGTGGGAAGGCGGACCGGGGTTCGCTGCCGACGTTATGCCCGCGGCCCTCGGCCGGCGGACCGGCCCTGACGGGACGCTGACGAGGACCCGGGTGTCTTTGACGGGACGCTGACAGTGCCGGCGGGAGGGCGCCGGAACACCGTCAAAGGGGCGCCAAGAACCGGTGCACGAACTGTCGAGAGCCCTCGGGGGGAGGTGAGATGGAGACGGTTCCGCAAGTGATCGCCGACCAGGAGCCCCGGTCGGCTCGTGCAGAAGGTGAGAGCGATGTCCGAGTCCCCCGGGCCTTCGTCCGCTCGTGTCGTCGTGGGAGTGAGCGGCTCGCCGGGGTGCCTCGCTGTCCTGGGCCGGGCTGCCGACGAGGCCCGGCTCCGAGGTGCGGAGCTCTGGCCGGTGCTCGCCTGGGAGCCGCCGGAGGGTGATCTCACCGCCCACCGGATCCCGGCGACGGCCGCCCTGGTCCCGGAGTGGGAGCGGCTTGCGAGCGAACGGCTCGTGGGAGCGCTGCGTGGCGTGTTCGGCAGCGCCGGCACCGGGCTGCCCGGGCAGGCGCTCGTCGTACGGAGCGCTCCCGGGCCGGCGCTGGTGCGGATCGCCGACCAGGACGGCGACATCCTCGTCGTCGGCGCCGGTGGGCGGGGCCGGCTGCGCCGCGCGCTGTGGCCGTCGGTCGGACGCTACTGCCTCGCCCACGCCGTCTGCCCCGTTCTCGCGGTCCCGCCTTCCCCGCTGCGGGCGGCGCTGACGGCCGTTCACCGCCGGAACGCCCTGCGGCGACGCCTGGACACCGGTCATCTGGAGCGGGAGTTCGAGACCGTGCCGCCCGACGCCTGAGGCCGTCAGGAGGTGACCGCGGTCGGCCGGCCCCGCTGTTGCGACCGGACGCGTTCCGGCAGCGCCTCCAGTGCGGTTCCGCCGCGCAGGACGTTTCCCGCGAGGAGCGAGTGGACGATTTCGGCTGTGCCGGCGATGTCGCCGTCGCGCCGGGCGTCGCGTACGTGGCTGATGAGGGTGACGAGCTCGTCGTGTTCGTCGAAGGACTCCGGTGCTGCTCCGCGCCCGTTCAGCGGGTGGTGGGCGTGCGGCGGGTGAGGGCGTGGCGCACACCGGTCTCGGTGAAGGCCAGCGCCGCCGCCGCGACCACGCCCAGCAGGACCAGGCCGATCGCGTACGAGCCGTAGGTGCCGTACAGCGAGCCCATCAGCAGTGGCGGTACGAAGCCGCCCAGCCCGCCCGCGGCGCCGACGACGCCGGTGACCGAGCCGACCTTGTTCGCCGGGGCCAGCAGGGCCACCAGCGCGAACACCGCACCGCTGCCCGCGCCCAGCGCGGCGGCCATGGCCAGGAACGCGATCGTGCCCACGGGTGTCAGGGCCGGTGTGAAGGACTGCGCGAGCGCCCCGGCCAGCACGACACCCAGGGCACCGGCCAGCACGCGCACCGGGCCGACGCGGTCCGACAGCCAGCCGCCCACCGGCCGCATGGCGACCGCGAGCAGCACGAACCCGGCCATCCGGTCGGCCGCGTCGGCCTGGGGCAGTCCGTAGCCGGTCTTGAGGTAGGTGGGCAGGTAGACGGAGAAGGCGACGTAGCCGCCGAAGGCCACCGCGTACAGGGCGGATGCCTGCCAGGTGACGCCGAGGCGCAGCGTGGCGGTCAGGCGCCGGCCCAGCGGTTCGGTCGGCACGGTGCGTCCAGGGGCGTCGCGCAGGACCACCGCGGCCAGGACGGCGTACGCGGCCAGGACGCCCGCGGTGATCAGGAAGGGGTTCGCCATGCCGTGGGCGTCGACCAGCTTCACCGTGGTGAGGGCGCTGATCGCGGTGCCGCCCATGCCCATGCCGAAGACGCCGATCGCCAGACCCCGCCGCTCGGGCGGGAACCAGGCGCTCACGAAGGGCACCCCGACGGCGAAGGCGGTGCCGCCGATGCCGAGGAAGAGCCCGCCGACGAGCAGTCCGGTGAGCGAGGAGTGTCCGGCCGATCCCAGGTAGAGCACGGGCACGATGGTGGCCGCCGAGACGATCGGGAACATCACGCGTCCGCCGAACCGGTCGGTCAGCGCACCGACCGGTATGCGGCCCAGGGAGCCGACGACGACCGGCACGGCCACCAGCAGCGACTGCTGGAAGGAGGTCAGTTCCAGGCTGTCCTTGAAGCGGGGGCCGAGCGGGCTGAGCAGCGCCCAGGCCCAGAAGTTGACGGCGAACCCGAGGGTGGCCAGGGCCAGCATCCGCCAGGCCCGGCCGGGTGTCGGCGTGCCCGGGGCCGTCCTGCTGCTCTCCGTCGTCGAAGACTGGACCATGACGTCCGTTCCTTCCCTGTTGCTCACGGTGGTTCTGCGGCCGGGGTCCGGCGGTCCGCCGGCCTCTTGCTCGCGGATCTGCGGCTGCGGCCCTGCGGCCACTGTCCGCTCATGGACACCCGGGCGGCATGGGCCGTGGGTCCCGGCCGCCGGGCTGACGGTCCTCACGTCGGGCCCGGCCGGCCCTCCGCCCCGGATCCGTGCTCCGGAGCGCTCGCGGGACTCCTTCGCCGATGTCGGCGGGGCCGTGGCGCATGCGGCTCACCGGGAGCCGGAGGCCGACCGGGGGCGGCCGCCGGGCTGCGGGACCACTGCCGGTGCGGCCCGCCTTCGGTAGACCAGGTAGGGCCGGGCGAGGTAGCCGATCGGGGCGCTCCATACGTGCACCAGCCGGGTGAAGGGCCAGGCGGCGAAGAGCAGACAGGCGGTCAGGGCGTGCAGGCGGAACAGCAACGGTGCGCCCGCGATGGCCTCCGGCTGCGGCTGGAGGGTGAACAGGCCGCGGAACCAGACGGACACGGTCTCCCGGTAGTCGTAGCCGGGCCCGAACACGTTGTGGGCGGCGGTGGCGGTGATGCCCAGCAGGACGGTGGCGGACAGCAGCGGGAAGAGGAGCTTGTCGCTGCGGTCGGTGGTGAGCCGGATCCGGCGGGTCAGCAGTCGGCGGGCGCACAGCATGCCCAGCCCGGTGACCATGGCGACGCCCGCCACCGAACCGGCCCGGACGGCGGAGGTGTGGTAGGCGTGCTCGGAGATGCCGGCCGCCTCGGTCCACGAGGCGGGCACGGCCAGGCCCACGACATGCCCGGCGATCACCATGAAGGCGCCGAGGTGGAACAGCGGGCTGCCCCAGCGCAGCCAACGGTGCTCCAGCAGTTGGCTGGTGTGGGTGGTCCAGCCGAACTGGTCCTGCCGGTAGCGCCAGACATGCCCGAGCACGAACACGGCGAGGCAGATGTGGGGGAAGGCGACCCACACCAACAGGTCGGTGCCGTTCACCGGCGTGGCGGCCGGTCGGGCGAGTGCTGCGGCGTTCATCGGCTGCCTTCCCTGCGGGTGACGGTCGGGGTCGCGGGCGGCACACGGGTCGGCGGAGCGGTCGTCGGCGGCACGAACGTGCCCGGCGGGGCGAACTCCCCGTCGCCATAGGTCCCGTAGGGGTCGAGGCCGACCTCCTCGTCCGGCGGTCCCTCGGCGGCGAGCCGGGCCACCGCCGCGCGGTCCGCCTCGGTGGGCGGCGGCAGCAGGCTGAGCAGCGCGGCCAGGACGTGCCGGTACGGCGAGTCCGCGTCGGTCAGCGCCCGGTGGATCAGCTCGAGCCCGCGCCGGTGCTGGCGCAGCGGCGCCTCTCCGCCGCCCGGGCCCGCCAGGGCGGCGAACTCCAGCACGACCGGGAGATGGTCGGGCAGTTCGCCGCCGTCGATGTCCCAGCCGGCGGCCCGGTAGCGCTGGTTGAGGGTGAGCAGGGCCATGCCGCGGCGGCGGGTGTCGCCGTGCAGGTAGTAGGTGAGGTGGAGGCTGCTCCTGCGGCGCAGGTCGAACGTCTCGACGTAGTGCCGCTCCAGCGCCTCGGGGTCCAGCGCGGCGAACGAGTCGGTGAACCTGGCCAGGTGCCGCGCCACGGGTGTGGCCGGAAGCGCCTCCACCACGGTCGTCAACTCCCGCCGGGCCGAGCTCAGTTCGGCGTCGGGGTACTGCAGGAGCAGCGACACCAGCCGCAGGACCAGTGCTCGGCCCGCCGTCTCCTCGGCGGTGAGCCGGGCGGGACGGCGCACGGCTGCCCGGACGCGGGTGCCGACGAGGGCGGGGATTGTCGCAGGCAGCGGGGTCACGGACGTCCTCCGGCGGTGGTGTCGCGGCGCAGGGTGGGGATGTCGAGCATGACCTTGCTGGGCCCGGCGTCGTCGGAGGTCTCGACCGGGCAGCGGTTCTCCGTCGCGGTGAGCGCGGCGGCGTCCTCCCGGTGGGCGGCGGGGACGACGTACCGGTCTGCGTACTTGGCGACGGCGAGCAGCCGGTGCAGGTCCTTCGCCTCGCGGGCGGTGAGGCCGACGGCCTTCAGCACGGCCTCGTCACCCGACTCGCCGAGGGTGCGTTCGCGCATGTACGAGCGGAGTGCGGTGAGTTTCATCAGCACGCCGGCGACGACGTCGGCGTCCCCGGCGGTGAACAGTTCCGCCAGGTACTCCAGCGGGATGCGCAGCCGGGTGACGGCGGCGAAGACGTGGTCGGGGTCGTCCTGGTTCCCGCCCGCCGCGTCGACGGCGTCGAGCACGGGGGACAGCGGCGGGACGTACCAGACCATCGGCATCGTGCGGTACTCCGGGTGCAGCGGCAGCGCCACCTCGAAGCGCGCGACCAGGTCGTACACCGGGGAGCGGCGGGCCGCCTCCAGCCAGTCCTCCGGTATCCCCGAGCGTCGTGCGGCCGCGATCACCTCGGGGTCGCGCGGGTCGAGGAAGACGCCGCGCTGGGCGTCGAGGAGGTCCTTCTCGTCCGGTGTGGCGGCGGCCTCGCCGACGCGGTCGGCGTCGTACAGCAGCAGCCCGAGGTAGCGCAGCCGGCCGACGCAGGTCTCGGAGCAGACGGTGGGCTGCCCGGCCTCGATGCGGGGGAAGCAGAAGGTGCACTTCTCGGCCTTGCCGGTGGCGTGGTTGACGTACACCTTCTTGTACGGGCACGCGGTCACGCACATCCGCCAGCCCCGGCAGCGGTCCTGGTCGACGAGGACGATGCCGTCCTCGACCCGCTTGTACAGGGCGCCGGACGGACAGGCGGACACGCAGGCCGGGTTGAGGCAGTGCTCGCACAGCCGGGGCAGGTGGAAGAGGAAGGTCTGCTCGAACTCGAACTTCACCTTCCGGGCCCACTCACCGCTCAGGTCGGGGTCGGCGCCCGCGTGCTCGGGCGCGCCGCCGAGGCCGTCCTCCCAGTTGGCGCCCCAGGTGATCGCGGTCGGCCGGCCGGTGAGGACCGAACGGGGACGGGCGACCGGGATGTCCTGCCGGGCGGGGGCGTTGACGAGGTTGTCGTAGTCGTAGGTGACCGGCTCGTAGTAGTCCTCGATGGCGGGCAGGTCGGGGTTGGAGAAGATCGACAGCAGCCGCTTGACCCTGCCGCCGGAGCGCAGGACGAGCCGCCCGCGCCGGTCGAGCATCCAGCCGCCCTTCCAGTGCTCCTGGTCCTCGTAGCGGCGCGGATAGCCGACGCCGGGCTTGGTCTCGACGTTGTTGAACCAGGCGTACTCGACTCCGGTGCGGTTGGTCCACGTCTGCTTGCAGGTGACCGAGCAGGTGTGGCAGCCGATGCACTTGTCGAGGTTCATCACCATCGCGATCTGTGCCATGACGCGTCCGACGGTGGTTTCGCCACGGGGCATCTCAGTACTCCACGCTCTGCGAGCGGCGGCGGATGACGGTGACCTCGTCGCGCTGGTTGCCGGTCGGGCCGTAGTAGTTGAAGGCGTACGTGAACTGGGCGTAGCCGCCCGCGAGATGGGTGGGCTTGAGCAGCAGCCGGGTCAGCGAGTTGTGGATGCCGCCACGCTTGCCGCTGACCTCGGTCCTCGGCACGTTCACGTTCCGGTCCTGGGCGTGGTACATGTACACGGTGCCCTCGGGCATGCGGTGGGTGACCACGGCGCGGGCGGCGACGACGCCGTTGCGGTTGTACGCCTCGATCCACTCGTTGTCCCGCACGCCGATCTTCTCGGCGTCGGCGGTGGACATCCAGATCGTCGGTCCGCCGCGGGACAGATCGAGCATGTACTTGTTGTCCTGGTAGTTCGAGTGGATGGACCACTTCGAGTGCGGGGTCAGATAGCGGACGGTGACCTCCGCCCGGTCCCGGTCGTGCAACTGCTCGTCGCCGTAGTGCCGGGGCGTGTTCAACGGGGGTCGGTAGACGGGAAGTTGCTCGCCCAGTTCGGCCATCCAGTCGTGCTGGACGAAGAAGTGCTGCCGACCGGTGAGGGTGTGCCAGGGCTTCTTGTGCTCGGTGTTGATGACGAACGGCGAGTAGCGGCGCCCGCCGGTCTCCGAGCCCGACCACTCGTACGACGTGATCACCGAGCGCGGCTGGGTACGGGTGTCGGCGAACGTGATCCGCTCCGCCTCGCGCTCGGCGGAGAGTTCGACCAGACCCTCGCTGCCGGTCTGCCGCTCCAGCTCCCGGAAACCCTCGGTGGCCAGCCGGCCGTTGGTGGTGCCGGACAGCGCGAGGATCGCCTCGCACATGTCGGAGGCGGTGGCCAGGGAGGGCCGGCCGGCGGCCACCCCGTCCCTGACCGTCCCGCAGCGCCGCCGCAGTTCGTCCAGCTCCTGGTCCGGATGGACGGTGACGCCCTTGGTGGTGGTGCCCAGGGTGTCGAGCAGCGGACCGACGGCGCGCATCTTCTGCGCGACGGCGGCGTAGTCCCGTTCGACGACGACCAGTTTCGGCATGGTCCGGCCGGGAACCGGCTCGCACTCGCCGGCCTTCCAGTCCCGTACCGTCCCGCCCGGCTGGGCCAGTTCGTCCGGGGTGTCGTGCAGCAGCGGCACGGCGATCACGTCGGTGCGGGTGCCGAGGTGCCCGGCGGCCAGTTCGCTGAACCGGTCGGCCATGGTCAGGAAGGTGTCGTAGTCGGTGCGGGCCTGCCAGGGCGGGGCGATGGCCGGGGTGAAGGCGTGCACGAAGGGGTGCATGTCCGTGCTGGACAGGTCGTCCTTCTCGTACCAGGTCGCGGCCGGGAGCACGACGTCGGCGAGCAGACCGGTGGAGGTCATCCGGAAGTCCATGCAGACCAGCAGGTCGAGCTTGCCCTCGGGGGCCTCCTCGCGCCACACCACGTCCTTCGGGCGCCCCTCGGGCGGGGTCTGTTCGGAGCGGACGGCCGCGTCGGCGCCCAGCAGATGGCGCAGGAAGTACTCGTTGCCCTTGCCGGAGGAGCCCAGCAGGTTGGCCCGCCACACGGTGAGCACGCGCGGGAAGCTGGCCGGGGCGTCGGGGTCCTCGACGGCGAACCGCAGCCTGCCGGACTTCAGTTCGTCGACGATGTGCTCGGCCACCGGCTTGCCCCGGTCCCGCGCCTCGTCCGTCAGGTCGAGCGGGTTGCGGTCGAACCCGGGGTGGCCGGGCGTCCAGCCCAGCCGTACGGCCTGCGCGAGCGTGTCCGCGAACGCCTTGCCCCTGAAGCGACCTTCGCCCAGCGGGGAGGCCAACTCGTCCGGCCCGAAGGCCTCGTAGCGCCACTGGTCGGAGTTCAGGTACCAGTACGAGGTGCCCGCCATGTGCCGGGTGGGCCGCTGCCAGTCGAACGCGAAGGACAGGTGCTGCTGACCGGTGACCGGGCGGACCTTCTCCTGGCCGACGTAGTGCGCCCAGCCGCCGCCGTTGACACCCTGGCATCCGGTCATCGTGGTCAGTGCCAGGAAGGCCCGGTAGATCGTGTCGGAGTGGAACCAGTGGTTGGTGCCGGCCCCGAGCGCGATCATGGAACGGCCTTCGGTGCGCTCCGCGTTGCGGGCGAACTCCCGGCCGATGCGCGCCGCCTGCTCCGCCGGGACCGAGGTGATCGTCTCCTGCCAGGCCGGGGTGTACGGCTCGCTCGCGTCGTCGTACGAGGTGGGCCAACTGCCCGGCAGTCCGGGGCGTGCGACGCCGTACTGGGCCAGCATCAGGTCGAAGACCGTGGTGACGAGGCGGCCGCCGATCCGGCGCACCGGCACCCCGCGCACCAGGACCGAACCGCCCTCCGTGGCGCCCTCGTCGAAGCGGGGCAGGGCGACCTCGGCCGTCTCCTCGGCGCTTTCGAGCAGGGTCAGTTCGGGTACGACGTCGCCCAGGTCGAGGTTCCAGCGGCCGCGCCCGGCTTCCCCCCACCGGAAGCCGAGCGAGCCGTTGGGAACCACGGGTTCGCCCGTGGCCCGGTCCAGGAGAACCGTCTTGGACCCGGCGTTCTCCGTGTCGTGCCCGAGATCCGCGGCGGTCAGGAACCCGTCGGGGACGAGTCCGCGGTCGTGCTCGCGCAGGGCCACCAGGAACGGGGCATCGGTGAACTTGCGCAAGTAGTCCTGGAAGTAGGGGACTTCACGGTCGACGAGGAACTCGCGCAGGATCACGTGTCCCATCGCCATCGCCAGCGCCCCGTCCGTGCCGGGGTGCGGGGCGAGCCATTCGTCGGCGTGCTTGACGTTGTCGGCGTAGTCGGGGCTGACCGCGACGACCTTGGTGCCGTTGTAGCGGGTCTCGGTCAGGAAGTGCGCGTCGGGAGTACGGGTCACGGGGATGTTCGAGCCCCACATGATCAGATAGCCCGCGTTCCACCAGTCCGCGGCCTCCGGCACGTCGGTCTGGTCGCCGAAGACCTGCGGGGAGGCGATCGGCAGGTCGGCGTACCAGTCGTAGAACGACAGCAGCGTGCCGCCGATCAGCGAGTGGAACCGCGCCCCGGCCGCGAACGACGCCATCGACATCGCCGGGATGGGCGAGAAGCCGGCGACGCGGTCGGGGCCGTACGTCTTGACGGTGTGCACCTGGGCGGCGGCGATCAGCTCGGTCGCCTCGTCCCAGTCGGCGCGCACCAGGCCGCCCTTGCCGCGTGCCCGCTTGTACGCCCGCGCCTTCGCCGGGTCGGAGGTGATCTCCGCCCAGGCCGCGACCGGGTCGCCGAGCCGCCCGCGGGCCTCGCGCCACAGCTTCAGCAACTCGCCCCGTACGTACGGGTAGCGGACCCGGCTGGGTGAGTAGGTATACCAGGAGAACGACGCGCCGCGCGGGCAGCCGCGCGGCTCGTACTCGGGGCAGTCCGCGCCGATCGACGGGTAGTCGGTGGCCTGGTGCTCCCAGGTGATGATCCCGTCCTTGACGTACACCATCCACGAGCAGGAGCCGGTGCAGTTCACGCCGTGCGTGGAGCGCACCACCTTGTCGTGCGCCCAGCGGTCCCGGTAGAAGGTCTCCCACTTCGGGTCGTTCTCGCCGAAGACGGCTCGGCCGTCGGCCGACACCTCACGTCGGGTCAGCAGTCTGCGGGCTGCCAGCGGCCAGCCTTCCCCGGCGGGTGCCGCCTGGCGCCGTGCGTTCCGATCGTTCCCCATGGTCAGGAACGCTAGAAGCCGCGGGCCGTGGTGCACCTGGGCCGGCAGTCCCTGCCACATGGCCTTCCGGCCCCGTCCGGCCGGTCCCGACAGGGACCATCGGCCCCCCTACCGGGGTCCGGTCGGCAGGGCGGCGGCGCAGGGCGGCCCGACGCTCCCGCTCAGTCGCCCGAGTGCACGTGCACCGCCCACACCGAGGGGTTGTCGGGCCAGGTGTCGCGCCAGCGTCGTACGGTTTCGTGCAGAGCCGTCGGCACCACCGCCGTGGTACCGGTCCGGGCGACGGCCTCGTACACCGTCCGGGCGAGGTGGACCGCACGGCGGTCGGTGACCGGCCAGAGGGTGGCCACCACTTGGCGGAAGCCCGCGATCTGGAAGGCCGAGCCGAGGTGGATCGCCTCGTCGGCGAGCGCCGGGCCGGTGCGGGCCGTCTCGCAGGCGGACAGGAAGGCCAGTTCGGCCCCGGGAAGCCGCAGTGCGATCACGTCGGTGACGGTGAGCGGCCGGTGCTGGTGGTCGTGCACCAGCAGGCGGCCGGCGGACGGTGTCGCGGGTTCCGCCACGGCGTGGCAGGCGAAGTGCGCGAAGGCGTGGCCCGGCAGTTTCGACAGGATGTCCGTCCGGAGGGCGTCCGCGCCGCACAGTTCGGTCAGCCCGCCCTTGAACACCTCGCCCAGCAGCCGCAGTTCGTCGGCCGAACCGGGCAGGTCGCGATGGCCTGGCGTCCGCGACATGCAGACGGCCAGAGCCGGTCCGTTCGGGGTGCCGGCCGCTCCGCGGCGCGCGTGGGTCAGGGCCCGGAGGGTGGGTGTGTACGAGGACGTGACCAGGTCGATGACGGAGAGCCGGGGGCCGGGACCGGGCCGGGTGGCCGCGTGCAGCGGGAGCATGCCGAGCGGGCCGGTCGCCGACCACCACAGGCGCGGCGGCGGGGTGCCGGGCGCGGGCGGACGGTCGAGGCCGAGCGCGCGCAGCACCGGGTGGGCGACGGCGTCCCACAGCCAGCCGAGCACCTCTGTGATCGCCGCCTCGGCCTCCCGGCGGCGCTCGGCCGTCACCCGGGACCGGACGGTCTCCAGGGCGGAGTAGAAGGCGCGCACCCGCTGTTCGCACCGGAAGGCGTCGAGGTCGGGCAGCGGTACGGCCTCCACGGCGGCGGGCCGCACGAGCAGGGCGTGGGAGTCGTACCGGCTGACGTTGACCAGGACGACCGGCCCGTCCTGCGCCGCGGCGCGCAGTTCGGCGGGCTCGGGAGGGCGGAGGAATCCGGCGTCCCGCGGGTCCCGGCGGATCTCGTCGAGAAGCCGTTCCAGCTCCAGCCGCGCGGCCTGCCGCCGTTCGGCCGCGCGCCCGGTGCCGAGGGCCGGTACCGGCGAGGCGTGGGTACCGGCCGCAAGCCCGGTCGGTTCTGCGGAGACCTCCGTCATGAGGGCGGTCAGGCGCGCGGCCCGCTCCGGATGGCGCCGGGCCAGGTCGGAGACGTCGGTGCGCGCGTCCAGCGCCTGGGCCAGCAGGATGCCGCGCCCCTGCTCCAGCAGGACCGCCGCCCGCTCCGGATCGCCGAGCCGGATGGCGCAGGCCGCCGCGTCCGAGGCGATCCCCGTGAACTGGGTGAGCCGGTGCTCCTGGTCGGGGCGGCTCAGATCGGGCGGGGCGACGCCGCCCAGCAGGGTGATGGCGTGCTCGAGCAGGTCGAGACCCGACGCCAGGTCCTGCCAGGACGCCGCGACCCGTCCCCCGGCCGCGGCGGCGTGGACCCGCAGGACCGGGGAGGCGTTCCCGGACCGGGCGGCCGTACGGAACGCCTCGACGGTCCTGGCCAGTGCGCCGGGCACGCTCATGTCGATGTGCAGGGTCTCCAGCGCCTCGCCGAGCTGGTAGTGCATGGCGGCGTGGTCGGGCGAGCCGGCCTCGGTCAGGTCGACGGCCCGCTGGGCGGCGGTCACGGCCTCCGCGAGCGCCGCCGGGTCGTGGAAGCGTTCGTGTCGGCAGCGCAGCACGAGGCTCAGGCGGGTGAGCCGTGCCGCCCGCGCGGGATGGCCGTCGGGGGTCGCGTCCACGGCTTCCCCGGCGGCGGCCAGGGCCCGTCGCAGACAGTCGTCCTCGCCGAGCCCGAAGAAGGCCGCGAGCAGCACCTCGGCCAGGGTGGAGAGCCGCCCCGGACGGGCCGGGTGGCCGTCGGGCGTACCGGAGACCGCCTCCTCGGTCACCGTCACCGCTTCGCGCAGGCTGGTCCGGCTGCCCGTCCGCTCGTAGCGGAACTTCAGGACGAGACCGAGCTTCTGCAGCACGGTGGGGCGCCACGGGTCGTCGGCGGCCATGGCGGACAGGGCCGCCTCGACCGCGCCGATCGCCTCGTCGAGACTGCCGACCGCGCCGGTGAGGTCGTAGCGCGCGAGCAGCACGTCGACCAGGTTGGCCAGGCCGTGCCCCAGGTCGTAGTGACCGGGCGGGGTCGCCTCCACGGCCTGCCGGGTCAGCTCCACGGCCCGGTCCAGTTCGTCCCGCCGCCGGCCGAGGCCGTTGCGGGCCTGAAGGACGATGCCCAGCTGGGACAGGTACCGGGGCCGCGCCGGATGCCCTTCCGGAGCCGTGGCCACCGCTTCCTCGGACACCCTCAGGGCCTCGTCCAGCAGACCGGCGTCGCCCGTGTGCTCGTACCCCGCGACCAGGACCAGGGACAGGTTGGACAGGAAGCCCGGCCGGTCGGGATGGCCGGTCGGCACGCCCTCGACCGCCTGCCGGCTCACCGCGACGGCCTGCCGGAGTTCGTCGGCGGCCTCGGGGCGGTAGCCGTCGCGCAGGCCCGCGTGCAGGATCAGCCCCAGGTTGGAGAGCCATCCCGCGCGTTGTGCGGCGTCCTCGGTGTCCAGGCCGACGACCTCCCGCGCGCTGCGGACGGCGCGGCGCAGGCTCGCGGTGTCGCCGGTACGGTCGTACCGGGCCAGTTCGGCCAGACAGCGGTTGGTCAGCCGCGCGCCGAGCGCCGCGTGACCGGCCGGCGTCAGGGAGACGGCCTCCTCGACGGCCTCCAGCGCCTCGGTCAGCTCCGCCAGGGCGCCGGTGCTCTCGGCGAGGGCCAGCAGCGCGACGCCCAGCTGGTTCAGCCGGGTCGCCCGGGCCGGGTCTTCGGCGGGTGTGGCGCGCAGCACCGTCCGGTACGCCTCGACGGCTTCGCCGAGGCCGACGGCGAAACCCGCCATGCGCGCGCATGTCTCCAGGGCGGTGCCCAGAGCGGTGAGCGCCATGGCCCGTCCCGGGCGGTCCGGCGGGGCCGCCGCCACGGCGCGTCGCGCGTAGCGCAGCGCGTCGGCGAACACCCCGTCGTCGCCCGTGCGTTCGGCGAGGCCGAGGCAGGCGGTGGAGAGGTTGACGAGATGACCGACCTCCTTCGGGTGCCCGGCGGGAGTCAGCCCGACCGCCTCGCGGCACCGTTGCACGGCTTCTTCGAGCAGCGCGGCGTCGCCGGTCCTGCTGCCGAGTCCGTACAGCGCGAAGCCGAGGTCGGACATCGCCCACGCCCGCTCGGGCCGCTCGTCGTCGAGGAGACCGAGGGCGGCCCGGAACGCCGTGACCGTCTCGCGCAGCGCGGCGAGGGAGCCCGTCCGTTCGTGGTGCTCGTGCAGTACGACCCCGAGGGCGTTGCGGACGGTGAACAGGGCGGGGGAGTCGGCCGGGCAGACGTCGGCGGCGGAACGGGCCAGGGCGACGGCCTCGTCGAGGGCCTCCGGTTCGCCGGTGAGTCCGTACAACTGCTGGAGCGCTGCGGACAGTCCGCACCGGCGCCGGGCGAGCTCTGCCGCGTCCGGCGCGTCGGCCGCCAGGAGCCGGCGTGCCAGGGCGACGCCCTCCTCGGCGTCCGGCCTGCGGTGGAGGTGTTCCGCGCGGGCGCCGAGGACGGTGCCCAGGTTGGTCAGCGCCGCCGGCCGGTCCGGCTCCGGCGCCACTGCCAGGGCCTGTCTCGCGATGACGAGTGCCTCGTCGAGGAGGCCCGGGTCCTCCTCGACCCCGAAGCGTTCGAGGAGGACGAGCGCGAAGTTGGTGAGCAGGCCGCTGTGTTCGGCGCCGGCCGCGGCGACCGCCGTCCGGCAGCGGACGGTCGCCTCGGCCAGCCGGGCCGTGCCGCCGCCCTCGTACCGGTGCAGCCGCAGCAGCCGGCCCGCGAGGACCGTCACGACGTCGGGGGCCGTCGGGTCGCCGACCGGCAGGGCGAGCCGTGCGAGCCGCAGCAGGGTCAGGGCTGCCGGGTCCGTCAGCGGCAGCCGCTGTGCGTCCCACGCCCAGACCCGGGGCGTCCGCAGGAGCTCCATCTGCTCGGGATGCCGCTCGGCCAGTTCGCGCAGCAGCTCTCCGACGCCCGCGGGAACGGCGGCCGGGCCGACTCCGGCGAGGACCGTGGCGAGCGCGACGGTGAGGAGCGGGTCGCTCGAACCGGCGGGTTCGTCGAGCACCGCGCGGCGGGCGCACAGCCGGGCCGCGTCCCCGAGGGCCGTCACCGGCGCGGCGGCCCGGTCGACCGCGGCGACCAGGGTCTCGACGTCGACGAGCGCCGCGTCCGAGCGCAGTGCGACGGGATCGTCGACGGAGCGGCGGATCCTGGCCGCGAGGTCGTGGATCCCCGGCGGGAGGTCGTGGGGTCCTGCCGTCAGGTCGTCGTTCTCGGGCACGGGCCCCCCTGTTCCGGACCTCGGCCGACTCCGCGGGATGCGCGCCGGACATACCAGGCGGGCCGGACCGCAAGTGAACCAAATGACTGAAGAGTGCTCAAGTGGTGCGCTACGGATGGGGGTTCTGCCACCATCGCACCATGACGCAGCACAGCGGCCGGGCTCCGACGGCGAATTCCGGGTCCGCCGGCATCCGCACCGCGGTGGTGATCACGGCCCTCGGGGTGGAAAGCAGCGCGGTGACCGAGCACTTCGCGGCCGGGCACCGCCCGCTGCGCGAGGCCGACGGCACGGTCTACGAGATCGGCGCCTTCCACGGCGACCACGGCCACTGGACCGTGCCCCTGGTCGAGGCCGGACAGGGGAACACCAGCGCCGGCATCGAGGTGGACCGCGCGGTAAGGGTGTTCAGCCCGGACGTCGTGCTGTTCGTCGGCATCGCGGGCGGTGTCAAGGACGTCGCGCTGGGGGACGTGGTGGCCGCCGACGCCGTCTACGACTACGAGCGGGGCAAGGACACCGAGGACGGTTTCGTCCCCCGCATCAAGACGAGGTCGTCCTCGCACCTCCTGCTCCAGTACGCGCGGGCCGCGGCACGGCAACAGCGGTGGGCCGCACGGGTCCGCCCGGCTCCGCCCGAGGGGACGCCGCCCCGCTCCTGGGTCGCGCCGATCGCCGCGGGCGGCAAGGTCGTCGGCCACGACCGCTCGCGGACCGCCGAACTGCTGCGCGCGCACTGCGGCGACGCGGTCGCGGTCGAGATGGAGGGCTACGGCTTCCTCCAGGGGGCCTATCTCAACCCGCAGGTCGGCGCGCTCGTCGTCCGCGGTGTCTCCGATCTGCTCAGCGACAAGGGCGCGGAGAACGACCGGACCGAACAGCCCAGGGCCGCACGGCACGCCGCCGCCTTCGCCTTCGAACTCCTCGACGTCCTGCGCTCGGCCGAGCAGCAGCGGTGACCGTGCTCGCCTCCCGCCGCGAGACCCTCCTCGCCGAACTCGGCGCCCGTGTCGACCGCTGCGCCGACACCGGTGACCCGACCGAACTGCTCGACGACACCACGCCCGGCCTCGTCCGAGAGCTGATCGACGCGAGCTCGGACGTGACCTCCGACGCCGCCGTGACGCGTACCGCGGGCCTGGCCCACCTGGGCCGGTATCTGCATCTGCCGGACGGTCTCGACCAACTCGATCTGTGCCGGGCCCTCGCGCTGTTCCGGCCGTGGTACCCGACCCGGCCGGAACTGGTGCCCGAACCGCTCGCGGAGTACTTCGACGAGTACCCCGAACTCGTCGCCGATCCGGTGCTGTTCGCCGGAAGTCAGGCAGCACGCCTGCTGACGTCCGCCGTCACGACGGAGGACACCGACGTCCTGGACGAAGCGATCGGGGCACTGCGGCAGACGCTGGACGGTCTGCCGTCCGACCACCCCGAACGACCCGCCCATCTCGCCGATCTCAGCGGCGCGCTCCGGCTGCGGCACCGGCTCCTCGACGACCCGGGCGCTCTCGACGAGGCCGTCGACAGCGCCCGGCAGGCGCTCACCGACGCCGCTCCGGACGATCCGTCCCTCAGGAGCCGGCTCACCGGGCTGAGTGCCGCGCTGCGGGCCCGATTCAAGCACTCCGAAGATCCGGAGGACCTTCACGAGGCGATCGCCGCGGCGCGCCGCGCCACCCTGGGCCCGGACCCGGGCGCCCAGGACGCCGGCCGTGCCTCGGCCCTGTTCCACCTCGGCAACGCCCTGCTGTCCGGTCACCGGCTTCCGGGCCGGGCCGCGGATCTCGACGAGGCCGTCGGCGCCCACGAACGATCGCTCGCCGCGCTGCCCGACGGCGCGGCCGAACGCGCCACCCATCTGGCCACGCTGAGCGGTGCCCTGCTGGCCCGGTTCCGGCTCGGCGGCGCGGTCGACGACCTCCGGGCGGCGACGGCCGCCGCCCGCCGGGCCGTGGAATGCGCCGAACCAGGCTCGCCCCGCCGCCGTCTCGCCCTGGGAGCCCTCGGCACGGCCCTGCTCACCGAGGGCGTGCGAACGGGGCGCCGGGACCTGCTGGAGCAGGCCGTGGACCGGCTGGAGGACGCCCTCGACGGCCCGCACCCGGACGTCACCGACCTGGTCCACCTCGGTCGCGCCCTCCACCGGCGCGCCGAACACACCGGCGACCGCCGCGACGCCGACCGCGCCGTCGAGGTCCTGCGGCAGGCCGTGGAAGCGACGCCGGGATACGGCGTGCGCCGCGCCGACCGCCTGTCCGACCTGGCCGCCGCGCTGCGCGGCCGGTTCGAGCGCACGGGGTCGCGCGCCGGACTCGACGAGGCCGGACACCTCCTCGACGAGGCGCTCTCCGCCACCCCCGAGGGCCACCCGGACCGGTCCCGGCACCTCTCTCACCTCGCCGAGGTGCTCCGGCTACGGGCCGGGGAGAGCGGCGACCCGGCCGACCTCACCCGGGCGGTGGCACTGGCCCGGCAGGCGGTCGCGGTCACCGCGGACGACGACCCCCACCGGCCGAAGAGGCGGTCCACGCTGGCCCTGGCACTGGAGATCCGGGCGATCCGCACCGGCGCACCCGGCGATCTCGACGAGGCCGTGCGGATCGCCCGCGCCGTGGTCGGCTCGCTTTCCGCCGGCCATCCCGATCTCGCTCTGCACCGGGCCAACCTCGGCAGCGTGCTGCGCACCCGCGCGGAACTGGACGGCGACCCGCGGACCGCCGACGAGGCGGTCACGGCCGCTCGGGCCGCCCTCACGGCCCTCGCCCCCGGCCATGCGGACCGTGCCGGCATGCTCGGCAACCTGGGGGCCGCGCTGATCACCCGGTTCCGGCACACCGGCATGCTCGACGACCTCGCCGAGGCGGTGGACCGCCAACGCGCCGCGCTCGCCGGGCTGCCCGCCGACCACGCCGACCGGGTGACGACGCTGATGAACCTCGGCTCGGCGCTGCTCACCCGCGTCGAGACGGACGGCCGCCCCGACGGTCTCGACGAGGCGGTCGACGTGGCCCGTGAAGCGGTCGCCCGAGCCGCTTCCGGCCACCCGGACCGGGCCATGCTCCTGTCCACCCTCGGCATGGCGCTGCTGGCCCGCCACGAGCACGGCACCGGTGCCACCGGGAACGACGGCGACCACGCGCTCCTGCACCTGCGACAGGCCTTGGACGGGCTGCCCGTGGACCACCCGGGCCGGGCTGGTCACTGGTCCAACCTGGGGCTCGCGCTGCTCGCCCGGTACGGACGCGACGGGTCGCCCGGGTACCTGGACGACGGCATCCACGCCTGCCGGCAGGCCGTGGCGGCCGTCGACGAGGACCATCCCGACGCGTCGATGTACCTGGTCAATCTGGCGGCCGCGCTGTGGAGCCGGTTCCTGCGCACCGGCTCGGCCGACGATCTGCGGTCCGTCACGGAGCACGACCGGCGCGCCGCCGGGGTGGCGGCCGGCCCACCGACGATGCGGCTGGCGGCGGCACGGCAGTGGGCGACGACCGCCGCCCTCGACGAGCGCTGGGAGCTCGCGGCCGAGGGGCACGCCGCCGCCGTGGGCCTGGTCGGTCTGGTCGCACCGCCCGGCCACACCCGCGGCGACACGGAACAGGCGCTGCGGGGCATGGTCGGCCTCGGCGCGGACGCGGCCGCGAGCTGTCTGCGCGTGGGCCGGGCCGAGGACGCCCTGACCCTGTGGGAGCGGTCGGTCGACGTCCTGACGAACCGTCTGCTCGACGCGAGGCTCGACGTCACCGCGCTGCGTCGCGCCGCACCCGCGTTGGCGGAACGGTTCGAGGGGCTGCGTACCGAACTGGATGCCGCTCCCCCACCCGTACCGTCCCGGGCGGCGGGCCCGGCCAAAGCCACGTGGCAGGCCGACACCCGTCGCCGCGCCGCCGGAGAACTGGCAGAGGTCCTCGCCCGGATCCGGGCCCTGCCGGACTTCGCGCGCTTCCAGCTTCCGCCCACCGCCGGGGAACTCCTCGCCACGGCCGCCCACGGCCCCGTCGTCGTCCTCACCGTCAGCGATCTGCGCTCCGACGCGCTGATCCTCACCCTGGACGGCATCGAGGTCGTGCCCCTGCCCGGACTGACCCCGGAGGCCGTGCAGGGGCGCGTGGAGGCTGTTCTCGCCTATCTCGATCCCGGGCCGCCGCGGCCCGATCCCGCCGGCCGGCGGGAGGGGCGCAAGGCCTTCGAGGAGACCCTGGGGTGGCTGTGGGACGAGGTCACCGGTCCGGTGCTGGACCACTTCGACAGCGCACCGGCCCGGTTGTGGTGGTGCCCCTCGGGCCTGCTGTCGTTGCTGCCGCTGCACGCCGCCGGCCACCACGACACCCGCGACGACGCCGTACCCCGCACGGTGATCGACCGCGTCGTGTCCTCGTACACCCCGAATCTGCGCGCCCTGCGGCACGCCCGTCGCCCCCGCCCCGGGCGCGCGGGCCACGACCCGGTGCGCGCGCTCGGCGTGGCCATGTCCCGCACGCCCGGCGCCCGGGACATCCCCGGCGCCCGTGCCGAGACGGACCTGCTGCGCTCGCGCACGCGCGCGGACGTCACCGTCCTGGAGGGCCCCGAGGCGACCCGGGACCGGCTCCTGACCGATCTGCCCGCATTCGACTGGGTCCACCTCGCCTGCCACGCGTACGGTGATCTGGACGCCCCGTCCGACAGCCGGCTCCTCGTCCACGACCACCTCCGGGCGCCGCTGACCGTGGCGGAGATCGTGCGACTGCGCCTGGACCGGGCCGAGTTCGCCTACCTGTCGGCCTGCGCCACCTCGCGCCGGGGCACCGTACTGCCGGACGAGGCGATCCACCTCGCGGCGGCGTTCCAGCTCGCCGGCTTCTCGCACGTCGTCTCCACCCTGTGGCGGGTCGCCGACCGGCACGCCCTCCAGGTCGCCACCGAGGTGTACGACGCTCTCGGGACGTACGGCGCGGCGGACGCGCCGTACGCTCTGCACCGGGCGACCCGCCGACTGCGCGACCGCTGGGAGGGGTTTCCGGAGGTGTGGGCGGCGCACATCCATATGGGGGCCTGAGAGTCGGGCGACCATCCCGCACGACGACGAGACGGCCCCGGGTCTGACGGGCCGACGAGGAGAGGGGTACCGCGTGCCGGTCGATCCCGTCCTGGCGCAGGAAGCCGGCGAGGCGGTGAGCCTGACGCTCCGTATGCGGCTCACCGCGTCCGAGTGGACCTCGTTCGACGAGGCCGTGGCGAGGCTGTCCGCGGCGCTCGACGACGGCGACGAGACGGCGCTGCGCGAGGCCGTGCTGGACCTGGACGCGATGACGTTCCGGGCCTCGCGCGAGGTCGGCGAGGAGCCGGGCCCGGACGAGGAGGACGATCCGGAGGTGGAGGCCTCGGCGGCACGGCGCGACCTCGGCAACGAGCTCATCTGGCGGATCGACAAGAACGTCTCGGGCGGCGGTTGATGCGGGGCGCCGGCGCTCTTACGGCCCCGGCTCTGCTCACCCATGTCTTCGTCCCCGCCGTCGGCCCCGACGCCGAACCGGCCTGGCAGGGACTGCGCACGCTGTGGCACGAGATCGTCGTACGGCTCGGCTACGACCGTCCCGTCGCCGCGCTCGGGCTGCCCACCGTGCTGCCGGACACGATCCCCGCTCCGGCCGGCAGTTCGGGCGGCATCGCCGCGGTGCGACGGGAGACCGGCGGAATCTGGCAGGCGTTCCTCCGGGCCGAACACGACGTGCTGTTGCTGACGTTGATGATGGCTCCCGAGACCGAGGAGCCGTGCGGACGGGTGTGGGCGGGCCTCGAACGCCGGGTGGCGGACCTGGGCGGCAGACCGGGAGCCCTCGGGGAGGCCCGGCTCTTCCTCTGCGTCCACGACACCGGCCAGGACGCAAGTCAGAACGCCGGTCAGGACGCGGTTCAGGACGCCGGTCAGGACGCGCCGGGCCTCGTCCGGGAGGCGTTTCCCGGGCCGGGCGCGATCGGCTGCTGGCGGCCGGGACGTACCACGGCCGTCCCGCTGGCCACGACGGCCGACCTCGGCGCGCTCCAGGTCTGGGAGCCGGGTCCGGATCTCGACGACGGCCGCCCGCTGCGCAGGCTCGCGCTCACCGTGCCCGCGGCCCACGAGTCGCGGGCCGACGGCATCGTCTGGACCACCTTCCGCGACGGACGGCCGGCCCCGCTGACCAAGCATCTGCTGCACGCCGCCAAGGTCCGCCACCACCTGCGCCAGTTCGACGACGGCCGGCCGACCCGCCGCATCCGGGACGGTGTCGACTCCACCCTGGACGCCCTGGCCCGGCGGTCCGGGCCGCGCGCCGAACTCGTCGACCGCCTCGGACGCTGGAGCGAGTCCGCCTCCCACGAACGCGCCCTCCTGGACCGCATGATGCAGGCGGGCGGCGACATCGCCGCGAACCTCCGTGCGGCGCTGAGCTGGATGCCCGACGCCACCGGCCCCCTGGGAGATGACCGACTGCTCGCCGACTGGCTGACGGCACGGCTGGCGCGGGAGATAGCGGCGCTCGACGCTGCCCTGCCCCCGGTGCGCGAGGTACTGGCCACCGCGGGAGCGGTTCCGGCGAGGACCGCGGTGATCGGGGCGGCAGGGGGGACAGGGGCGGCAGCGGGTGGACACCGGGGGGCCGTGCTCGTCACCCCTTCGGACGACGTGTACGGCGCCCTGCGCGCCGCGTTGGAAGGCCCCTTCGCGTTGCGCGAGGTGCGCGGCACCGTGTACGAGACCGGCGTGCTGCCGACGGAGGAGGGAGCCTGGGAGGTGGCGCTCGTGCGGATCGAGCCCGGCATGGCGTCGGCGGGGCTCGAACTGGACCGGGCGGGCAGTGCCTTCGGGCCCGAGGCGGTCGTCTTCGTCGGTCTCGGCGGCGGCCTCGGCGGCATCCGGCCCGGTGACGTCGTGGTCGCCGAATCGGTCGTCGACTACCAGTCGGTGACGGAGACCGCGCAGGGGACGCTGGCGCGGGCCAGGACGCACCGCGCCGGTTACCGGATGATCCAGTACGCCCGTCATCTCGCCCGTGGCGAACCGTGGACCGGGCGGTCACCGGACGCCGACGCCTCTCGGGCCCTCCTCGGGTTGGTGGCCACCGGCCCCACCCTGGTCGGGGACGACAGGTCGTGGACGGCCGGGATGCTGGCCCGGCACGCACACGACGCACTGCTCGTCGACACCGAGGGGCACGGGTTCCTGCAGGGCGCCTACCTCAATCCGCGCCTCGACGTGCTGGTCGTCCACGGCGCGTCCCACCGGGTGGGGCAGGCCGACGAGACCGACGAGACCGACGTCCCCCGGGCGAGCCGCGGCGCCGCCCGGTTCGCGCTCGACTTCCTCGCCCGCCTCCCGCGCACCCCGCCGGACGCGTGCTGAACCGCTCCGCCCTGCCCCGGGGCGCCGAAGCCACCTCACACGGGGACGCGCACGTCCCGTCGGCCGACGGTCCTCAGCCGACCGCGGCGCCGTGCGCCGTCATCTCACCGTCGACATGCCCACGACGTACGCGAGCCGAACTCGCCAGCTTCTCTGCGGCCACTTCCGCGGTGAGGCCCTGGATCTCCTCGCCGGCCTCGATGACCGCACGCCTGATCTCGAAGGTCAGGCCGACGGACGTCTTGATGACGCCTCGCGCCAACGGTTTCGCCACTCTCTTGACCAGAGGGGCCGCAATCATGCCGACGAGGAAGGGAGAAACTGTGGGGAGCATGTGTGAACCCTCTTCTTGTGTACACAGCACGACCGCCGACGCCGCACGAGCCAGTGTCGTCCGGCCGACAGCGCTGGGCAGGAATTCGCCCCCCACCGAAATCACGATAGTCGGACCTCGGCCGATGTGCCTGTAGAGGCTGACGCTGTTCATTCGTTCGGGCGGAAACCCGCCGGAACGGATCATCACCGCGCAACGCGATCAGAGCGGTTCCGGCGCACCCGGCTCGCACTGGTCGAGCAGTGAGCCCACCACCTCCACGACGAATTCGGGTACGCGGTCCGGGAAGTCGTGGCCGGTTCCCTCCGGGGTGTAGACCCTCCGCGCTCTGCTGGAGGCCGCGAGAAATCGTTCTCTGACGGTGAGGAAGAAGTGCCGCACCCGGGCGCTCTCCTCCGGATCGTCGACCGCGTCGAAGATCTCGCCACCACCCGTCAGATCGCGCGGCGCCACCAGCAGGAGGGGCAGCGAGCCGAGCTCCCCGTCGTGCACGGCCGTCTGCCAGCCGTTTCTGGTGATGCCGTCCGGGGACAGCTCTCGCAGGATCGATGCCGCGGCGCAGTTCGCCTTGGGCCTGAGTTCGACCATGGCGAGAACCTGCGCAGGGTCCTGGTCGTTGGGTGTCTCCTTCCTGCCCGCGAGAGCGTGCAGGCCGAAGAGGTGGCGCAGCGCGAGGACGGTCTGGTTCCTCGGGCCATGCCGCAGGGCCGGAAGCGCCGGGCCGAAGGCGAGGGCGTCGGGCGGGGTGGGGTCGAGCAGTACCAGGCCTGCCACCAGATCGGGGCGGCGCCTGGCTGCGTTGGCCATGAGCAGTCCCCCGAGCGAGTGCCCCGCGAAGACGTAGGGCCCCTTCTCACCGGCCCGCTCCAGCGCTTCGAGCAGTTCGACGGCTTCTGCCGCCGTCGTGCGCGGGAACGGGCCCGGGTCGCTCCAGCCGGACCCCGGACGGTCCACCAGGACCGAACGCATCTGTTCCCGCGCCAGCGCGTGCAGCGGGTACATGGCGTACCCGGCGGCATGGCCGCCCGGCATCCAGACCACGGTGGGCCGCAGTCCGCCGTCCCCCTCGGCCAGGACGTGCATGCGGTAGCCGCCCACGTCGACCATGCGTCCGGGCGGCGGATACCTCACCCGCACCCGGGCCACGTGCAGCAGATGGCGCAGCGACCCGAGGCCGAGCGCCAGGGCCACGGCCAGCAGCACTGCTCCGAGGATCCGCCAGCCGGTCCCCAGGGTGACGCACCAGGCACCCGCGGCCGCCGGCAGCAGCGCGAGGGCCGGCCCGGCCCAGTCCCGGCTGAGCAGCCGGAGTATCGCGTCGGCGATACGTGTGCCCGGTCGCATGGTTCCCTCCGTCCCGGCCTTCGTGGCCGCTGCCGGGGACACCGCGCGTCTCAGCGCCCGGTACGACCATCGTCTCCTGGGAATCTCGCGGGCGCCATGCACGCGCGCGCGAGGCGTGCCGCCACGTCCGCGACCACTTCGGTCTCCCGGGGCACGAGGTAGAAGTGGTCCCCGGGGAACGGGTGCAGTTCGAAGGAGCCCGGGGCGGTGAGGCCGGACCAGGCGAGGACCGCGTCGAGCGCGCAACTGCGGTCGTCCTGGCCGACGTACGCGGTGATCGGCGCCTTGACCGGAGCGGGATTCGCGGGACGGTAGCCCGCGAGCAGCCGGTAGTCCGAGCGGAGGGCGGGCAGCAGCAGCTCGCGCAGTTCCGGGATGTCGTAGGCCTCCGAGTGCAGGTCGCCGAGTTGCCGGACATGGGTGATCAGGGCTTCGTCGTCGACGTCGTGCAGCGCGACGCGTTCGGCCCGGTGGGGGGCTTCGTGCGCTGAGACCAGCAGGTGCTCGGGGACGATGCCGCGGGCCTCCAGCCTCAGGGCCACCTCGTAGGCGACGCTGGCGCCCATGCTGTGCCCGAAGAGCGCCAGCGGCCGGTCGAGCCAGGGCCGCAGTGCGTCCTCGACGGTGTCGGCCAGAGTGGCCATGTCCTCGATGCAGGCTTCCGCGAGCCGGTCCTGACGGCCGGGGTACCGCACGGCGAGCACCTCGATGTCCGCCGGCAGCAGCGCGGGCCAGCCGTGGAACAGCTGTGCCGTGCCGCCGGCGTGCGGGAAGCACACCAGTCGGAGCCTGGGGTCCGCCGCACGCCGGTGGACCCGGAACCACTTCTTCGCCTCGGTCGCCGTCATCGCCGACGGATCCCCCGCAGGTGCAGGGAGTCGAGCTTGGAGAGGAAGACGGGAAGCTGCTCGACCGCCCTTCTGGACACGTACGCGGTCTGCACGGTGTGGCGCTGACGATCGGTCACGACGAGTTTGTAGGCACCGCCTTCCTGGATGAGTTCCGCGGAATACAGCGGGGTTCCGGTCGCAGACATCTGACCTGTCTCCCTCAGGGTGTTCTCTTGAAGAGCCGGCCGACTCAGCGCACCTTGGCGGCGACCGCACCGGCACCGCGGGCCTTGCCCACGGGCTTGTCCCCACCGACGGCCTGTCCCACGTTCGCATCCGCGGCCGCGGGCGCCGTGCCGGTGGACGCCGCGACCCGGCCCGCGGTCCCGTCCTCCGGGACGCCGACGCCGTGCTCCGCACCTTGCGGGGTCTGAGTCGTGAGCACCTCGGCGGTCGCCTCGGCCGCGAGATCCTGGATTCCCTCGCCGGCTTCCTGGACGGCCCTCTTGACTTCGATCCCCAGCCCCACCGACGTTTTGACGAGCCCTCGCATCAAGGGCTTGCCCACCCTCTTCACCAGGGATGCGGTAATCAGACCGAGCAGGAAAGGAGGTACTACAGGCGGCATGGCACGACATCCTTCTCTTCTGTCGAGGGGATGGTGATGGAAGACAACATGGTGAGGTGGAACAGCGAAACGTGAGTGAACACGAGAGAACTCGGCGGGATGCGTGCATTCCGCATCAGCGAGCCGCCGCCGTCCATCACAGAGAGTATCCGAGGTCGAGCGGACGGCCACAGATTCCCCGTGGCCTTCACTCCTTCGAGTAGAGCGGCCCTTTCCTGGAATCCCCGTGCAGTTGCAGTTCTCTCTCCACCCGGCTGCGCAGCGCGGGAAACGGCAGTGTGCCGCCGACCAGCACGCTCTCGTGAAAGGCGCGCACGTCGAACGCGGCACCGGCGCCGCGTTCGCACGCCGCCCGCAGTGCCGTGAACTCCGCATGACCTGCCCGGTAGGTCAGCGCCTGCCCCGGCATGTCGGTCGCGTAGCGCAACAACTCGGTCGTGATCTGCTCTTCGGACTCGGCTGCCGCGTGGGCGCGCATGAAGGCGCGCGCCTCCTCCAGTGTCATCGTCCCGAGGTTGAGGCCGGTGTCGACGACGAGGCGCTGCGCGGTGAACCGTTCATGGGCCAGCCGTCCGTACGCGTCCCAAGGATCGTCGTACAGCCCCATCTCCCAGCCGAGCCCCGCCGCGTACTCCGCCCAGCCCTCCACGAACCCGCCGAAGGACGCCAGTTCGCGTCGCAGGTCGGGCAGCGCGGTGTTCTCGGCCTGGCGGGCGAGGTGGAAGTGGTGTCCGGGCGACAGCTCGTGGTAGATCAGCGCGGCCGCGCCGAGCAGTGAGCGGTGTGCCAGGTCCGAGGCGTTGTAGTGGTAGCGCCCCACCGGTCGCTTGGCGGTCGGCGGTTCGTAGTAGCCGAACGTCATCGACCCCTCCAGCGCCGGGTCGAGGCGGGCCACGTCGTAGGGGGCGCTGGGCAGGACCGCGAACCAGCGCGGCAGCAGCGGTGCGAGGCGGTCGAGGTGTCCTCGGTAGCGGGCTTCGACCTCCTCCGGGGTGGCGGCGTACAGGCGCGGCTCGGTCGCGAGCCGTTCGTTGAACTCCGCCTCCGTCCCGGTGAAGCCGAGCGTGTCGCGCATCTCCCGCATCCGCTCGCCGAGTTCGCGGCAGTGCTCGCGGCCGAGTTCGTGGAGGCGTTCGGGCGGTGTGTCGCCGGAGGTGTACGTCCTGACGAAGGCCCGGTACGCCGCCTCGCCCTCCGGGTAGTGGGCCCAGCCGACGGTCTGCGGCGCCCGCCGGAGGTAGTGCGGGTCGCCCACGAGGGCGTAGAGGCGGTCGAACGCCGGCTCCAGTTCGGTGGCCACGAGCCGCTCCACCGCGTCGTGCAGGTGACCCCGGCTCGCCGCGCCGAGCCGGGTGAGCCGCCCGGCGTCCGCCCGGACGTACCGTGCCACCGACTCCCGCAGCCGGGTGAGTGTGGTGCGGACACCGGTCAGGGCCGGAGCATGGACGTGAAAGCCCCGTGCCGCCTGCCCGGCGACCTTGTCGCCGATCGACGCGACGCAGCGGGCCAGGTCCCGTACGAGGGTCACGTACCGGTCCGCGTCGGCCCGGTGCTCGAAGCGGAACGGGCGGAAGACCGTGTCGCCGTACTGCTGGAGAAGAAAGAGCTGGTACGGCGTGGCGGTGGGGGTGAGCCAGTGGAACCGCGCCGCCTCCGTCTCCTGTTCGGCCAGCACCCGCAGAAAGCCCGCCGTGTCGGCGGCGGCGCCGGACAGCTCCGCCGGTCGCAGCGCACCCAGCCGGCTCAGCACTCCCGCGGCGAACCCGGCGCGTTCGTCGGCCTCCGCCGCGGACACCCCCGGCAGCGACTCGACCGGCAGCCCGCGGCGCGTGCGCAGCGACGGCTCGCGGGCGAGCAGGAAGTCCCAGTACGAGGTGGCCAGCCGGTCGATCTCGCGCGCCGTCGAGCCGTCCGGGGAGTCTCCTGGATCGATGACCATGACGCCAGTGTGCGGCCAGAGGTGACACAGCGTCAGCAATGGGACCGGACCGCGCGTCGGGCGGCCTCGCTCGGACGGGGGAAATCGCCCGGCGTGTTCGCGTCCGGCCCGGGAGGGCGCGGCCGACGCCGTCGATCGCGGTGGCACGATGAACGCCATGCAGGACACGCCTCCGTCCGGCGCGGACGCGGTCGTCGTGGGAGCCGGTGCCTCGGTGGCACTGGAGCTGGCGCGCACCGGTCGGCGCGTCGTGGTCGTCGACAAAGCCGGCGGCGTCGGCCACCGATCCACCAGCGCGTCGAGCGCGATCGGTACCGCGGCCGCGTCCGGTCCGATCGTGGCCGACGTCGACCTCGGGGTCCGTCCGCGCCCTTCCGGCGGACACCTCCTCATCGCCAGTACGCTGCCCGCCTGCGACCCCAGGGAGTGGCTCGACGATGCCGGCCTGGGCGCCTTCTCCCGCAGCCGACCCATGGCCGAGGACGCCGTCTCCAGGACGGTCCTGGGCTGACGTCCGGCAGGGGTACGGGGCCGGTGCCGTCCGGTACGTCGACTGCCGGGCGGCACCGGCTCCGTGAAGCCGGAAGCGGTCTACCGGCGACCGCGGGCCGACGCCGGGCCGAGCTTGGAGCTCAGCACCGACAGAAAGGTCGGGAGCTTGGCCACCGCGGATTCGGGAACCGGGGTGACCTGGACCGTGTCCCGCACCACGTCCTGCACCACGAGCTTGTAGGCGCCGTCCTCCCGGACGAGTTCGGCGGCGTAGAGCAGTGTTTCCACCTGAGGTCCTTCGGTCGTGTCGTGTGACGGGGTCGGAGTCGTGCGACGGAGTCAGGCGCCGTTGAGCCAGGCGTTCCAGGCCTTGGTGGCCAGCTCTTCGTCCGTGTCCGCGGCGAACAGGTGGTGGCCCAGCCAGATCGGCACGTTCCAGGAGCTGCCGTTGAAGAGCCGGTACAGCGCGTCCGGGCCCCGCAGGCCCACGAAGTCGGGGCTCAGCCAGTCCACGACCACCTCCGTCGGGCCGCCGTCCGTACCCGGGAGGTCGACCGACAGCCGGTCGCCGACGGCCGTGCCGTCGGCGACGCCGAGGCGCCGGCGCAGGGCGGCGAAGTCGGCCGGGTCGGTGGTGGCTTCGGGACGGATCGCCCTGACGTAGACGGCGGGGCGGCCGGCGAAGTGCCTCAGGTACTCGGGAAGGGAGTGCTGGTAGAAGTCGACGTGCTTCTCGGCCGCGTCCGACTTGGCGTCCCACTTCCAGGTGTCGTCGACGACGCCCGTGTGGACCCAGTGGATCCCCATCCGCAGGTGGCTCGTTCCGCCGTCGGCCGGCTCGATGTGGTAGCTGAGCGTGTTGGAGAAGCCGTCGTCCTGGGTCGCGCGGACGGCGAAGTGCCGCGGCGGCTCCCAGGCCACGACGGTGGAGTCACCCCGGGACACCTTTCCGCCGACGCGCGGTTCGACCTCCATCGGGTACAGCCAGCCGAGGTTGCCGGCACCGGTGGCGATCGCCTGCCAGACCTGTTCGGGGGTGGCGGGCAGGTCCTGTTCCCGGCGGACCTCGAACTCTCGGGCCATGGTCGGTTCTCCTTCGTCGTCGTTCGTTCAGTGGTTCGTGGGTCAGTAGGTGAGCGGGAGGGCGCTCAGCCGCCGTTGCAGCGGGTTGGGCCGCCATTCGAGGGCGGCGCCGTCGGCGGCCTCGTCGGCCAGCCGCAGTTGCGGAAGCCGGTGGACCAGGGTGCCGACGGCCACCTCGGCCTGGACCTTGGCCAGCGGGCCGCCGAGGCAGAAGTGCGGACCGAGGCCGAAACTGAGGTGCCGGTTCCCGGGGCGGGTCAGGTCGAGCCGGTCGGGGGCCTCGAAGCGCTCGGGGTCGCGGTTGGTCGCGGCGAGGAACAGGTACACCAGCTCGCCCTCCCGCAGCGTCCGCCCGCCGATCTCCAGGTCCTCCGCGACGACCCGGACGATCGCCTGGGTCGGCGTGTCGTAGCGGGTGAGTTCGTCGACGGCCGTACGGATCAGCGCCGGGTCCTCGCGCAGCCGGGCCAGTTGGCCGGGGTGGCGCAGCAGGGCGAGGACGGCGTTCCCGACCAGGTGGGTGGTGGTCTCGTCGCCTGCGGTGATCAGGACGAAGCAGGTGGAGAGCAGTTCGGAGTCGGTGAGCCGGTCGTCCTGTGCCTGGGTGGCGACGAGGGCGCTGATCAGGTCGTCGCCGGGGTCTGCCCGGCGGCGGCGGACGAGGTGGGCGAGGTACTCCTCGTACTGCCCGATCGCCTCCTCGGACTTGTCGATGTCCTCGGTGATCCGGCCGAAGCGGCGGAACCAGGTCTTGACCTGCGGGCGGTCCTCGGGCGGGATGCCGAAGAGGTCGCAGACGACGGCCAGCGGCAGCGGCGAGGCGACCGCCTCGATCAGGTCCATGGTCGGCCCCGCCGCGACCGCCTCGTCGACGAGCCGATCGACGATCCGCTGGATGCCGTCGCGCAGGGCTTCGGCCCGCCGGGCGGTGAACGCCCGGTTGGCCAGCCTGCGCAGCCGGGCGTGGTCCGGCGGGTCGGTGTTGGTCATCACCCGGCCGAGCCGGTCCATGAGCCGGCTGAGGTTCTTCAGGTCGCCGCCGAACGCGCCGAAGGCTCGGGTCATCCGGTCCCGGTCGATGGACAGCCGCGGGTCACCCAGCGCCGCCTCGACGTCGGTGTACCGGGTGAGGTACCAGATTCCCCGGTCGCTGCGGTGGACCGGGTCCTCGCGCCGCATGCGGGCGTAGAACGGGTACGGGTCCCGGCGGGCCTCGGGGGTGTCGAGTGCCGCGGCGAGGTCGCCGGGCGGGGCGAGGCCCGCGCTGTCGCGGGCCTCGTCGGTGGTTTCGGTCAGGTTCACTGCGGGCCGCGCTACTGCTGGGCGTTCATGGAGTCGGCGAGGCTCTTGGGCCGCATGTCGGTCCAGTTCCGCTCGACGTGCTCCAGGCAGGCGGCGTGGGTGTCGGGGCCGTGGGCGACGGTCCAGCCGGCCGGGACGTCCGCGAACTGCGGCCAGAGCGAGTGCTGGTTCTCGTCGTTGACGAGGACGAGGAAGGTGCCGTCCTGGTCGTCGAAGGGGTTGGTCATGGGTCAGTCCTCCTGGTGGGAAAGGGTGGTGTCATTGATGGCCTCGGCGATCCTGGCGGCCAGGATCGGTCCGATCTGGGCCAGCGAGCCTGCTTCGGTCATCCGGTCGTGCCGGGTGGTGATCTCGTGCGATTCGATCCGGCCGGCGATGTACGGGCGCCAGGTCCCGGGCCCGTGGTTGCCCTCGGTCCGGTCGATCGTGGAGTTGAACAGCAGCAGGTCTTCGCCGAACGTGCCGGGGACGAAGTCGGCCGCCAGCTTCGCGTTGTTGATCATGATCTGGACGATGACCTCGATCTGCCGCTCCGACAGGCCGGCCAGCGCGCTGCCCCGCCGGTTCAGCACCTCGGCCACCTCGGCGTAGGTCAGCTCCCGGTCGCCCAGCTCGTTCGGGTCGATGTCGAGCACGCCGGCGAGCACGTCCCGCTCGGCGGGCACGGGCACGTCCTCGAACTGCACGTCCTTCACCGGGTAGGCGTCGAGGATGGCCAGCAGCGCGGTCCGCTCGCCGCGCGACTGCAGCTCGCAGGCGAGCGCGTGGGCGATCAGCCCGCCGGCGGACCAGCCGAGCACCAGGTACGGGCCCTCCGGCTGGATCTTCCGGATCTGGTCGGCGTAGTCGGCCGCCATCTCCTCGTAGGACGCCGGCAGGGGTTCGGGCCGGCCGAGGCCGCGCGCCTGGATCGCGTACACCGGGTGCTGGGGCCCGACGTGGTTCAGCAGCCCGCTGTACGACCAGCTGATGCCGCCGCCGGGGTGGATGCAGAACAGCGGTGTGCCGGTCCCGGTCGAACGCAGCGGCAGCACCACGTCCAACGCGTCGTCGGGATCGTTCATGACCAGGCGCTCGGCGAGCCCGGCCACGGTCGGCGCCTCGAACAGCATGCGCAGGCCCAGCACCACGCCGAGGGTCTCGCGGACCCGGGAGGCCAGCCGGGCGGCCAGCAGCGAGTGCCCGCCCAGGTCGAAGAAACCGTCGTCGATGCCCACCTGTTCCCGGCCGAGGACCTCGGCGAACAGACCGCACAGCAGCTGTTCGTGCGGCGTCCGGGGGCCTCGCCCGGCGTCCGACGCCCCGTACTCGGGGGCCGGCAGGGCGGCCCGGTCCAGCTTGCCGTTGACGGTCAGCGGCAGCGCGTCCACCGTGACGAACGCCTCCGGCACCATGTAGTCGGGCAGTTCACGGCGCAGCCGACCGGACAGATCGGCCGCCTCGGGCGCGCCCTTGAGAGCCGGCACCAGGTAGGCGACCAGCCTCTTGTCGCCCGGCCGGTCCTCGCGGGCGATGACGGTCGCCTGGGCAATGCCGGGATGCGCGGCCAACGCCGCCTCGATCTCGCCGAGTTCGATGCGGAAGCCGCGCACCTTCACCTGGTCGTCGGCACGGCCGACGTACTCCAGCTCGCAGTCGGTACGCCTACGCACCAGGTCGCCCGTGCGGTACATCCGCGCACCCGCCGGGCCGAACGGGCAGGCCACGAACCGACCGGCCGTCAGCCCGGGCCGGTTCAGGTACCCGCGCGCCAGACCGGGTCCGGCGACGTACAGCTCCCCCGTCACCCCGGGCGGCACGATCCGCAGCCGCTCGTCCAGGACGTACACCCGGAAGCCCGCGACCGACCGGCCGATCGGCGGCACACCGGCCCCCGGGGCCAGCGGAGCGCTCATCGTCGCGCACACCGTCGTCTCCGTCGGACCGTACGCGTTGATCATCCGCCGGCCCGGCGCCCACCGCGCCACCAACTCCGGCGGACACGCCTCACCCGCCACCACCAAAGTGGTGGCCGTGAAGTCGGCACTCTCCACCGCGGCCAGGGCCGACGGCGGAAGCGTCACATGGGTGACGCCGAGCCCGCGGTCCGTCAGGGCCTCCAGCGGCGCCTCGGACGGAGCCAGCACGAGGGCGGCACCGGTCAGCACGGCACTGCACAGGTCCCAGAAAGCCGCGTCGAAACTCGGCGAGGCGAACTGCAGCACCCGACTGCCCCGCGCCACACCGAGCCGCTCGACCTGCGCCGCCACCAGACCCGACACACCGGCATGACTCACCACCACACCCTTGGGACGGCCCGTCGAACCCGAGGTGTAGATCACGTACGCCGGATGCCGGACATCACGCGCGACCACGGGATCCGTGTCCGGCCAGTCCCC
>NZ_JBVJMD010000043.1:0-80577 GCF_055584385.1 Streptomyces sp. NPDC104096
GGGGCCGGGGGGACTCCGCGGGGCCGGGGGGCGGGGCGGCCCTCGGTCGTCCGGCCCCCGGGCCCAGGCGGACTCCGGCCGTCCGGCCCCCGGGCCCAGGCGGACTCCGGCCGTCCGGCCCCCGGGCCCAGGCGGACTCCGGCCGTCCGGCCTACCCTTGACCGGTGAACGAGATGCCCCGGGACCACCGTCCCGCGAAGTCCATCAGGGTTCTGCTCGCGGAGGACCAGGGAATGATGCGCGGGGCGCTGGCCCTGCTGCTGGGCATGGAGGCGGACATCGAGGTGGTGGCCCAGGTGTCCGCCGGGGACGCCATCGTGGACGCGGTGCTGACGCACCGTCCGGACGTCGCCCTCCTCGACATCGAGCTGCCGGGGCGGAGCGGTCTGGACGCCGCCGCCCAGCTGCGCGAGGAGGCGCCCGACTGCCGGGTGCTGATCCTGACCACCTTCGGGCGGCCCGGGTATCTGCGGCGGGCCATGGAGGCGGGAGCCGCCGGCTTCCTCGTCAAGGACGGGCCGGTGGAGGAACTGGCGGTCACCATCCGGCGGGTGCTGACCGGGGAGACGGTGATCGACCCGGCGCTCGCGGCGGCCGCGCTCAGCGCGGGGCCCAGCCCGCTGACCGCCCGCGAGTGCGACGCGCTCAAGGCGTCCGCGGACGGCGCGACCGTCGCCGACATCGCCGCCCGGCTGCACCTGTCCGAGTCCACCGTCCGCAACTACCTCTCCTCCGCCATCGGCAAGACCGGCACCCGCAACCGCATGGAGGCGATGCGGGAGGCCCGCCGCCAGGGCTGGCTCTGACCGCCGACCGGCACCGGCTCTCCTTCTCCCCCTCCCCCTCCCTCCGCTCCTCCGTGTCGCCCTGGCCCGAGTCGGCCTTCGGCTACCCGGTCACCTTCACCGAATCGAACGACGTGCCCTGGGGCGCCAGGCACACGAACCAGTCGTCCGGGGAGCCCTCCGCCGACCGGATCACGCCTTCGTCGGCCGCGATCCCTTCGCCGGAGGCGGAGCCGACGGCCGCCCTGTCGACCACCGTCGACGTCCCGTCCTTCCAGGTGCAGGTCACCTGCCGGGCGGTCCTGGCGACCCGGCCCACGACCAGCCGCTGCGGTCCCTCGGAACCGGGCTCCAGCGGCATCGCGGCGCTCTCCAGGTCGTCGCCCGCCTGGACGTCCTTCGCGTCGACCGTCTTGTGCATGCTCCAGGAGGTCCCCTCCCGGGAGTTCCGGTACACGAAGAAGGAGGTCTTGCCGACGAGGTCGGACGCCGTACGCGCGTCCACCGGCATCTCCCGGTGTTGGATCATCGTCGACAGTTGGGCCTGCGCCTGTGTCGCGTCGCGCGGTGCCGCCCAGATGTCGACGTAGACCTTCCACGGCTTGCCCCGGTCGGTGCCGTGCGCCAGCACGGTCCGGTGTCCGAAGAGGTCGGGCGGCGTCGGCGGCGACACCGTCACGGCGGGCGCCACCCGGTCGCCGCCACCCGGCGTCCCGGCCAGCGCCAGCGTCCCGGCCGTACCGGCGACGACCAGGGCGGTGGCCGTCGCGAGCGCCCAGCGGCGGGCCCGGCGGCGCCGGCCGCCCCGGACGACCGCCTCGGTGGGGGCTATACCGATCTCGACCTCGTCGGCCGCCTCGGCCAGCAGGAGGGCGATGTCGTGGTTCGTCATGTCGTGGTTCGTCTCCCGGTCCGCGCTCATCACATCCGCCCTTCGTAGGTCGGCGTCTCGGCCAGGTCCGGTATGGCGCGGAGTTTCGCGATCCCCTTGGCCGCGTTGCTCTTCACCGCGCCGACCGAACAGCCCATCGCCTCGGCCGTCTGGCTCTCGGTCAGGTCCTCCCAGTACCGCAGGACCACCGCCTGCCGCTGCCGCGGGGGCAACTGGACGAGCGCCTTCAGCAGGGCGTTGCGGTCGTCGGCCTGGGAGATGCGGTCACCGGTGTCCGCGATCTCGTGCGCGAGGCCCGAGTCGTCCCTCGGCGCCAGGAACTCCCGCAGCTTCCTGCGGTGCCTGCGCGCGTGTGCGTTGATCATCACGCGTCGCACATAGGCCTCGGGGTCGTCGGCCGAGCCGACCCTGCGCCAGGCCACGAAGGTCTTCTCCAGCGTCGACTGGACCAGATCCTCCGCCGCGTGCTGCTCCCCCGTGAGCAGGAATGCCGTACGCATCAGCCGTGGCCAGCGACCGGTGACGAAGGCCTGGAACTCCTCGTCTCGAACTGACTTGCGATCCCCCATGGGCACCTCCTAGATGTCAAAAGGAGTCCACGGGCCGCCCGAAGCGTTGCCTCGCCCGCAAAAAACACACCCCCGGCAAGTCCCGCCCCACGAAACCCGCCACTTGCCCAAGAGAAGGTCAAGGATTCGTTAGCGTCCCGAAGCATCGGAATAGTTGCCCAGGCGCACGGGTTCAAGCTGCACGTATCCGAATGGATCAACACCCGCCGATCCCCGTACGGATCCCACTCTCTACGTTCTTCCGGCCTGGAGGCCTTACTCAATGACGCACACGCCGACCGACCGGCCCGACCGGCGAGCGAGCGGGGCCGTCGTCCCGGTCCTCGCCTTCGCGGGCATCGTTGTCGCGGTGATGCAGACCCTGCTCGTCCCGGTCATCAAGGACCTGCCCCAACTGCTGGCCACCGAGCCGAGCAACGCCACCTGGGTCCTGACCTCGACGCTGCTCTCGGGAGCCGTGGCCACACCGATCATGGGACGCCTGGGCGACCTCTACGGCAAGCGGCGGATGCTCATCCTCAGCCTCGCCGTGATGGTGGCGGGCGCCCTCGTCAGCGCGCTCACCAGCGACCTGATCGTCATGATCGTCGGCCGTACGCTCCAGGGCTTCGCGATGGGCGCGATCCCGCTCGGCATCGGCCTCATGCGCGACATGCTGCCCCGCGAGAAGCTCGGCTCGGCGATGGCCCTGATGAGCTCCTCGATCGGCGTCGGCGGCGGCCTCGCGCTGCCCGCCGCGGCCCTCGTCGCCCAGCACGCGGACTGGCACGTCCTCTTCTACGGCGCCGCCGGTCTCGGTGTCGTCGCCATCGCGCTCGCCCTTCTCGTCGTGCCCGAGTCCCCGGCCCGCGCCGAGGGCTCCTTCGACCTGCCGGGCGCGCTCGGCCTGTCCACCGGTCTCGTCCTGCTCCTGCTGCCGATCACCAAGGGCAGCGACTGGGGCTGGTCCTCCGGTCTCACGCTCGGCCTGTTCGCCGCGGCGGTCGTGGTCCTGCTCCTGTGGGGCCTGATGGAGCTGCGCGTCGAGGCGCCCCTGGTGGACCTGCGCACCACCGCCCGCCGCGAGGTGCTCCTCACCAACCTCGCCTCGATCATGGTCGGCGTCAGCTTCTACGTCGTCTCGCTCGTCCTGCCCCAGCTGCTCCAGCTGCCCACCGCCACCGGTTACGGCCTCGGCCGGTCGATGGTCGAGGCCGGACTGTGCGTGGCCCCGCTGGGTCTGACGATGATGTTCACCGCACCGGTCTACGCCCGGCTCTCCGCCCGCTACGGCCCGAAGACCACCCTGATCCTCGGTCTGCTGATCATCGCGGCCGGCTACGGCGGCGGCCTCGGCCTGATGGACGCGGCCTGGCAGACCGTCGTCACCTCCGTGGTCCTCGGCGCCGGAATCGGCCTCGCCTACTCCTCGCTGCCCGCGCTGATCGTCGGCGCGGTGCCGGCCTCGGAGACGGGCGCGGCCAACGGCCTCAACACGCTGATGCGCTCCATCGGCACGTCCGTGTCCAGCGCCGTCATCGGCATGGTGCTGGCGAACACGGCGAACCACGTCGGGGGCACGGCGTTCCCGAGCCTGCACGGCTTCCACGTCTCCTTCCTGATCGCGACCGGCGCCGTCGCCGTCGGTCTGCTGCTGGCCCTGTTCCTGCCGGGTCAGCGCCCGTCGGGCACCCCTCAGCTGCGCGCGAGCAGCGAGGAGGACGCCAACCTGGAGCGCGCCGAGGAGGTGCTGCGCGGCTTCCGCGGCCGGGTCCTGGACGCCGGCGGCTCCCCGGTCGCCCGTGCGAAGGTCACGCTGATCGACCGCAGGGGCCGTCAGGCGGGCGCCACCGTCTCCGCGGAGGACGGCAGCTACGCGCTCGCGGTCCCCGCCGAGGGCGCCTACGTGCTGGCCGCCAAGGCCACGGGCCACGCCCCGCTCGCCTCGTCGGCGACGCATCCGGGTGCCGACCGCCCGGTGGACCTGGACCTGTCCCTGCCGGGCGAGTCCGTCCCGGCCTGACCACCGGGGTCCGCTCCCGCTCCCACCGCCCCCCGTCGCCACCGCGTCGGGGGGCGGTGGCAGCATGAGCGGCCGGCGACCCGAGCCGCGCAGACCTCGGGGCCGCCCGGTGCCCCGAGACGTCGAGCCCCGGGCCCCGCGCACCCGTACGACCGAAAAGGACCGCCATGCCCGCAGCACCCAAGCCCGAGATCCTGGCCGCGTTCGAGGCCGCGAAGGGGTTCATGCCCGTGCACGAGGGGCTGGCGCTGTACGCGGCGGCCGTCGAGGCGGGCGCGCTGGGGCTGCCCCTGCTGGAGGTCGGCACCTACTGCGGCCGCTCCACCGTCCTGCTCGCCGACGCGGCCCGCGCGTCCGGGGTCACCGCGATCACGGTCGACCACCACCGGGGCAGCGAGGAGCAGCAGCCGGGCTGGGACTACCACGACCCGCAGACGGTCGACCCGGAGATCGGCCTGATGGACACCCTGCCCACCTTCCGGCGCACCCTGCACCGGGCCGGTCTCGAGGACCACGTGGTGGCGGTGGTCGGGCGTTCCCCGCAGGTCGCGGCCTTCTGGAACACGCCCCTCGGTCTTGTCTTCATCGACGGCGGCCACACCGACGAGCACGCGACCGCCGACTACGAGGGCTGGGCGCCGCACGTCGCCGAGGGCGGCCTGCTGCTCATCCACGACGTCTTCCCCGAGCCGGCCGACGAGTTCACCGGCCAGGCGCCGTACCGCGTCTACCTGCGGGCGCTGGAGTCCGGCGCGTTCACCGAGGTGTCGGCGACGGACTCGCTGCGTGTGCTGCGGCGCACGGGCGCGGGGAGCTGAGGCCGCCGGACCCGGCGGTTAGGGTGGGCGTCGTGTCGTATTCAGGCCCGGAGTTCGAACCCGTCCCGCCCCGCCGCTCCCCGCTGCGCCGTCCGCTGGTCGTGGCGCTCGCCGCGCTGGCGCCGGGAGCGCTGCTCGGCTGGGGGGTGTACGCGGCGGTCGGCGGCCCCGCCGATCCGGGTGGTCCGGCGAGCGCGGCGGCAGGGACCCCGACGGCCGGATCCGGCTCCGCCGACCCCACCGCGGGCGGTGACGGGAAGCCGGCCGCCTCGTCGGGCTCCGTCGTACCGGGCAGCCTGAAGGGCAAGGTCGTCGTCATCGACCCGGGCCACAATCCGAACAACTTCCGGCACACCGCCGAGATCGCCCACAAGGTGGACATCGGCACGAACCGGAAGGAGTGCGACACGACGGGGACGTCCACCAACTCCGGTTACCCGGAGGCCCGGTTCACGCTGGACGTCGCCCATCGGCTGCGCGCGCTCCTCCAGGCGCAGGGCGCCACGGTGAAGCTGACCCAGGACGGCGAGCGCGCGTTCGGGCCGTGCGTGGACGAGCGGGCCCGGATCGGGAACGCCGCGCACGCGGACGCGGTGATCTCGATCCACGCGGACGGCTCGGCGGCCGGCGACCGCGGCTTCCACGTGATCCTTCCGGCGGCCGTGCACGCGGGGGCCGCCGACACCCGCCCCATCGCCGCCCGTTCGCACGATCTGGGGGTGCGCGTGGCGGACGGCTTCCGCCGGGTCACGGGCAGCTCGCCCTCCAACTACCTGGGCGAGGGCACCGGTCTCGTCACGCGTGAGGACCTCGGCGGTCTCAATCTGTCAACGGTTCCCAAGGTGTTCATCGAGTGCGGCAACATGCGCGACGGCAAGGACGCGGCGCTGCTGACCAGCGGCGCGTGGCGGCAGAAGGCGGCGCTGGGGATCTCTGAGGGAATCGTGAGTTTCCTGCGCGGGTGACGATCAGTGCGCCGGTCCCTGCGGACAGCCCGATCGTATGGACGATAATGTCGTTCTTACGATGAGGGGTCACCCCCGCGCTTCACACCAGGGCCCGACGACGGCATGGTGACAGCGACACCTCTACCGACGACGTGACGACTGACGAAGGACCTGAAGTGAATATCCGCTCCCTCACTCGAGGCGACGGCGTGGTGATCGGAGCAGCGGTACTGCTGTTCATCGCGTCGTTCTTCGATCTGTACTCGATCGACGGGATCCCCGACAGCTACGACCTGCCGAGCCTGTGGAGCAGCGGCGGGGTCGTGCTGGGGGTCGTGCTGGCGGGCATCATCGGCGCCGCGCTCGTCGTCGTCTCGCGCGCGCTTCCGCAGCCGCCCAAGGTCGTCGGCCTCGACCTCGCCCCGTTCGGTGTCGCCTTCACGGTGTTCGCCGCGTGGAGCGCGCTCGGCAACGTCTTCGACCCGGTCAGCGGCAGCGACAACGTCTCCGGCGCCGGTTCCGTCGGCGCCGGCGCGGGCCTGATCCTGGCCCTGCTGGCCACGCTGGTCATGGCCGGGGCGGCCGTGGCCACCCCGCTGGTCGCCGCGCTCCAGGCTCCGCTGATCCCGGCCGCCCGGCCGCCGGCCCCGCAGCCCTACGGCGCCCAGCCGTCCGGTGGTTACGGCTACCCGGGCGCGCAGCAGCCGCAGTACGGCGGCCAGCCCCCGTACGCCGGCCAGCCGCAGCAGCCGCAGGCCCAGGCCCCGGCGCCGCAGCCGGCGCAGCCCGCCGGGGACTTCTCCCCGTTCTGGTTCGCCGTGCCGGTGCCGCGTCCGCTGTTCGCCGAGGACGGCTCCCCGGCGCCGATCGCCGAACTCGCCCCGGGCACCTGGTACCTGGCGGTCGAGCAGAACGGTCCGGCCCTGGTCGCGCAGACCCAGGACGGCCGCCGTGGCGTGCTGCGGGACACCTCCGGGATCCAGCGCGGCTGACGTCAGCCGTCCGGCCGGCCCCTCGCCCTTCCGGGCGGGGGGCCGTTGTCGTACAGTCGCAACCCCTGGCTGACACACCGTCAGAAAGCGGGAGGCGCCATGCGACTCGGTCTCGCACTCGGCTACTGGGGGCGCGGCCCCGACCCGGACCACGTCGCGCTGGCCCGGGAGGCGGAGCGGCTCGGCTACGACTCCGTGTGGACGGCGGAGTCCTGGGGCTCGGACGCCTTCACCCCGCTGGCCTGGATCGCCGCGCAGACCTCGAGGATCAGACTGGGTACGGCGGTTGCGCAGATGGCGGCCCGGCCGCCGACGACGACCGCGATGCACGCGCTGACGCTGGATCATCTCAGCGGCGGGCGGCTGCTGCTGGGCCTGGGCCTGTCCGGTCCGCAGGTCGTCGAGGGCTGGTACGGGCGCCCGTTCCCGAAGTCGCCGCTGACCGCGACCCGGGAGTACGTCGACGTCGTACGGCAGGTGCTGCGGCGCGCGGGGCCGGTGGAGCTGGCCGGCCGCTTCCACTCCCATCCCTACCGCGGCCCGGACGGTACGGGCCTGGGCCGGGCCCTGAAGCCGATCACCCATCCCCTGCGCCCCGATCTGCCCGTCCTGCTCGGCGCCGAGGGGCCGAAGAACGTGGCGCAGACGCTCCGGATCGCGGACGGCTGGCTGCCGCTGTACTGGGCGCCGAACCGGCCCGAGGTGTACGGGTCCGGGGTCGTCGGCCTGTCCGCCGCCCAAGGGGCCCCGGGACGGGGCGAGTTCCTGGTCGCGCCGATGGCGCAGGTGCGGATCTGCGACGACGTCGCCGAGGGGCTGCTGCCCGTCAAGGCCATGCTCGGCTTCTACATCGGCGGGATGGGCCACGCGGCCCGCAACTTCCACGCCGACCTCATGGCACGCATGGGGTACGAGAAGGAGGCGCGGCGGATCCAGGAGCTGTTCCTGGCCGGGCGGCGGCAGGAGGCCGTGCTCGCCGTGCCGGACGCCTTCGCCGACGAGATCTCGCTGGTCGGGCCGCGCGAACGGGTCGCCGAGCGGCTTCAGGCCTGGCGCGCGGGCCCGGTCACCGACCTGCTGGCCCTGGTACGCGACCCGCACACCCTGCGCGTCCTCGCCGAACTCAACGCCTAGGGCGTGTCGGCTTCGGCTTTTCCGGTCGTTCGTCCGCCGGGGAGGACGCGAAGCGGCGGCCCCGGGAATTCCCGGGGCCGCTTCCGGCCGACCGTCCGCCGACGAGTCGGGCGGAATCACGCGATGGCGTGATGGCGCGGTGTTCCGAGCGGCTGAACGGCGAAGCTTCAGCCGCCGGACAGCTGGGCGGCCGTCGGCATCTGGTCCTGCACCTCGGCGCCCGCGCTCCGGCCGGCGTCCTTGACCTGGCCGACCAGGCTTTCGAAGGTGCCCGCGACCGCGTCGGTCGAGTCGCCGCTGCGCAGCTTGGCCGGCAGGTCCTTCAGGGCGCCGACACCCGCGGCGAGCGGGGCGACGGCCTTCGCCAGCAGCGGGTCGCCCTGGGCGTTGCGCAGCGCGGCCCTGAGCCGGTTGTACGCGAACACGCCCGCGACACCCGCCTTCACCAGGGCCAGCTTGCGGCCCGAGGCGCCCTTCTCGAACTTGCCCGCCCTCCAGGGGCCGACGATCCACTGGTAGGTCGCACCGGCCGCGAGGCCCGCGTTGGCCACGAACCGGGTCTTGGCGAACTTCTGCTGTTCGGCGGAGGTGCTGGGACTGGCCGTGGGGACGGTTGCGGTGTTCGTGTTCTGTGCGGAGTCCCCGGCGCCGCCGCAGGCGGTGCCGCCGACGAGCAGTGCACAGCAGAGGGTGAGCGCCACGGCGAGGTGGCGTATCGGCACACGCACGAAGTCCTCCCGACGTGAGGGGGTCTCCCAGCAGGTTCACCCCGCGCCGTCGGCTACGCCACTCGGGGGACACGGCCGCATACTCCCCCGGGCACGTCCGGGGCCCGCTGTTTCTCCGGGTTTCAGCCGGGAATCCGGGGCCAGACGGTAGTCATGTCTCGATATCGCACTGGTTCCAACTCCGCCGGGACGGTCATAGCGGTGGTCGCCGACATCATGGCCGTCATTCTCGGACTGTGGATCCTCATGTATCTGTTGGACGCCAACCGGGGCAACGACCTGGTGCAGTTCGTCCACCACGTCGCCAACTGGCTGGCCGGCTGGTCCCGTGACCTGTTCACGTTCGACGAGGCCTGGGCGCGGGTCGTCGCCGGCTACGGCCTGGCCGCCGTGGTGTACCTGTTCATCGGCCACGCCATCGCCAACCGCGCCCACCGTCACTGACCCGGCGGGCGCCGGTCCGCCGGGGCCCGTGCGGCAGGCCCTACCCGCAGCAGTCCGGATCCAGCCCCTTCGGCAGGAACTCGCCGCCGAAGACGGCACAGGTGGCCTCGTCGCCGCCCAGGGCCGCCACGGCCAGCAGCAGCGAGCCGGCCGTCCAGGTGGTCAGTTCCCGCGGCCAGACGGCCTCGTCGTCGAAGACGTAGCCCGTCCAGTACAGGCCGCTGTCCGCGTCCCGCAGGTGCTGGATGGACTGGAGTATCTCCAGCGCCCGGTCGGACTCGCCCATCGCCCAGAGCGCGAGGGCGAGTTCGGCCGACTCACCGCCGGTCACCCACGGGTTGGGGACCACACAGCGCACCCCGAGGCCGGGCACGACGAAGCGGTCCCAGGACTCCTCGATACGGGACTTGGCCTCGACTCCGGTCAGCGCGCCGCCGAGGACCGGGTAGTACCAGTCCATCGAGTAGCGGTTCTTGTCGAGGAACCGCTCCGGGTGGCACCGGATGGCGTGCCGCAGCGCGCCCGCCGCCAACTCCCAGTCCGGCTGCGGCTCTTCGCGCTGCTCGGCGATGGCGAGCGCGCAGCGCAGGGCGTGGTGGATCGACGAACTGCCGGTCAGCAGCGCGTCCGTGGTGTCCGTGCCGTCGTCGTCGCGCCGCCAGCCGATCTGCCCGCCGGACTGCTGGAGGGCGAGGACGAACTCGACCGCTGCGACGACCGTCGGCCACATGCGGTCCAGGAACGTGTCGTCGCCGGTGGCGAGATAGTGGTGCCAGACGCCGACGGCCACGTAGGCGACGAAGTTCGTCTCGCGGGAGCGGTCGGTGACGTCGTCGAACTCCCCGTCCGCGTACGCCGCGTACCAGGAGCCGTCCGGGTTCTGGTGCCGGGCCAGCCAGGCGTACGCCCGCTCGGCGGCCGCGTGCTCGCCGGCCGCGTCCAGCGCCATCGCGGCCTCGGTGTGGTCCCACGGGTCGAGGTGGTGGCCCCGGAACCACGGGATCGCACCGTCCTCCCGCTGCACGTCGAGGATGCCGCGTACGGTCGCGGCGGCCTGCTCGGCGGTGAGGACCCCGGGCAGGACGAGGTGTTCTGTCCGGGGGGTGGTCACGTGGCGTCCGCCTCGGACGTACCGGACGTGGCGGGCTCGGCGGACAGCCGGGGCAGGTGCGGCTTGGTCGCGTACGCCACGAAGCTCTTGCCGATGAGCGGGTTCAGCGCCTGCTCGGCGACCCGGGTGGCCAGCGGCTTCTTCATGATGTCCCAGACCAGGAGCTTGTGGTACGCCCGCACCGGCAGCGCCTTGTCGTTGTCGACGCCGAACGCGCACTTCAGCCACCAGTACGGCGAGTGCAGGGCGTGCGCGTGGTGGGTGCCGTACGGACGCAGTCCGGCCTGCCGGATCTTCGCGAGGAGTTCGTCCGCCTTGTAGATGCGGATGTGGCCGCCCTCGACCTCGTGGTAGGCGTCGGACAGGGCCCAGCAGACCTTCTCCGGGCCGTAGCGCGGGACGGTGATCGCGATGCGGCCGCCGGGCTTGAGCACCCGGACCATCTCAGCGAGGACGCCCTTGTCGTCCGGGATGTGCTCCATGACCTCGGAGATGATCACGACGTCGAAGGACTCGTCGGGGAACGGCAGCGCGAGCGCGTCGCCCTCCATGGCGGTGGCGGTGGCGCCGGCCGGGGCCTCGCCGGCCTCCTTCATCGCCGCGAACCACTTCGCGACCTCGCGGATCTCGTCGCCGTTCTGGTCCAGTGCCACGACCTGCGCGCCGCGCCGGTAGCACTCGAACGCGTGCCGGCCCGCCCCGCAGCCGAGGTCCAGGACTCGGTCGCCCGGCGCGAGCGGGAACCGGGAGAAGTCGACGGTCAGCACGTGGCCCTGCTTTCGGGATAGACGCCGGTAACGCTGGTCGAGGTCGAGGTCGTGGTCGTGGTTCCGGGGGCGGGGGCGGCCCCGGCGGGGGCCCCGCCGCGCGGGTGCGACCGGGTGCGGGCGATGGCCTCGCGGTAGTGGGCCACCGTGCCCTCGGCGGCCCGGGCCCAGGTGAAGCGGGCCAGGACCCGCTCGCGGCCCGCGCGGCCGAGCCGGGCCCGCAGCCCCGGGTCGCCGAACAGTCTGCTCAGCGCGGCGGCCAGCGCGCCCGCGTCGCCGGGCGGCACCGCCAGACAGGTCTCGCCGTCGGGGCCGGCGACCTCGGGGATGGCCCCGCCGGTCGTGGCGACCAGCGGGGTGCCCGTGGCCATGGCCTCGGCGGCCGGGAGGGAGAAGCCTTCGTAGAGGGAGGGCACACAGGCGACCTGGGCCGAGCGGACCAGGTCGACGAGTTCCGCGTCGGAGATGCCCTTGACGAACTCGACGCAGCCCTCGAGGCCGTACCGCTCGATGGCCTGGGCGACGGGCCCGTCCTCGGCGCGCTTGCCGACGACGACCAGATGGGCGTCCGGGTGCTCGGTGCGCACCTTCGCCAGCGCCTCGACGAGGAACACCAGCCCCTTCAGCGGCACGTCCGCGCTGGAGGTGGTCACGATGCGGCCCGGCACCTGCGCCACCGACGGGTCGGGGCGGAACAGGTCGGTGTCGGCGCCGATGTGGACGACGTGGACGCGGTCCCGGCGCACCCCGAGGTGGTCGACGATCTCCTGCTGGGAGGAGCCGGAGACGGTGAGCACGGACGGCAGGCGGCGCGCCACGCGCTTCTGCATCCGGGTGAAGCCGTACCAGCGGCGCACCGAGAAGCGGCGCTGACGGCTGTCCGCCGCGTCCAGCTCCAGCTGCCGGTCCACGGTGATCGGGTGGTGGATGGTGGTGACCAGGGGCGCGCCGATGTCGCCCAGCAGCCCGTAGCCGAGGGTCTGGTTGTCGTGGACGACGTCGAAGTCGCCGCGCCGGGCCCGCAGCAGGCGGCGGGCGCGCAGCGAGAACGTCAGCGGCTCCGGGAAGCCGCCGGTCCACATGGTGGCGACCTCCAGCGCGTCGACCCAGTCGCGGTACTCCCCGCGGCCGGGGGTGCGGAAGGGGTCGGGCTGGCGGTAGAGGTCGAGGCTGGGCAGCTCGGTCAGGCTCAGCCGGCCGTGCGTCTCGCCCTCGACCGCGTCGAGGACGGGGTACGGCTGCGCGCCGATGACCTCGACGCGGTGGCCGAGGCGGGCCAGCTCACGGGAGAGGTGGCGGACGTAGACGCCCTGACCGCCGCAGAACGGGTTTCCCTTGTACGTCAGGAGCGCGATGTCGAGCGGTCGCCCGCCGTCCGCGGCAACGCCCTGCCCAGGGCCCGCCTGACTGGCCTCAGCGGTCACTCCGGGCCCCCTTCTGCCTGCACTGTCCCGCGAGGTTACGCCGGGACGCTAATCTAGAACAAGTTTCAGACTTGATCGTTCGGGAGGCTCTGAATCTACCGGCAGGTAGGGGGGCTGTGAGCAGTGGATCAGGTGATTCACGCCACGGCGGACCGCCTCTGCCATGCTGTCCGATCACCAGCCCTCACCGACTGTCACGGAACGGGATCCATGCCTGCGGAAGCCAAGGTGGTCAAGGTGGAAGCCAGCACCGACAGACCGGCCCTCCCGCCCCTCACCGAACGGCAGGCGGCGCGCCGGCGCCGCATTCTGCACGCGAGCGCGCAGCTCGCCAGCCGGGGCGGTTTCGACGCGGTGCAGATGCGCGAGGTCGCGGAGTCCTCGCAGGTCGCGCTCGGCACCCTGTACCGGTATTTCCCGTCCAAGGTGCATCTGCTGGTCGCCACCATGCAGGACCAGCTGGAGCACATGCACGGCACGCTGCGCAAGAAACCGCCGACCGGTGACACCCCGGCCGAGCGGGTCGCGGAGACGCTGATGCGCGCCTTCCGCGCCCTGCAGCGCGAGCCGCACCTGGCCGACGCGATGGTGCGCGCCCTGACCTTCGCGGACCGCAGCGTCTCCCCCGAGGTCGACCAGGTCTCCCGCCAGACCACGCTGATCATCCTGGACGCGATGGGCCTGGCGGACCCCGGCCCCGCACAGCTGTCCGCGGTCCGCGTCATCGAGCACACCTGGCACTCGGCCCTCATCACCTGGCTCTCGGGCCGCGCCTCCATCGCGCAGGTGAAGATAGACATCGAGACGGTGTGCCGGCTGATCGACCTCACGTCGCAGGAGGAGCCGCGCGAGCCGCGCGCATGAGGGAACCCGCGCGCGGCGGAACAGGCGCATGCGGACATCCGCGCATGAAAAAACCTACGAGACGGGTTCCCTTCGCCGGCATGGTCCGGATCAGGTACTGGAGGTCGCCTTCCGGTGAAACCGCCACCTTCGGGCCTCTCAGCTACACCGTCGACGTCGGCCCCGGCGGATGCCTCTGCGTACTGCCTGGGCGTCTCGCGGAAGTCGGCTACTCCGGTGGAACTCCCTCACTCGCCTCGTAGGCCACTTACCAGAGTAGCCCCCCAGAGCGGGATGCAATAGCCCAAAAGGGACTTTTTTTGCCTCACTCGCAGAACCCCCGGGCGGAGCTCAGTCCTCCGGCGGGAACACGGGCTCCCCGCTCCCGAGCAGGGTGATCGTGATGGCCTCCACCGGGCAGCCCTCGGCCGCCGCCAGCACCCGCTCGTTGGCGGCCGTGTCCGGGTCGACCGGACAGGACTGGCGTCCGGCGTCGAGCCGGAAGCCGGCCGGGGCGTGGTGGAGGCACTGGGCCGAGCCGATGCACAGGGCGCGGTCGACCTCGACGTGCCAGCGGTCTCCCGTCCCCGCACCCGACTCCGCTCGCGCGGAAGGCACCCCCATCGCTCACCCCTCCCAGCCGGCCGGCAGGTGGATCATCTTGTGCTCGAGGAACTCGCCGTACCCCTCCGGGCCGAACTCCCGCCCCAGACCGGAGTTCTTGTAGCCGCCGAACGGGCCGAGCATGTCGAGGCTGAAGGTGTTGACGGAGTACGTGCCCGTACGGACCCGGCGCGCGACCTCGATGCCGTGCTCGACGTCGGCCGTCCACACGCTGCCGCTCAGCCCGTACTCGGAGTCGTTCGCGATCTTCACGGCCTCGGACTCGTCGCCGTAGGGCAGCAGACAGACCACCGGGCCGAAGATCTCCTCGCGGGCGATGCGCATGGTGTTGTCCACGTCGCCGAAGAGGGTCGGCTCGACGTACCAGCCGCGGTCCAGGCCCGGCGGGCGGCCGCCGCCGGTGAGGATCTTCGCGCCCTCCTCCTGGCCGATGCGGATGTAGTCGAGGTTGCGCTGCTGCTGACGGCGCGCCACCAGCGGGCCGACCTGGGTCGCCGGGTCCAGCGGGTCGCCGACCACCAGCGCGCCCGCCGCCGCCGCGAAGGCGTCCGCGAACTCGTCGTAGCGCGAGCGCGGCACCAGGATGCGGGTCTGGGCCACGCAGGCCTGCCCGTTGTTCATCCAGGCCGCCGAGACGATGCCGGGGACGGCCGTCGCGAGGTCCGCGTCGGGCAGGACCACCGCCGCCGACTTGCCGCCCAGTTCCAGCGTCACCCGGCTGAGGTTGCGCGCGGCCACCTCCATCACCCGCCGGCCGGCCGCGACCGACCCGGTGAAGGAGACCTTGTCCACGCCGGGGTGCCCGACCAGGTACTCGCTGGCCTCGCGGTCCGCGGGCAGGATCGACAGGACGCCCTCGGGCAGCCCGGCCTCCCGCGCGATCTCGCCGAGGATGTAGGCGTCCAGCGGCGACTCCGGCGACGGCTTGAGCACCACGGTGCAGCCGGTGAGCAGCGCGGGCGCGAGCTTGGCGGCGGCCACGAACTGCGGGACGTTCCAGGGGACGACGGCCGCGACGACGCCGACGGGCTCGCGGCGCACCAGGATCGGCCCGAGCACGCCGGCCCGCCGCTCCTCGTACGCGAAGTCCCGGGCGACGGTGATCGCCGCGTCCCAGACCATCATCGCGCCGAGCGCCTGCGCGAGGACGCTCCAGGAGTACGGCGACCCGTTCTCGGACGAGATGACGCGGGCGATCTCCTCGTGCCGCACGGCGATCGCGTCCTTGATCCTGGTGACCACCTCGATCCGCTCGTCGGTCGTCATCCGTGGCCAGGGCCCCTGGTCGAACGCCGTGCGGGCGGCGGCGACGGCCCGGTCCACGTCGGCCCTCGAGGCGTGCGGCACCCGTCCGATGACCTCCTCGGTGTGCGGGGAGATCACCTCGATGACCTCCTCGCCCAGCGGGTCGGTCAACTCCCCGCCGATGAACAGCTGTCCGTGTTCCACGAGTTCGGTCATGGCGACTGCCTCCCCGGCCCTGTTCTGACGACTCATCAGATACGGAACTGATAGCAGCTCCGTGCCGAGGAGTCCACGGCCCGGACGCCCACCGGGACGGTCGACTCGGGCTCCCATCGAAACCTGTTCTAGTTATAGTGACCGGGACGCGGCGATTGGGGAGCCCATGACGCAGGTGCACGACCACGGCGGCGGCGTACGGTCCATCGAGGTCCCCATCCCGGACAACCCCCTCGGCCACACCCTCGTGTACGTCGTCGACACCGACCGCGGCCCGGTCCTGGTCGACACCGGCTGGGACGACCCCGCGTCCTGGGACACGCTCGCCGAGGGGCTCGCGGCGTGCGGCGCCTCGGTCGCCGACGTCCACGGTGTGGTGATCACCCATCACCATCCCGACCACCACGGACTGTCCGGCCGGGTCCGCGAGGCCTCCGGCGCCTGGGTCGCGATGCACGCGGCGGACATCGCCATCGTCCGCCGCACCCGGGAGACCCGGCCCGGCCGCTGGTACGCGTACATGGCGGACAAGCTCACCGCCGCGGGCGCCCCCGAGGCGCACGTCGCCCCGCTGCGCGCCGACCGGCCCCGGCGCGCCCTGCCCGGCCTCGCCCCCGCCCTGCCCAACCGGGAGATCGTCCCCGGCGAGCTCCTCGACCTCCCGGGCCGCCGGCTGCGCGCCGTCTGGACCCCCGGCCACACCCCGGGGCACGTCTGCCTGCACCTGGAGGAGCGGCACCCCGCCGGGCTCACGGGCGGCGGACGGCTGTTCTCCGGCGACCATCTGCTGCCCGAGATCACCCCGCACATCGGCCTGTACGAGGATCCGGACGACGCCACGGTCACCGACCCGCTCGGCGACTACCTCGACTCCCTCGAACGCGTCGGCCGGCTCGACCCCGCCGAGGTGCTCCCGGCCCACCAGCACGCCTTCACCGACGCGCCCTCGCGCGTACGGGAGTTGCTGGCCCACCACGAGGAGCGCCTGGACGGCCTGCTGACCCTGCTGGCCGACCCGCTCACCCCCTGGCAGCTCGCCGAACGCATGGAGTGGAACCGCCCCTGGGACCAGATCCCCTACGGCTCCCGGAACATCGCGGTCTCGGAGGCCGAGGCCCATCTGCGGCGCCTGGTGAAGCTGGGCCGGGCGGAGGCGGTGACGGGGAGCGAGCCGGTGACGTACGTGGCGGTGTGAGCGGCGTGAACGGTGTGTCCCGTCGGCGGACGGCACCCGCGCACCGGGCCGCCGCACAGCCGCCCCTCGGCGCGTTTCCACGGGCCGGTAGAGTGGCGCCGTCGTCATCACACCCGTACGGGGGAAAGCCGGTGCAATTCCGGCGCTGACCCGCAGCCGTGAGCCACCGCCAGGTGGCGAGCCGGATCGCCCCGCACGGTACGTGACCGGCTCACGCGCACCGGCGGCCCGCCGGTGCACGGCACCGTCGAGGTCTACGGAGCCGAGCCGCCCGGGGGTGCCCCGTGCTGTCCGGCTCCCCGCAGGGAGAGGCATCCGCCGATCATGAACGTCCGCCGCAGCGCCGCGGTCCTGGCCGCCGCCGCCGTGATCGGCGGTGCCACGCCCGCCGTCGCCGCCGACTCGTCCCCGTCGCCCTCGGTGGCGATACCCTCCGGCCTCTACGGCCGTACCGACCCCACCTACGACGGTGTGTGGCGGCAGTCCCTCGCCCTGCTCGCGCAGAACACCGTGGGCGTACGACCCGCCTCCTCGGCCATCGGCTGGCTGACCGGGCAGCAGTGCGCGAACGGCGCCTTCGCCGCCTTCCGCGCCGACACCGCCAAGCCCTGCGACGCCAAGCTGATGGTCGACACCAACAGCACGGCCGCCGCCGTCCAGGCCCTCGCCGCGCTCGGCAACCACACCCCCGTCACCGCCAAGTCCGTCGCGTGGCTGAAGTCCGTGCAGAACGCCGACGGCGGCTGGGGCTACTCCCCGGGCGGTGCCAGCGACGCCAACTCCACCGCCGTCGTGGTCGGCGCGCTGACCGCGACGGGCGAACAGCCCCAGAACGTCGTCAAGGGCGGCAAGTCCCCCTACGACGCCCTGCTGAAGCTCGCCCTGCCCTGCACCGGCGAAGGCGCGGGCGCCTTCGCCTACCAGCCCGACAAGAAGGGCGCCCTCCTCGCCAACGCGGACGCCACCGCGGCCGCCGTGGTCGCCGCCCTCGGCAAGGGGCTCGGGGGCGCCGCCGCGAACCCGGACTCCGAGGGCCTCACCTGCAAGGGCCCGGCCACAGACGCCGCACAGGCGGCCCGCAACGGCACCACGTACCTCGCCAGGGAACTGACCGGCACCGGCCATCTGACCTCGTCGCTGCCCGGCGCCGAGGACCAGCCCGACTACGGCAACACCGCCGACGCGGTCGTCGCCCTCGCGACCGCCGGCCAGAGCGAGATGGCCGCCCCCGCCCTGCACTGGCTCCAGGCCAACTCCGCCAAGTGGGCGCAGCAGGCCGGACCGGCCGCGTACGCGCAGCTGATCCTCGCCGCGACCGCCGTCTCCGCCGACCCGCGCCACTTCGGTTCCCAGGACCTGGTGGCGCTCCTGAACGCGACCGGCCCCGGGCCCGTGTACGTGCCCACCGCCGCCCCGTCGTCCCCGGACGGCACGCCGAGCGCGACGGCCTCGGCCGCCGAAGACCCCAGCGGCAGCGGCAGCACCGTGTGGATCACCGGCGGCATCCTGCTCGTCGTCGTCGCCGCCGTCGGCTTCCTGCTCTTCGGGCGCGGCAGGAACAAGCAGTCGTGAGCCGTCGCCGCGCCGTCGCCGCACTGCTCCTGGCCGTGCTGCTCCCGCTGCTGGGAGCGGCCGGCCAGGCGCGGGCCACCGGCTACCGCTACTGGTCCTTCTGGGACCGCACGGGCACCGGCTGGACCTACGCCACCCAGGGCCCGGCGACCGCCCGCCCCGCCGACGGGGACGTGCAGGGTTTCCGGTTCGCGGTCAGCGCGGACTCCCAGGACGCCAGCCGTCCGCGCGGCGCGGCCGACTTCACGACGATCTGCGCGAGGACGCCCGCGCGGGACGGCTCGAAGCGGGTCGCCCTGGTCATCGACTTCGGCACGCCGGCCGACGCCCCCTCGGGCGAGCGGCCGCCCGCGACGCGGACCGCCTGTGCCCAGGTGCCCTCCGACGCCAGCACGGCGGAGGCGCTGGCCGCGGTGGCCAAGCCGCTGCGGTACGACACCAACGCGCTGCTGTGCGCGATCGCCGGATACCCCCGACAGGGTTGCGGGGAACAGGTGTCGGCACCGAAGGAGCCCTCGAAGGTGACGGGCAGGACGTCGACGGCGACGCACACCGCGGACGGCGGCCCGTCGGTGGGCCTGATCGCGGGCTGCGCTGCCGTGGCCGTCCTGGCGGCGGCGGCGCTCCGGCAGGCCCGGCGGCGCGGGCGTGGCTGAGCGGGTCCGGCGGCGTCCGACGCGCTCCCCGCTGCGGGGGGCCGCGCGACCGGCCGGGGACGGACCGCCGGCCGGGCACGCCGCCCGGCGGCCGTCCCACCCCGCCGTCCACCCGGGCGCCTGGTGGCTGTGGTCGATCTCCCTCGGCGTGGCGGCCACCCGCACCACCAACCCGCTCCTGCTCGCCCTGCTCGTCGCGGTCTCCGCCTACGTCGTCGCGACCTGCCGTCCGGCCGCCGCCCTCTGGGCCCGCTCCTACGGCGCCTTCGTACGGCTCGCGCTCGCCGTGCTGGTCATCCGGCTGGTCTTCGCCGTCGCGCTCGGCTCACCGATCCCGGGCACGCACGTCCTCGTCACCCTTCCCGAGGTCCCGCTCCCCGACTGGGCCCAGGGCATCCGGCTCGGCGGCCGGGTCACCGCCGAGGCCCTCGTCTTCGCCCTCTACGACGGCCTCAAGCTCGGTGCGCTCCTGATCTGCGTGGGCGCCGCGAACGCGCTCGCCGGTCCCACCCGACTCCTCAAGTCCCTGCCCGGCGCCCTCTACGAGACCGGGGTGGCCGTGGTCGTGGCGCTCACCTTCGCCCCGAACCTGATCGCCGACGTCCAGCGGCTGCGCGCCGCCCGCCGGCTGCGCGGCCGCCCGGACCGCGGCGTACGCGGTCTGCTCCAGGTGGGACTGCCGGTCCTGGAGGGCGCGTTGGAGCGGTCCGTCGCGCTGGCCGCCGCGATGGACGCCCGCGGCTACGGCCGTACCGCCGCCGTGCCCGCCCGCGTCCGCCGCACCACCGCCGCCCTCACCCTCGGCGGGCTGCTCGGCGTCTGCGCGGGAACGTACGGCCTGCTCACGGCGGACGGCGGCAGTTACGGCGTCCCGGTCCTGCTCGCCGGGCTCGCCGCCGCGCTGGGCGGTCTGTGGCTCGGCGGCCGCCGTACCCCGCGGACCCGCTACCGCCCGGACCGCTGGGACCCGCGCGCCTGTCTGGTGGCGGCCTCCGGGGTCGCCGTCGCCGCGCTGCTCGGCGTCGCGGACCAGGCGGCCCTGCACCCCGGCGTCGTCCCGCTCGTGGCCCCCGCCCTCCCGTTGCTGCCCGCCGCGGCCGTACTCCTGGGCCTGCTCCCCGCCTTCCTCGCCCCCGCCCCTGCCTTCAAGGAGACGTCGTGATCCGCTTCGAGAACGTCTCCGTGACGTACGACGGAGCCGCCGGACCCAGCGTGCGGGGCGTGGACTTCGAGGTTCCCGAGGGTGAACTCGCGCTGCTGGTCGGCCCGTCGGGGGTCGGCAAGTCCACCGTGCTCGGCGCGGTCAACGGGCTCGTCCCGCACTTCACCGGCGGCACCCTGCGCGGCCGGGTCACGGTGGCCGGACGCGACACCCGCACCCACAAGCCCCGCGAACTCGCCGATGTCGTCGGCACGGTGGGCCAGGATCCGCTCTCCCACTTCGTGACGGACACCGTGGAGGACGAACTCGCCTACGGCATGGAGTCGCTGGGCCTCGCCCCGGACGTGATGCGCCGCCGGGTCGAGGAGACCCTCGACCTGCTCGGCCTGGCCGCCCTGCGCGACCGTCCGATCGCCACCCTGTCCGGCGGCCAGCAGCAGCGCGTGGCGATCGGTTCGGTCCTCACCCCGCACCCCCGGGTGCTGGTCCTGGACGAGCCGACCTCCGCGCTGGACCCGGCCGCCGCCGAGGAGGTCCTCGCCGTCCTCCAGCGCCTGGTGCACGACCTGGGCACCACGGTCCTGATGGCCGAGCACCGTCTGGAACGGGTCGTGCAGTACGCCGACCGGGTCGTCCTGCTGCCGGAACCGGGCGCCGCTCCGGTGCTGGGCACCCCCGCGGAGGTGATGGCGGTGTCGCCGGTGTACCCGCCGGTCGTCGGTCTCGGCCGGCTGGCGGGCTGGTCCCCGCTGCCGCTGACGGTGCGCGACGCCCGCCGCCGGGCGACCGCCCTCCGGGAGGAGCTGACGGGGCGCGACGAGCCGGCCCCCGCGCCGGCCCCGGGACCCGTACCGGTATCGGCGCCGGCCGTCGTACCCGCGCCCCGTCCGGCGCCCTCCCGGCCGCGCCGGCCGTATCTGCCGCACCTGCCGCGCCTGACCGGACGACACGCGGAGGCCGGGGTGGCGTCCGGGGCGGTGGCCTCCGTCGCTCCGACGCCCGCCCCGCCCGTCGCCGAGGTCCGTTCCCTCGCCGTGCGCCGCGCCCAGGTCCAGGCCCTGCGGGGCGTCGACCTCACGGTGGCGCCCGGCGAGACCGTCGCCCTCATGGGCCGCAACGGCGCCGGCAAGTCCACCCTGCTCGGCACGCTGGTCGGGCTGGTCGAGCCGACCGCTGGCACGGTCCGGGTCGGCGGTGCGGTACCGCACCGCACCCGGCCCCGCGACCTCGTCCGCCGGGTCGGTCTGGTCCCCCAGGAACCGCGCGATCTGCTGTACGCCGACACGGTCGCCGCCGAGTGCGCCGCCGCCGACGGGGACGCCCGGGCCACGCCCGGCACCTGCCGCGGCCTCGTCGGCGAACTGCTGCCCGGCGTGACCGACGACATGCATCCCCGCGATCTCTCCGAGGGCCAACGGCTGGCGCTCGCGCTCGCCGTGGTCCTGACCGCCCGTCCGCCCCTGCTGCTGCTGGACGAGCCGACCCGCGGGCTGGACTACGCGGCGAAGGGCCGCCTGGTCGGTGTGCTGCGCGCGCTCGCCGCCGAGGGCCACGCGATCGTGCTCGCCACCCATGACGTGGAACTGGCCGCCGATCTCGCCCACCGGGTCGTGCTGCTGGCCGAGGGCGAGGTGATCGCCGACGGCCCGACCGCCGAGGTGGTCGTCTCCTCCCCTTCCTACGCGCCGCAGGTCACGAAGATCCTGGCCCCGCAGCGCTGGCTCACCGTCGCCCAGGTGCGGCAGGCCCTGCGATGACGCGCCAGGCACGGGCCGTGCGCCTCGGCCCCCGCTCCCTCGCCGCCCTCGCCCTGGTCAGCGCCGTCGGGGTGGTCGCCTTCACCTGGCCGTTCCTGGCCCCGCCCGCCTCGCAGCTCAGCGCCCACGCCCAGGACGCGCCGTGGCTCTTCGCCGGTCTGCTGGTGCTGCTGGTGCCGGTGCTGGCGGCGACGATCTCCGAGTCGGGGCTCGGTCCGAAGGCGGTCGCCATGCTCGGCGTGCTGGCCGCGACCGGCGCCGCGCTGCGCCCGATCGGCGCCGGTACGGCCGGTCTGGAGCCGATGTTCTTCCTGATGGTGCTCAGCGGCCGGGTCCTCGGGCCGGGCTTCGGGTTCGTGCTGGGCTCGGTCACCATGTTCGCGTCGGCGCTGCTCACCGGCGGGGTGGGGCCCTGGATGCCGTTCCAGATGCTCGCCATGGGCTGGTTCACGATGGGCGCGGGTCTGCTGCCGGGCCCGGACCGGCTGCGCGGCCGCGCCGAGCTGGCCCTGCTCTGCGCCTACGGCTTCGTGGCCGCGTTCGCCTACGGCACGGTGATGAACCTGGCGGGCTGGACCTTCATGGACGGCAACGCCTCGGACATCGCCTTCGACCCGCACGGGACGGTGGCCGCGAATCTGGCCCGCTTCGTCGCCTACTGTCTGGCCACCTCGCTCGGCTGGGACCTCGGCCGTGCGCTGGTGACGGTCGCGCTGACCCTGTTCGTCGGTCCCGCGGCGCTGAAGGCGCTGCGTCGCGCCACGCGCCGGGCCGCCTTCGAGACCGCGGTCACGTTCACCCCACCCGCACCGTGAACGCCCGTGCGCGCGGTGTTGCGGAACCGGTGAAGCACCCCACATGACCCACGTCACCCACTACCCGCGATAGTGGACGGAAAGGGGCATGTTTGGACACCCATCCGTGCTTTGACCTGCGGATTGAGAGCCAGCTCACACAGGGCGCCGGTATCTCGAATGCGGCCACAACTAGTAAAAGGGGTCATTGCGGACACCGGTCCGGGCTGGTTGTCTTGAGGACGTCGCCAGGCACCACGGCCCCCACCGGGTCACGGTGCCTCCGCATGCCAGGACCGACCAGCACCACACGGTCCCCGGCGAGCGAGCGGCCTTCCTGTCCCCGAAGAAAGCGAGTCTCCGTGTCCTTCGCCGCCATCCGCCGCATCGCCAGCCCGAAGAAGGCCCTCGCCGTGACCGCCGTCGTCGCCTCCACCGCGGGCATCGCCCTCGCCGCGGCCCCCGCGCAGGCCGCCACCACGTCCGCCTCCTCCGCCCAGGCGATCGCCCGGCAGATGATCCCGGACACGGCCCAGTACAACGCCTTCAACCAGATCGTCACCCACGAGAGCGGCTGGAACCACACCGCCACCAACTCCTCCTCCGGCGCCTACGGCCTCGTCCAGGCCCTGCCCGGCTCGAAGATGGCCACCGCCGGTTCCGACTGGAAGACCAACCCCGCCACCCAGATCAAGTGGGGCCTGGACTACATGAACTCCCGCTACGGCAGCCCCGTCCAGGCCTGGGACTTCTGGCAGACCCACCACTGGTACTAAACCCACCAGTACCGGGCACACCCAGCCGCCCCCGCAACAGGGCATCACACGCGACACCGACCGCTGCTTCACACGAAGCAGCGGCCTTGTCGTGTCCTTCATCCTGGTGGTCGCGGGACTACGGCGCCCAGGGCTGGCCGACGGCCCAGCTCACGTCGTCCGTCCAGGAGGTGGCGCTGTCCCAGGCGTTCGAGCCGCCGTTGCTCGCTATGTAGACGTTGAGGTTGTAGTGCCGGATGAAGCGGGTCGGGTAGTTGTACGACGCGAGGGAGCTGCCCGTGCCGCTCTTGCCGGTCGTCGGACAGAAGGTCGCGTCGGCCCTGAACTGGGCGGTGCCGTCCATGGGTTGGCGGTAGAGCCGGAAGTTGGAGTGCCGCAGGAAGTCTCCCGGATAGTTGCGTGACTCGAAGGAGACGCAGGAACTGCTGGCCAGACCCCGGCGGACTATCCAGGTCGCGTCGCTCTTGTCGAGCGCCGCACTGCTGGAGGTGACCGAGGAGACGACCGCCGCGTTGTTCTGGTGGCGGATGTAGTCGGTCGTGCAGCACGAGGTGGTGGCGCGCAGCGAGATCTCCGAACCCGGGGTGAGCGAGCCGGCGCTGCCGGTGGCGCCGCCGTAGCCGACGGAGACGATGTTGGCCTGCACGGAGTCGTCCGCCGCGTCCGTCGGGATGCCGGACGTCATGACCCCTTCGAAGAAGGATCCGATGGAGCCGTTGCTGTTGTCGCCGCCGGTGCCGAGGACGATCGCGCCCTCCTGATGCATGGGCGAGTATCCGCTGGTGGTGGGCTCCGCGCCGGAATATGTCGTGGTCAGTCCGCCGGATTGCGCATTTCCGTATTTCAGCGCGAAATGGTTCTGTCCATTGTTCTTCAGTAGTGCGGTCACGAACGGCAGCGGACCCGTCCCGGTATTGGACGTGTTCTTGCTGTAGCCGGAGTCGGACTGGAACAGACCGTTCTCCAGGTCGGCCTGCACCCACGGGCCCTGGCCGTAGCAGGGCGAGAACCAGCACTCGGTGCCGAAGTTGATCGCGTCCATGTGGCCGTTGCCGGTGTCCATGTTGTTCGTCTCGGCGTTGCCGTAGTCGAAGCAGCAACTGCCGTTCACGTGGGTTCCGGAGGTCACCATGTACATCCCCTCGGCCTGCCCGTTGACGGCGACGCCCGAGGTGGAGTTGTCCCGGTAGCCCATGCCGGCCGAGATCTCCAGGCCGTAGACCTGGTGTCCGCCGACGGTCACCGGCAGCGCGTCCGCGGGCGCGCCGACATCGGCCGCTCCGGCCCCGCCGGCCCCCTCGACGGTGAGGTCGTTGTGGCGCGACGACTGGTCGTAGATCTGGGTGATGATGCAGGTCGTGCCGGAACAGAAGGAGTCCTGGGCAGCCGCGTCGGCATAGCCGCCGGCGGCCAGCAGACCGATGTTGGCGGTGGCGCTGTCGGAGGCCCGCTGCACCTGGTAGAGCGAGCCGTTGTACGAGGAGTAGAGCGCCCTGACGAGACTGTGCGCGGCGACGCACGGGGTGCCCGCGGCGGCATAGATGTCACAGGGCAGCGAGCTCGCGGCCTGGGCCTGGGGCAGGCCGACGGCGAGCGCGAGGACGGTGACGAGCGCCGACAGGGCTGCCAGGGTCGCGGTTCTCAGTCTTGATAACACGGTTGACCTCTTCGTTTTCCGGTGGGGGGATGCGGGTGCCTTACGTTCGATATGTCGGACGATGTTCGATCGAAATGCCGAACCTGTTTCAGCGGTCGAAATGTCGAACATTTACGGAAGGGCGCGCGGCGGAGAAATCGCGATGGCGAAAGGCCAATGCAGAGGCGATTGTTGGGCCGAAGTCATGGGCCGTCAAGACTCACGGAACCGAACAGTGCCCAGTCTTTGATGTGGGTGCTGTGCCCGCCCGCGGACGGTCAGCGGTGGTGCACGGTGATCGTGTGCTCCGCGCTGACGCCGTTCACGGTGACCCGCAGCACCGCGGTGCCGGCCCGCCGTGCGACGAGGGTTTCGGTGCCCGGGTCGTAGGAGACGACGGGTGTGCCGTGGCCGCGGTAGCCGCCCGGCAGGTCTACGCGGGTCCCGGTCCAGTCGGCGCCGACCGGCCAGGCGACCGGGACGGTGCGAGTGGTGTCCTGTGTGAGCGTGGCCGACGCAGCGGCCCGCTCGCCGACCTCGAGGGTGTCCGGCGCGTCGAGGGTCAGCGAATCGACGCGGGCGTGGACCTCCGCGCGCAGCCACCTCTGGGAGTCGTCGGACGGGACGTGGAAGGCGTCGGTGACGCGGCCTTCCGCCGGGTCGATGCCCAGCATCGTCCAGCCGGTGAAGCCACCGCCGTCGGGCGTGCCGGCCGGGCTCTTGCCGGAGTTGCCGTTGACCAGGTACGGGATGCCGTCGACCGAGGCCGCGGAGAAGACACCGGCGTGGGCGCCGACGAACCCCGCGGACTTGTGGCTGCGGGCCCGGAAGCCGGCGAGCCACCGCTCGACCAGGGCGGCTTCCTTGCGGTCACCGAGTTGACCGGCTCTGTCCGGCAGCGGGTCCTCGGTGGGGTGGTGCTCGAACACCACGACACCGCTGACGGACGGGTCGACGGCCGCCGCCGCGAGCTGGTCGTGCAGCAGCTGGAGCTGGGCGAAGCCGCCGCCGCGCAGGGTGCCGCCGGAGGAGTCGAGGGTGATGAAGCGGGTCCCCCCGGTGTCGAAGACCGACGTGGTGTCCCCGAACTCCGCGCTGAAGTTCACCGTCGACCCGGGGCCCATGACCTCGTGGTTGCCGGGGACGTAGTGCCACGGGACGCTGTGGCCGGTGCGGGCGTCGAACTCGTCGAGCAGCTCGCGGGCGAGCGCGAAGTCCGCGGGCGAGCCCTCGTCGACGAAGTCGCCGTCGACGACCAGCAGGTCCGGTTCGGCGTCCGCGATCTCCGCGAGGGTGCGGCGGGCCGCCTCGACCTGGGGGCTGTCCGGGTCCCGGGCGACGAACTGGGCGTCGGACATGACGGCGACACGCAGGGGTCGGTCGTCGACGGTTCCGTCGGTGACCACGACCGGGTCGGTGACCTTCGGCGGGACGGGCGACCGCACGTCGGGCGCGACCTCGACCCGCAGGTCGCTGACGGTGACGGCGCCGGTGTAGGAGCGGGCGGCGCTGGTCTCCAGCAGCCGCACCCGCTGGAAGGTCAGCGGGTGGACGGTGCCCGTGGGCACGGGGAACTCGGCCTTGCGCCAGCCGGTCCAGGTGATCGGGGGGCCGTCGAGGTTGGCGGTGACGCCGGAGCCGGAGCGGTACTGCAACCGCGGCCACTCGCCGTTGCCGTCACCGTTGATCCACAGGGTGACGGCCTGGGGCCGGCCGGGCAGCGGGATCGGCTGCGGGGGCACGGCGTACTGACCGCGGGTGGCCGTCGACCTGGTGAAGTCGTAGGTCAGGGTGAGACCGGGGGCGCCGTCGTGGCCGGGGGCGGGGCCGACCGAACCGCCGGGGGCGCGGTCGTGCGCCGAGGTCCAGGACGCGGCGTCGGACAGATCCGCGAACGTGGTCTCGGCCAGACCGACGGTGACCGCCACGTCCGCGGTCAGCTTCCCCACCGTCAGGTGCAGGGTGGCGGAGGCTCCGTCGGCAAGGCCCCGCACGGTGAAGGTGGCGTCGCCCGTGGGCCGCACCGACACCACGTCCTCGCCTCCGGTGACCTCGACATCGGACGCGTCGAGCGGCGCGGAGTCGCCGAGGGCGTCGTACCCCCGTACGGTCAGACTCGTTTCGCCGCCGACGCCGTTCAGGGCCAGCAGAGTGCTGTCCGGGGCGATCCGCACGGCGGGGGCGAGCACGGTCAGGACCGCCGTGCCCGTGGCCCGGTGGCCGGACGACACCACGACGCGAGCACGGCCGGAGCGCCGGCCGGTGACGAGGGCGGTGCCCTGCTCGCGGGCGTCGACCGACACCCGGCCGTCCGCGCCGCGCCACCGGACCGGGCCGACGGGCAGGGGTGCGTACGTCTCGTCGTGGGCGAGGGCGCGTACGGTGCGGTGCAGTCCCGGGAAGACCCGGTCGGCGCCGTCGGCGGACAGGGCGGGCAGCACGCGCAGGCCGTGCACGGTGCCCGAGCCGGGGGCCGCGAACAGTCCGAGTCCGTTGGCGACCGGCCGCTCCGAGCCGTCGGACGGGCTGTTGACCAGGCCGGTCACGCTCTCGCCCGGCAGCCGGGCGGCCATCGTGGTCGAGCCGCCGCCGTCCATGTTCAGGGCGTCGACGGCGCCCAGGCCCTTCATGAAGGTGCCGAGTTCGTTGAGGTCCATGCCACGGCTGTCGGTCTGTCTGCCGTCGATCGCCACCAGGTACATGGTGCGGCCGTCGGCGGAGAAGCCCACGCCGGTCCGGGAGGTGGCGGTGACCGTGTCGCCGTCGGTGAAGCGCTGCACCACGCCGTCGGAGACCAGGGCCTGCCCGCCGCCGACGGCGACCGCGACCTCGCCGAAGTCGGCGCGCGGACGGTAGGCGACGTCGACGGCCTCGCCCGGCACGAGCGCGGCGAGCGCGTCGGCTCCCGTATCCCGGCCGATGAGCACACTGGCGCCCGCGGGGATCGGATCGGCGCCGACGAAGGTGCGTACGTCGGTGACCTTGCCGTCGCGCAGCCATACCTCGGCGACCCGGTCGGCGCCGTGCACGGGCTTGGTGCGCGGCGACGGGCCCCACCGGTCGGTGAACAGGCCGATGCCACCGGCCGCCAGAGCCGGCGAGTTGACGCCGGACAGCTTCAGGTTCCGGGTGCCGTCGACCGTGACCTGGCCCTCCAGGAACACCTGGGCCAGTCTGCCGATTCCGTCCGTGCCGATGGCGACCGCCTGGTTGCGGCCCGCGGTGGGCGAGTTGACGAGGCCGTCCGCGCGGGAGACGGCCGCGCCCACGGGAGCTTCGGTGTCGTTGATGTCGAAGTAGTCACCGTTGATCGCGGCGACGGCCCCGGTGCGCCTGGCCTGCTCGGTGACCCGGGATCTGCCCGTGACCGTGCCGGAGGAGATGTGGTCCACGCTCAGCCGGTCGTCGGCGAGGTCCGCGACCAGCACCTGCCCCCGGACCCACCCGCCGGCGCCGAACCGGTCGAAGCGGATGAGGCTCAGGCCGGGCGCGATCGGCGTCCGCTGCTCGTCGGTGACGATGGACTGCCCGGGGACGCCGGGTATCAGCCCGTGGGCTCGGCCGTCCGCTCCCGGCGCGCCGCGGAAGGTCGCGTCGTAGGACCCCGTGTCGTAGGACCCCGCGCCGTCGGTGACTGCGCCGTCGGTGACTGCGCCGTCGGTGACTGCGCCGTCGGTGACTGCGCCGTCGGCGACCGCGTCGTCGGCGACCGCGTCGTAGGAGGTCGCGGCCGGTCTCTCGGACGTGAGCGCCTGAGCGGTCGTCACCGTTGCCCCACCGACGCCGAACGCGGTGGCGAGCGCGATGACGACGGCACCGCGCCGCGCCGCGGCACCCGGCCACCGGAGGGCGGAGTCAAGTGGCAGCGGCACCGGCGGGCCTCTTTCCGTCAGCGTGCGGAGACGCGTGGTCCGCACTCAGTGCACGCGCCCAGGGTGTTGAAGCGCCCAGAGGTACGTGACGGTCGGTGATGCAAAGGGTGAACATCGGTCCGTACGACGGTTTCCCGAAGCGTGCTCGACGGCGGCCGCGGACGGGAGGGTCCCGACCGCGGTCGTACGGTCGGCCCGCATGTTATCGGCGTGCCGCCTTGAGCGGTTCTCGTTAATGCGTACGTCCCGGGTCCGAATCCCGAAAGCGACTCGCTTCCGACCTCGGTCAAATAGCATCTGACTTGGGTTCTTTCCCTGCTCATTACGAATTGCGGTTCACGGGTGGAGGGTGGCGACCTGCCTGAAGCCGCCCCGCCGGGGGGCGACCGGGGCTCGCCCGGCCGACCTGCATGGATTCGGCCAACTGTGGCCGGCGGCCCGAGGCACGCGTCGTTTGAGCCGGTCTGGAAATGCGCACTTCGGCGGGGTATCCGCCCGGTTGAAATCGCGCCACGCGGGAGCTGCGACTGCCGGGGCGGGGATTTATGGTGCCTATGTGTCTCTCCGCCACCGACCGGGGGGACACCAACGGGGATGGGGGAGACAGTGATCCGCTTCTCGGCGACGGTGGACGACATGGCGAGGGTGAGATTCTCGCTCTCTCCGCTGGGCGAGACGGTCTACAGCATTCGGATGCTGGCCTCGGCAGAACGCAGAAAGCGGCACCAGCCGTGGGCCGACGACGTGCGCGCGAGGCTCAGGACGGTCGATCTGTTGTCGCTACGCGCGTTGATCCCGCCCACCGGTTACATCCCGGACTTCCTCACCCCGCCGCCGGACGGCTCCGGGCCGCGCAAGATCACCGAAGAGCTGGAGATGGTGCGCTCGACCCCGAGCGAGCACTTCGTCGCCGAGGTGTCCTGGATGGCCGCCGACCCCGGCACGCCCGCGGCCTGGCGGCAGGAGGCGGCGCCCCTGCACCGGCAGATGCTGGCCCGGCCGGAACCGGCCGTCGCCCGGATCGCCGAGCAGCTCCACACGTACTGGCGCCTCACGCTGGAGCCGCACTGGCGGCGGCTCCAGGGCGGCCTCCACTCCGACATCCGCTCCCGCATGCAGGTGATCGAGAACTCCGGGGCGGCCCCCGTGTTCTCCTCGCTGCACCCCCGGATCGCCTGGCGGGACCAGAAGCTCACCGTGCGCAGCGCCTACGACTACCAGGAGGACCTGGGCGGCCGGGGCATCGTGCTCGTACCGAGCGTGTTCTGCGGCCCCGAGGTGCTCACCATGACGCCGCCGCAGCAGTCGATGATCGTCTATCCCAGGCCGGGCGTCGAGGAGTTGTGGAGCCGCGGCGCCTCGGACCAGCCGAGCCCGCTGGCCGCGCTGCTCGGCGGCGTCCGCTCCGCGGTGCTCGAAGCCCTGCTGGTGCCCGCCTCCACCGGCGACCTCGCCGGGGACATCGACGTCACCCCCGGCGCCATCAGCCAGCACGTCGCCGTGCTGCGCGAGTGCGACCTGGTGACCAGCCGGCGCGAGGGCCGGCGCGTCATCCACTCGCTCACCGAGACGGGCGAGGCGCTGGTACGGGGTGCCGTGGCACCGGGCGGCCGTCGCCTCTCGGCCTGAGCGAAGCCCGCGGGACCGGCCGGCCGTACCGCCGAGGGGCGGGTGTCCTGGATCGGTTTTAGCGGGGGCTAAAAGCGTTGGGGACGCCGTCACTCGTGTGTTTGGCTCACGGTGCGACGTCGACCGAGACGAACTCGGGCCCTCGGCCGCCCTCATGACAGAAGGCGGGCGGCCGGGGCCCGGCCGCCGGACATCCGGCTGCCCCGAGCCCGCCTCCCCCACGACTTCCACGCGTTCCTCCATGCAACCCTCCCGGACCGACCCGAAGGGAACTTCCTGGTGCCCGCAACCATGTCCGAGGACAACCGCCTCCACGACGTCGTCGTGGTCGGAAACGGCTCGCTCGGTCTGTCCCTCGGCCTCACCCTGGCCCGCCGCGACCTGCGGGTGGCCGTGCTCGGCCGCCCGCACCGGCCCGGGGCCGCGTCCTCGGCCGCGGGAGCGATGCTCGGCACGTTCGGTGAGATCACGACCACCCTGCTCAAGAGCGACTACGGCCGCACCAAGCTCGACTGGGCCTATCAGGCCGCCAAGCTGTGGCCCGAGTGGCTGGCCGGTCTGTCGCCCGACTCGGACGGCACCGACCTGCTGACCGCCGACGGCACCGTCGTCATGCTGAACACCGTCGGCGTGCCCGACATCGACACGCAGAACTTCAAGGCGATCCGCACCACCCTCATCGAGTACGGCGAGAAGTTCGAGGACATCGACCCCGAGGACATCGAGTGGCTCGACGCCGAGCCCACCGCACGTCCGCTCCAGGCGATGTTCCTGCCCAACGAGCACGCCGTGAACGCCCACGGGCTGCTGGCGCGGCTGGAGGAGGCGTTCATCGCCGCCGGCGGCACACTGATCCCGGAGCAGGCGGTGCGGGTGGACCACGCCGACGGCCGGGTGCGCGGCGTCGAGCTGGACTCCGGGACGGTCCTGGCCACCGGGCAGCTGGTGCTGGCCGCCGGGTCCGCGTCCCAGACGGTGCTGGACACAGTCCCCCACCAGGCGGCCCGTATCCCCCGGCTGATCAGCGGCTACGGCGTCTCCGCCCTGGTCGACACCGAGGACGGCACCGCCCCGCGCAGCGTCATCCGCACCCCCAACCGGGCCTTCGCGTGCGGGCTGCACGTGGTCCCGCGCGGCGCCGGACAGGTCTACGTCGGCGCCACCAACATCATCTCGCCCGAGCCCCGCGAGACCCCGCTCATCTCCGACCTGCTCTTCCTGCTGAACTGCGGCAACCGCCAGGTCCGCCGCAGCCTCGGCGAGAGCGGGGTGCGCGCGGTCCAGGTCGGCAACCGGCCCGTCGCGCTGGACGGCATGCCGCTGCTCGGCGAGACGGAGCTCACCGGCCTGTGGATGATGACCGGCACCTACCGCGACGGACTCACGCTCTCCCCGCTGCTCGCCCGGGAGATGACCGCCCTGCTGCTCGGCGAGGAGCCCGGCATCGACCTGGGTCTGTTCCGCCCGGTCCGCTCGCCCATCCAGCCGCTCGGTCGCGAGGAGGTCGTGGAGGCCACCGTCACGCACATGCTCGCCACCGGCTACGAGTCCAACTGGACCGTGCCCGTGGAGTGGCCGTTCACCATCGAGCACTACCTGCGCGTGGCCTACACCCGGATCGCCGACGAGTTCGACCCGGCCTTCACCCCGCCGCCGGAGCTGCTCGCCTCCTCGCGCATCCACCCCTCCATCGCCCGGGCGCTGCGTGAGTACTACGCGACCAGCCATGCGGCGTCCGCCAGTTGACCCGATCGACACGCATACGGGGAAAGGACCGACGGACCGTGTCCGACCAGTCACTCGCACATCACGTCGAGGACGAGGAGTACCTCGACGTCCTGCTCCGGGAAGCGGAGCGCACGCTCGCCGAGGCCCGCGTATGGAGCCCGCGCGAGGACGCGGAGGCCCTGGCGGCGCATGTGCTGGGCCTCGCGGACAGAGCCCCGGAGCCGGCGAGGGAGCCGGTGCCGGCGGCCGCCGCGAAGGAACTGCGCGCCCTCGTGGCGCGCCGCGCCGCCCGGATCCCGCTCGGCCACCTCACCGGGCGGGCCCGGCTCGGCGGCATCGAGGTCGCGGTCACCGAGGACGTGTTCGTACCGCGGTTCCCCACCGAACTGCTGCTGGCCTGGGGCCTGTCGGCGGTCCGCGCGAAGCGGGCGCCGGTGGTGGTCGACCTGTGCACGGGCTCGGGGGCGCTGGCGCTGGCCTTCGCGCACGCCAGGCCCGACGCCGAGGTGCACGCCGTCGACCTCGACGCGGCCGCGCTCGACTGCGCGCGGCACAACGCCGCCACCCGGGCGGCGCTCGGCGACACCCCGGTCACCGTGCACGCGGGGGACGTCACGGACCCGGGGCTGCTCGCCATGCTCGACGGCCGGGTGGACCTGGTGCTCGCCAACCCGCCGTACGTGCCCCTGGGTACGGAGCTGCTGCCGGAGTGGGGCGTGCACCACCCCCGCCGGGCCGTCTTCGCCGGAGCCGACGGCCTCGACGTCATCCGGGGCGTCGTCGAGTGCGCGACACGGCTGCTGCGTCAGGGCGGCGGCCTGGCGATCGAGCACGGGGACGCGCAGAGCGACGTGGTGCCCGAACTGCTCGCCGCGACCGGCGCGTTCGCGCGCGGCGAGGGCCACCGCGACCAGGAGGACCGCCCCCGCGCCACGACGACGTACCGCTCGGCTGACGACGGGAGGGGCGGCGCCATGCCGACGGCCTCGGCCGCCGAGGCCGGTCTGGCGCAACTGCGCGCCGAACTCGACCAGATCGACGTCCGGTTGCTGGACACCCTCAGGACCCGCATCGAGTGCTGTGTACGGATCGCGGAGCACAAGCGCGAGCACGCGGTGCCGATGATGCAGCCGCACCGGATCGGCATCGTCCAGGAGCGCGCCGCCCGTTACGGAGCCGAGCACGGCGTCGACCGGGCGTTCCTGCGCCGCCTGTACGACCTGGTCATCGAGGAGACCTGCCGGGTGGAGGACCTCGTCATCGACGGGGAGCCCGCCGCGCGGCGGCCGGTCGCGGGGGACGGCTCATGACCCCCCGCCCGGTGCGCACGCTCCTCATCGACAACTACGACTCCTTCACCTACAACCTCTACCAACTGCTCGGCGAGGTGAACGGTCGGCCGCCGACCGTGGTGCGCAACGACGTCGACTGGTCCGGCCTGGACCTGGCCGACCACGACAACATCGTCGTCTCGCCGGGGCCCGGACGCCCGGACCGGGAGCGGGACTTCGGGGTGAGCGCCCGCGCGATCCGCGAGGCCGGACTGCCCGTGCTCGGCGTGTGCCTCGGTCACCAGGGCATCGCCGGACTGTTCGGCGGTACGGTCGAGCACGCGCCCGAACCGATGCACGGCCGGGTCTCATCGGTGCGCCACGAGGGGCAGGACATCTTCGCCGGGCTCCCGTCGCCCTTCTCCGTGGTGCGCTACCACTCGCTGGCCGTCACCGCGCTCTCCGACGATCTGGAGGGCCTGGCCTGGACCGAGGACGGCGTGCTGATGGGGCTGCGCCACCGCACCGAGCCGGTGTGGGGCGTGCAGTTCCACCCCGAGTCCATCTCCACCGAGTACGGGCGCGAACTGCTGGCCAACTTCCGCGATCTGACCCGGGGCCGCCGCGGGCGGGTCCGAGCCACGGTGCCGCCGACGCCGTACCACCTGCTGGTGCGCCGGCTGGCCGGGGCGCCCGACACGGCGACCGTCTACGCGGAGCTGTTCGCCGGCCGGCGGCACAGCTTCTGGCTGGACAGCGGCTCGCACGCCGACGGCAACGCCCGCTTCTCCGCGCTGGGGGACGGCACGGGACCGCTCGCCGAGTACGTCACCTACCGGGTCGCCACCCGGACGGTGCGGGTGGAGCGCGCCGGACGGCCCGACGAGGAGCTGTCGCAGGGGTTCTTCGACTACCTCGGCGAGCAGCTGCGCCGCCGCGCGCTGCCCGCCGACGACTCGCTGCCGTTCGCCTTCAACCTCGGCTACGTCGGCTACCTCGGCTACGAGCTCAAGGCCGAGACCGGGGCCGCCGCCGCGCACACCTCGCCCACCTCCGACGCCGCGCTGCTCTTCGCGGACCGCGCGGTCGTCGTCGACCACGCCGAGCGGACGACGTACCTGCTGTGCCTGGGCGGTTCGCCGGACGACCCGGACGCCCTCAAGTGGCTGGACAGCACCGCGGGCCGGCTCGACGTGCTGCCCGCGGAAATCCCTCGGCAGCGGCGCCCGCTGACCGACGCGGTCCCGCTGGCCGCGGCGTCCCTGGTGCCGCGGCACGGCCGTGAGGACTACCTGGCGCGCATCGACGAGTGCCTGGAGGAGATCCGCAACGGTGAGTCGTACGAGATCTGCCTCACCAACATGGTCACCTCGCCGACGGTGCTCGACCCGCTGGACACCTACCGGCTGATGCGCGGCATCAGCCCCGTCCCCTACGGCGCCCTGTTGGACTTCCCCGGGGTGGCGGTGCTCAGTGCCTCGCCGGAGCGGTTCCTGTCGATCGGGGTCGACGGGGTCGCCGAGTCCAAGCCGATCAAGGGGACCCGGCCGCGCGGCGTCACGCCCGAGGAGGACGCCGCGCTGGCGGAGGAACTGCGCGGCAGCGCGAAGGACCGCGCCGAGAACCTGATGATCGTGGACCTGCTGCGCAACGACCTCAACACCGTGTGCGAGGTCGGCTCCGTCCATGTGCCCAAGCTGTTCGACGTCGAGACGTACCCGCCCGTGCACCAGCTCGTCAGCACCGTGCGCGGCACGCTGCGCCCGGGCACGTCCGCGGTGGACTGTGTGCGGGCCTGCTTCCCGGGCGGGTCGATGACCGGGGCGCCCAAGCTGCGCACCCTGGAGATCATCGACCGGCTGGAGGCGGGTCCGCGCGGCGTCTACTCGGGTGCGCTCGGCTGGTTCTCGCTGAGCGGCGCCGCCGATCTCAGCATCGTCATCCGGACCATCGTGGCCTCCCCGCAGGGGGCGTCCTTCGGGGTCGGCGGGGCCGTCATCGCCCTGTCCGACCCGGTGGAGGAGTACGAGGAGACGCTGGTGAAGTCCCGGGCGATGACGGCGGCGATCGCCGCCAGCGCGCCCGGCGCCGGAACGGGGGCCGCATGAACACCCGTCCGTCCGCACCGGCCGGGCCCGGGCTCCGGCGCTGCGTCGTGGCCGGCGGATCCGGCGCGGTGGGAAGCCTGTTCACCGCGCTGCTCGCCGACGCCGGTCTCGACGTCTGTGCCGTCGACCCCGAGGCACCCGCCACCACCAGGCCGGACGTCCGCCTGCTCAAGGGCGACATCACGGCGCCGGACGACGCGCTGCGCGCCGAGCTGGCCGGGTGCGACCTGCTCGTGCTCGCGGTGCCCGAGCCGGTGGCGCTGGACGCGGTGGGTGCCCTGACCGGCGTCCTGCCGCACGGCGCGCTGCTCGCGGACACGCTGTCGGTGAAGTCCCGGATCGCCGAGGCGGTCACGGCCCGGCTGCCCGAGCACCAGGCGGTCGGCCTCAACCCGATGTTCGCCCCGGCACTCGGCCTGCCCGGACGTCCGGTGGCCGCGGTCGTGCTGTGCGACGGGCCGCTCACCGAGGAACTGCTCGGCCTGGTCGCCGGCGGCGGGGGACGCGTCGTACGGATGGACGCCGAGCGGCACGACCGGCTGGCCGCCGCGTCCCAGGCCCTCACCCACGCCACGGTGCTCGCCTTCGGCCACGCCCTGGCCGAACTCGGCGCGGACATCGCGGAACTGGCCGCCGTCGCGCCCCCGCCGCACACCACGCTGCTGGCCCTGCTCGCCCGGATCGCCTCCGGCACCCCGGAGGTCTACTGGGACATCCAGTCCGCCAACCCGTACGCCGAGGGTGCCCGCGCGGCGCTCGCGCACGGTGTGGACGGGCTGCGCGACCTCGCCCGCGACGGCGACGAGCAGGACTTCGAGCGTCGACTGCACCGGCTGGCCGCTGTGTTCGGCGAGCGACTCGACCACTTCGGGGATGTGTGCGCCGGGCTGTTCACGGCACTGCCCGCCCCCTCCCCCGCCGATCCCGAGGAGAACACGTGATCACCGACGAGCCGAGCACCGCCGGGCCCGCCAACTGGGTCGCCGCCCGGATCGACAGGACCACCGACGCGCTGGACCGCGCCTTCGACGAGGGGCTCACCGGTCACGTCATCAGCGGGCGCGCGGGCAAGGAGGTCGAGTTCGCGGACGGCAGCCGTGCCGTCGAGTTCGTCTCCTGCTCCTACCTCGGCCTGGAGGAGCACCCGGAGCTGGTCGCGGCCGCGCAGGACGCGCTGGGCCGCTTCGGCGTGCACTTCTCCTCCTCGCGCAACCGGATGCGCCCCGTCTACCTGGGGCAGCTGGAAGAACTCCTGAGCGAGATCTACGGCGGCCGCCCCGTGGTGCCGTTCACCTCCGTCGGCAACGTCCACCTCGGGGTGCTGCCACTGCTGGGCAGTGGCGCGCTGCCCGGCTATCCGGTCAAGGGCGACGGCCCGGTGTTCCTGATGGAGAAGACCGCGCACGCCTCGATGCAGGTGCTGCGCGGGGTCCTGGAGCAGATCGGCCCCGTGCACCGGTTCGACCTCGCGGACCCGCGGACCCTCGGGGCACGGCTGGCCGACGCGCGGAAACAGAACCGCGTCCCCGTCGCGCTGGTCGACGGCGTCGGCTCGATGGGCGGGCTGATCGACGTCCGCTCCCTCGCCCGGTCGCTGGAGGAGGCGGGCGGGCTGCTGTACGTCGACGACGCGCACGGCATCTCCATCGACGGCCCGCACGGCGCCGGTTACGCCTACGAGGCCTTCCCCGACGGGCTGCCCGGCAACGTGGTGCTGGTCGGCTCGCTGTCCAAGGCCTTCGGCGGCGCGGGCGGCTTCGTCGTGCTGCCCGGCGAGGACGACGTGCGGGTGCTGCGCAAGTTCGCCAACCCGCTGGTCTTCGGGCACTCCATCATGCTGCCGCTGCTCGCCGCCGACGTGGCCGCGGCCAGGCTGCACCTGAACGGCGAGGTGGCCCGGCTCCAGGAGCGGCTGTGGGCGAACGCCGCCCTGTTCGACGGGCTGACCGACGGCCGGCTCGTCAGCGCCGGGCAGCGTTCGCCCGTGCGCGGGGCCCACTTCGCCACCGAGCAGGCCGCGTTCGAGGCCGCGCGGCGGCTGCGCTCGGCCGGTGTGCTGGTGCTGCCCGCCTTCTTCCCGACCGTCGCGAAGGGCACGGGGCTGATCCGCTTCGCGCTCTCCGCGCTGCACGAGCCCGCCCAGCTGACGGCCGCCGTGGAAGCGCTCGGCCCGATCACCCCCTGACCGTCTTCCCCACCGCGAAAGTGAGCCCACTGCCCGGCGGGCTCGTCCAAGGAGTCACATGAACAAGCGGAGCCTGGTCCCTCCGGCCGGACCGGCACGTACGCTCGCCCTGGCCCAGCTGATCAGCAGGACCGGTGACGGCGCGTACTACGTGACGGCGGCCCTGTTCTTCACCCAGGTCGTCGGCCTGTCCGCGGCCCAGCTCGGCCTCGGGCTGACCATCGCCTGGACGGTGGCGCTGGCCCTGGGCGTGCCGCTGGGGCATGTCACCGACCGGCGCGGGGCGCGCGGGACGGCGGTGTTCTTCTTCCTGTGCGCCTCGGTCGCTGTCGGCTCGTACCTGTTCGTGCGCTCCTTCCCGCTGTTCGTGCTGGCCGCGTGTCTGTACGCGGTGGGGCAGCGCGCCGGCTCCGCGGCCCAGCAGGCGCTGCTGGCCGGGGTGGTGCCCAAGGAGGACCTCACCAAGGTCCGCGCCGTCCTCCAGGCCAGCTACAACGCCGGGCTCTCCCTGGGTGCCGCGCTCGGCGGCGTGGTGCTGCTGTTCGACACGCGCGGGGCGTATCTGGCGGCGTTCGCGCTGAACTCGGTGGCGTTCGCCGCGGGGGCCCTGGTGCTCCGGCAGGTGCCGCCGGTCACCCCCACCCCGGCGCCCGCGGCGGGCGAGCGGACGAAGTCGGTGTTCCGGGACCGGCCCTATGTCGCCGTCAGCCTGCTCAACCTGGTCCTCGTGCTGCACATGCCGCTGATCGACGTGGCGCTGCCGCTGTGGATCGTCGGACACACCGAGGCCCCGAAGTGGGTGCTGTCGGTGATGTTCATGCTCAACACGCTCGCCGTGGTGGTCCTCCAGGTGCGGGTGGCGCGCGGGGTGACCGACCTGTCGAGCGCGGCACGGTACGTGGTGCGTGGCGCGCTGCTGCTCGGCGCGGGCTGTGTCGTCTTCGCCTTCTCCGGCAGCGGCGGCTCCGCCTGGTCGGCGGTGCTGCTGCTGGTCGCCGCCGCGGGGGTGCAGACGGTGGGCGAGATGCTGTCGATGGCCGGGAGCTGGGAGATCAGCTTCGGGCTCGCCCCGGACGGCAAGCACGGCCAGTACCAGGCGTTCTTCGGGTCGGGGCTGACGGTGGCCGAGATCGTGGGCCCGCTCGCCCTGACCGGGCTGCTCGTCTACTGGGGCGCGCCCGGCTGGATCCTGCTCGGCGCCCTCTTCGTGGCGGCGGGCCTGGCCATGGTGCCGGTCGTGCGCTGGGGCGAGCGCACGCTGGCCCGCCGGGGGGAGGCGGTACCGGATGCCGCCGAGGCCACGCACCCGGCCGACGCCGCCGACACGACGCTGCCGGCCACCGGCTGACCAGGGACCAACGGGGAGGAACGCATGGGCTCGGACACGGGTACGACCGCGGGGGCGGGCGGCGGCAGCCGTACGGTGCTGCTCATCGGCGGGCGGGTGGAGACCGTCCGCAAGGCCCGGGGGCTGGGGCTGGACGTCGTCAACGTCCAGCGCCCCGACGAGTACCGGGCCGAGCACGCCGACCTGGTCCGCGCGGCCCTGCTGGTCGACTACACCGACTGGTCCGTGCTGCGGCCCCTGGTGACGGCCGCGCACCGGGTGTTCGGCTTCTCGGGGGTGGCGACCATCACCGAACCCGGGGTGGAGCCCGTCGGCCTGATCTGCGACACGCTGGGGCTGCGCGGCAACACCCACCACTGCGCCCGACTGCTGCGCGACAAGGCCGAGATGCGGCGGCACCTGGCGGGGCGGCCCGGCGCGGTCGCCGCCGCCGTGGCCGAGGACCGGGCCGCGCTGGCGGAGTTCGGGGCCCGGCACGGACACCCCTTCGTCGTGAAGCCGGTGGACGCGGCCGCCAGCTTCGGGGTGCGTCTGGTCGAGGGCCCGGACGCGGTCGAGGACGCCTGGCAGGCGGTCACCGCGCTGCGCGGCAGCACCGAGCACCCGTTCGCCGCCTACTTCCCGGTGGGGCGCTTCCTGATGGAGGAGTACCTGGACGGCCCGGAGTACAGCGTGGAGTCGCTCAGCTTCGACGGCCGGCACCTCCTGCTCGCCGTCACCGAGAAGAGCGTCGCCGACGGCTTCGTGGAGTCCGGGCACGCGCTGCCGGCCCGTCTGCCGACCGCCGACGAGCGGTCCGTACGGGACTGTGTCACCGCCTTCCTCGACGCCGTGGGACTGCGCCACGGTCCCGCCCACACCGAGGTGAAGCTCACCTCCCGCGGTCCCCGCGTGATCGAGTCGCACGGGCGGCCGGGCGGCGACCGGATCATGGAGCTGGTCGAGGCGGCGTACGGCGTCGACATCGAGGCGTACACCGTCGGCTGGGCCGCCGGGGTGCTGCCCGCGATCGAGACGCCCCCAAGGGCCCGCGCCGCCGCCGCGACCTGTTTCCTCACCGCCCGGCCCGGCCGGGTCACCGGCGTCGAGGGCGTCGAGGAGACACGGACGCACGAGGGTGTCCTCGGGCTGGACGTCACCGTGGACGTGGGCGGCACCGTACGCCCCCTCGAGGCGAGCTGGGACCGGGTCGGCCAGGTCCTGGTCACCGGCCCCGACACCGCGGCCGCGCTCTCGCTCGCCCGACAGCTCGCCGGGAAGATCACCGTGACCACCGAGCCGGCCCCGTGAGCGCACCGGTGGAGTCCAGGCGTCAGACGGCAGCGCGCGGTCCGTGCCGGCCCCGGGCCGTCCCGGCGCGCCCGGAGGCGGACGAACCGGTGCGCACGGACGGGGGTGAGCTGCGCGCCCTGCTGGAGAACCTCGACGGGCAGATCGTCGCGATGGTGCTGCGGCGGACCGAACTCGCCCATCACTACCACGCGTTGCGGCGCTCGGCGGGGCTGCCGCAGTCGGAGCTGGCGTGGGAGAACCAGGCACTGCGCCGGTACGCCGAGCAGCTCGGCGGCCGGGGCACCGACATCGGGCGGGCGGTGCTGGCGCTGTCCCAGGCCGCCCCGCCGCGACCCGGGACGGACGAGATGAACGGAGGAACACCATGGAAGGAAGACCCATCCGCACGGACAAGGGAAACGGAAGGCGCCCGCGGAGACCCGCCGCGATAAGCGACTGAAGTCTCCTGACGGGCGCCGGTGCCGCGGTTTCACGCAGCGATCAGAACCCCATGAATTCGGGGTGCTCGGTCAGCTTGTAGAAATGCTCGGCCGGATTGTCGATCAACTTCCTCCGGTCCAGGTCGATCAGACCGGCGACGCTCGACAGTTCGGCCGCCACGACGCCGTCGGCCCGGATGATCTGCTGCTCGACGTGGAAGATTTTACCTTCGCCCCACACCCACTTACACGTAACGTCGACTTCATCACCGCCACGCAGTTCGTTCCGGAACCGCATGGTGTTCTCAAGCACGGCCGGACCAATTCGGGTGGAAATCAACTTGTCCTGGGAGATGCCCGCGGCGCGCAGGCTCTCCCACCGTGCATGCTCGCAATATTGCAGGTAGATGGCCTGGTTGAGGTGTCCCTGCGTGTCGAGCTCGTACCCGCGGACGACGATTCGTACCTGAAACGGCTCTGTCATACTCGACGGCCCTCCTCCGGTTATTTTCTCACTTCATACCCCAGTCGCGATCTCCGTGCAACCATGCCTCGGCGGACCGGGACGCCGCGAAATGCCGAAGGAACGATGTATTCCGTTCATAAAAAGCGGAACTCTTCGGTAAGAGATTCCCATGTGACCCGACTCACACCAATATTCTGGTTGACTCCGAGGGGTGCGCCAGTGTTAGCGTCGATGCCGTAACCCGGCTGAGACGAGAATTTAATTCATGGATTCCTCGGCCCGCTGGAAACAGCCGTCATGGCGCCTAATGGAAAGCGAATCTGATGGCGGACTTAATCGGCATCCTGACAAGGATGTCCCGTAGACGTCCCGACGAGCCGGCGATCTCCCACAACGGACGTGAACTGAGCTACGCGCAACTGCTGCTCCAGGTCCGTGCGACGGCGACGCGGCTCGGCCCGTCGCCCGGGGTCGTCGCGGTGCTGACCGACCGCTCGCCGGCGACCGTCGTCGCCATGCTGGGCGTGCTCGCCGCCGGGGGCACCTACTGCCCCGTCGATCCGGCCTTCCCCGCCGCCCGGCAGCGGGCGCTGCTGGAGTCCGCCGGCTGCACGACCGTGATCGCGGCGCGGCCCGGGGCCTCGGTGCCCGAGGGCACCGAGGGCGTACTGCGCGTCCTGGCCGCCGAGCCTGCCGACAACCCCGGACCGGTCGACGACGGGCCGGCCGACGCAGGAGCGGTCGACCCCGAGCGTCCGGCGTACACCCTCTTCACCTCCGGCTCCACCGGTGCGCCCAAGCCGGTCCTCACCCCCCGGCGCGCCGTCGACGCCTCGGTCGCCTCGCTGCGCGAGCTCTTCGGCCTCGCGCCCACCGACCGCGTCCTTCAGTTCGCGTCGCTCAACTGGGACACCTGCTTCGAGGAGATCCTCCCCGCCCTCACCGCCGGCGCGACCCTGGTCTTCCACGACGAGGCGTACACCGGCTCGCTGTCCCGGCTGCTGAAGACCGTCGCCGCCGAGCGCGTCACCCTGCTCGACCTGCCCACCGCCTTCTGGCACGAGCTCGTCCGCCACCTCGCGGACGACGGGGCGGCACTGCCCGACTCCGTCCGGACCGTCGTCATCGGCGGCGAGGCCGTCGGCGCGGCCCGGCTGGCGGACTGGCGCGCCCTGGACACTGGGCACATCCGGCTGATCAACACCTACGGCTGCACCGAGACCACCCTGATCACCCACGCCGTCGACCTGCACGGCCCCAAGGCCCCGGACGACGCCGCCCGTTGGGGAACGGACGGCGGCCGGGTGCCCATCGGCGCCCCGCTGCCGCATGTCCGCGACGACATCGGCGACGACGGCGAACTGCTGGTCTCCGGACCCGCGCTGGCCCTCGGCTACCGGAACCTGCCGGAGGTCACCGCCGAGCGCTTCGTCACCCGCGAGGGCCCGGACGGACCCGAGCGCTGGTTCCGCACCGGCGACCGGGTCGGCCGGCGGCCGGACGGCCTCCTCGTCCACGAGGGACGGCTCGACGCGGAGATCAAGGTCCGCGGTATCCGCGTGGACCCCGCGGAGGTCGAGGCCCACCTGACCGCCTACCCCTCGGTCGGCGCCGCCGCCGTCGTGGGCACGCAGACCGCGGGCCGCACCACCATGGCCGCCTACCTCGTGGCCGGGTACGACCACGCGAGCGACACCCTCGCCGGGGACGTCCTGGCGTATCTGCGCGAGACCGTGCCCAACCACCTCGTGCCGCACCGGGTCACCGTCGTGCCCGAACTCGTCTACACCGCCAGCGGCAAGATCGACCGCGCCGCGACCCACCACCGGCACGCCCCCGCGGCCACGCAGCCGCGCCCCACGAACTGACCGGCGGCACACGGGCGCCGACCGGCGTACGGGCATCGCCCGGCGCACGGACACCGACCGTCGTACGGACACGGGCCGACGTACGCCATCGCCCGGCATCACGGCACCGCCCCGCATCACGGCACCGCCCCGCATCACGGCACCCGCCCACACGGCGCCGCCCAGCGGCCCGGCCCCGGCCGCGCCCCGCACCACGACATCAACGGCTCCCGTGCATCAACGGCAACACAGAAGAGGACAGTCGATGAGCGCTGACGACATGGTCGAGATCTTCCGACGCGTGCTGGAGACGGACGACATCACCGCGGACTCCGACTTCTTCCTGCTGGGCGGGGACTCCCTGCTCGGCACGCGCGTCCTGAGCGCCGTCGCCCGGGAGCGGGGCGTGGAGCTGTCGTTCGAGGACCTCCTCGACGCACCCACCCCGGACGCGCTGGCCAAGAAGATCGCGGGCGTGACCCGGTGAAGGTCCTCGTCGTCGGCGCGGGCCTGGCCGGCCTGACCGCCGCCACCGACCTCGCCGCCCGGGGCGTGGACGTCCAGGTGCTGGAGGCGCGCGACCGGGTCGGCGGCCGGATGCACGGCATCGAGGTGGCGCAGGGCAGCTGGGCCGACGCGGGCGCCGCCTACCTGGGCGAGCGGCACACCGAACTGCTGGCACTGATGGCCGAGACCGACCTGAAGGCCGTACCCACCACCATGGAGGGCGCCAGCCGGTTCGCCCTCACCACCCCGGACGCGACCGCTCCGGACGCGCGGAGCGTGCCGGGCCGCTTCCCGCCGCTGAGCGGGGTCGCGCTGGGCGAGCTCTTCGACCTGCTGGACGAGGTGACGCGCACGGTCCGCGTCGACGCGCCCTGGCTGACCCCGGACGCGGAGCGACTGGACTCGACCACGGCCGCCGTCTGGGCCGAGGAGAACCTCCGTCACCCCGATGCCCGGCTGTTCTTCCCGCTGTTCCTGGGCGAGATGATGGCGGCCGCCCCGGCCGACGTCTCCGTCCTGCACATGGCGTTCTACCTGCGCTCCGGAGGCGGCCTGCGCTACCTCAACGCCTTCGCGGGCGGCGCCCAGGAGTCGCGGATCGACGGCGGCGCCCACCGGTTGTGCGAGGTGCTGGCCGCCCGCCTCGGCGACCGCGTCCGGCTCGCCGAACCGGTGCTGGCCGTGGAGCAGGACGGCGACGGCGTCACGGTACGGACCGCGGGCGGCGCGTACCCGGGCGACGCCGTGATCGTCGCCGTACCGCCGGTCCTCGCCGACCGGATCGACTTCCGGCCCGGCCTGCCCGCGCCGCGCTCCAGCGAACGCACGGCGCCCGGCTGCGCGGTGAAGGTGCACCTCGTCCACCCCTCGCCGCTGTGGCGGGAGATGGGTCTGTCCGGCTGGTCGGTCAGCTCGGACGGACCGCTGCTGTCCACCGTCGACGACTCGCCCCCCGGCGGCGTGGGCGTCCTGACCGGCTTCGTCACCGGCGAGGAGGCCAAGCGGTACGCGGTCCTGCCCCTGGCCGAGCAGCGCGCCGCCGCCGTCGCCCAGGCCGCCCGGCTCTTCCCCGGGTTGCCCGAGCCGATCGGCTTCCACGTCACCGACTGGCTGGACGAGCCCTACAGCCGCGGTTGCTACGCGGCCCTGTTCGGCCCCGGCGACTGGATCGCCCAGGGTCCCGGACTGACCCGCCCGCACGGCCGCGTCCACTGGGCCGGCACGGAGACGAGCACAGAGTTCTTCGGGCTGATGGAAGGCGCCATCCGCTCCGGCCACCGGGCTGCCGCCGAGGCCGCCCACGATCACCCGACCTCAGGGAGCGCACTGTGAGCGACCTCAGCCCCATAGCCCCGCTGTCCGTACGACAGCAGTTCATGACCGACCCCACCCTGGGCGCCGGCAACTTCCTCCAGAAGGCGCTGGAGGCGAACCCCCACAACACCGTCCCGTACGCCTACAGCCACTCGACGGACCACCGGGGCCAGGTCGTCCTGCGCGGCCACAGCCTCACCGACCTCGCCGCCCTGCGCGACCGGTACGCCCGCTGGTACCGGGCCAACGGCGTCAAGCCGGGCGAGCCGGTGGCGGTGTTCGTCGCCGAGGGTCTCGAACCGCTGCTGCACTTCCTGGCGCTGACCGCTCTCGGCGCGATCCCGGCGATGATCAACAACGCCATGCCGGAGCGCACCGCGGTCCGCTACATCGACCACGTCGGCGCGGTCGGCCTGGTCGCCGACGACCCGACGCGGCTGGTGGCGGCGTACCGTGCGGACGGCAACCGGCGCCGACCGCGCTTCGTCGTGCCGACCGCGGAGATCCGGGCGTACGACCCCGAGGACGCCGCGCTGCCGGACGCGTACCCCTACCGGCACGACGCCGACGAGGTGGTCGCGCTCATCCACTCCTCCGGCACGACCGGCACGCCGAAGTCGACGATGCTCGCCCACCGGCAGTTCTGGGAGGGCAAGCAGCCGCGCATGGAGCGGTTCCCGGCCCAGCCCGAGGACCGGCTGATGTCCCTCATGCCGCACACCCACGCGGGCGGGCTCAGCTACTTCCTGACCGCCACCCTGCTCGGGCTGCCCACCGTCGTCATGGGCGACTGGCGCAGGCGGGCCGTGGAGCCGGTCATGGAGGCCTTCCGGCCGACCATGGTCGCCTCGTTCCCGCGCACCTTCGTCGAGCTGGCGACGGGTGAGCTGCCGGTCGAGGGCGCCGCCCGGGTGCACAGCTGGTTCAACACCGGCGACGGCGCCCACCACGGCCACATCAGGCGACTGGTGCAGCTCGGCGAGCGGCCCGCGGGCCTGATCAAGCCGTGGCTGCTGCCCCGCGGCCACAGCGGCGAAGAGCCCCTGCCCGGCTCGCAGTTCATCGACGGCCTGGGCTCGTCCGAGATGGGCATGGCCCTGTTCGGGCAGGTCACCACGCCGGAGTCGGAGCGCAACGACCGCTGCGTCGGCAGGCCCACCGAGGTCGTCACCGCGGCCGCGGTCCTGGACACCGAGGGCAACGAGGTGCCCGTCGGCACCGTCGGCCTGCTGGCCGTCAAGACACCCTCGCGCACCCCCGGTTACTGGAACGACCCCGAGCTGACCCGCAGCTTCGAGCTCGACGGTTACTGGCTGACCGGCGATGTCGCCCGCAAGGACGAGGACGGCAACTTCTACCACCTCGACCGGACCGTGGACGTCATCGACACCGAGGAGGGTCCCGTCTACAGCCTCCCGATCGAGGAGGTGCTGCTCGCCGACTGCGGCGACGTGGTCCAGGACTGCGCCGTCGTCGGCGTGCCCGCGGCCGACGGCCGGGGGCAGCGCCCGATCGCCGTGGTGCGGCTCCAGCCCGGGGTGGCGGAGCCCTCCCCCGGCGAGCTGCTCGCGCGGACCGGCAAGGCGCTCGCCGCGGCCGGACTGGAGCAGCTCGCCGCGGTGATCGTCGCGCGGGACCTCGCCGACTACCCCACCGGGGTCACCGGCAAGGCCCTCAAGCGTGAGCTGCGGACCCGCTGGGCCACCCTCCTCACCGACCCCGGCTCCGCGTCCACCGACGGCTGAGGTCCCGAGCCGTCGCCGGCCCGGCCCCGATCCGTCCGAAGTCGTCACATCGAGCGAAGGTTGAACTCCCTCATGCTGGAGAGCGACGGCACAACCCTGTGCGTGATCGGGGCCGGGCCGCGAGGTCTGTCCGTCGTGGAGCGCGTCTGCGCCAACGCCGCGGCCACCGGGCAGCGGACCGTGCTGCACCTCGTGGATCCGTATCTGCGGCTGGGCAGCCGGGTCTGGCGGGTGAACCAGCCCCCGATGCTGCTGATGAACACCGTCGCCTCACAGGTGACGATGTTCACCGACGAGAGCGTGACCTGCGAGGGGCCCGTCTCGCACGGCCCGAGCCTGTACGAGTGGGCGAGGCTGCTGGAGCGGCTGGAGCCGTTCGTCCCCTACCCGCCGCACGTGTACGAGGAGGCCGCCCGGCTCGGCCCGGACTCCTACCCGACCCGGGCCCTGTACGGGCGCTATCTGGGCTGGGTGTTCGACCGACTGGTGCGCACCGTCCCCGACCACATAGCGATCGAGCCGCACGGCACGCCCGCCGTGTCGGTCCGCGACGAACCGGGCGGCACGCAGACGGTCACCCTGGCCAACGGCACCCGGTTGACCGGCCTGGACGCCGTCGTGCTGGCGGTGGGTCACGTCGACATGCCGCTGACCGGGCCGGAGCAGGAACTGGACGCCTTCGCCGCGCGGCACGGCCTCGGCTACATCCCGCCCGGCAACCCCGCCGAGGCACCGCTGGAGCGGATCGCCCCCGGCGAACGGGTCGCCCTTCGGGGTATGGGGCTGAACTTCTTCGACCACATGGCGCTGCTCACCACCGGGCGCGGCGGCTCCTTCGCCCGCGAGCGGGGGACGCTGCGCTACCGGCCGTCCGGCGACGAACCCGTGCTGGTCGCCGGGTCCCGGCGGGGCGTGCCGTACCACGCCCGTGGCGAGAACCAGAAGGGAGCCACCGGGCGCCACCACCCCCTGTTCCTCACCGAGCGGGTCATCGGCCGGCTGCGGGCGCGGCGCCGGGCGGGCGAGCCGGTCGGGTTCGCCCGGGACGTGTGGCCGTTGGTCGACCTGGAGGTCCGGGCCGTCTACTACCACGCGCTGATCGCCCAGGAGCGCGGCCGGTACGACGCGGACGTCTTCCTCGGCGAGTACGGGGCGGCCGTCGGCGCGGACCCGGACGGTCGTACCGCCATCGGCGCGGACGCGGACGCTCGTGCGGCCGTCGGCGCGGACACGGCCGGTCTCGCGGACGCGGGCGGTGTCGCTGCCGTCGGCGCGGACCCGGGCGGCGGCACGGCCGGGTCGGAGGCCGAGCGGCGGCTGCTGCGCAGGTTCGGGGTCCCCGACGCCCTGCGCTGGGACTGGGAGCGCGTCTCCCGTCCGTACGGGGAACGGGAGTTCACCGGCCCGGCGGACTTCCACGACTGGCTGCTGGAGCATCTGCGCCAGGACGTGCGGGAGGCGCACCGCGGCAACGTCCGGGGTCCGCTGAAGGCCGCCCTGGACGTGATGCGCGACCTGCGCAACGAGGTGCGGCTCGTCGTCGACCACTCCGGCATCACCGGCGCCTCCTACCGCGACGACCTGGAGTCCTGGTACACGCCGCTCAACGCGTACGTCTCCATCGGGCCGCCGCCGGCCCGCATCGAGGAGATGGCCGCGCTGATCGAGGCCGGCGTCCTGCACGTCGTCGGCCCCGGTATGACGGTGCGCCCGTCGGCCGAGGGCAAGGCGTTCGTCGTGGGCTCCCCCCGGGTCCCCGGCTCCGAGCAGGAGGTGTCGACGCTCGTCGAGGCGCGGCTGCCGCAGGTCGACGTGCGCACGACGGGGGATCCGCTGCTGCGGGACCTCATGACGCAGGGGGCCGCGCGCGCCTACGCGATCGCCGGCGCCGCCCGCGACGGCGACAGCCACCGCACGGGCGGGCTGGCGGTCACGCAGAAGCCGTACCGGCTGGTGGAGTGGTCCGGGACCGTGCATCCGCGCCGGTTCGCCTTCGGCATTCCCACCGAGTCGGTCCACTGGGCCACCGCGGCGGGCATCAGGCCCGGCTCGGACTCGGTCATCCTCGGCGACGCGGACGCCATCGCCCGGGCCTGCCTGGCGGCGGGCCCGGCGGCCCGTCTCGCCCGGCCCGTCGCCACCGTCGAAGGAGACTGACCATGGACCTGGAACACCTGTCCGGCGAGGACGCCCCCGGCCTCGACGCCGGTGTGCTGTCCCCGGTGTGGGCGGGCCACGGGGACGGCCTCTCCGACGAGGCGTGGGTGGCGGCCATGCTCGACGTGGAGGTGGCGCTCGCCCGGGCCCAGGCGCGGCTCGGGGTGGTGCCCGAGCAGGCCGTCGTCGCGATCGAGGCCGTCGTACGGTCCCGGCCCGTCGAGCCGGCCCGACTCGCCCGCCGGGCCCGGGCCTCGGCCAATCCCGTCGTCGAACTCGTCCGTGCCCTCACCGAGGCCGTCGCCGCCCAGGATCCGCAGGCCGCCGAGTTCGTGCACCGGGGCGGCACGAGCCAGGACATCCTGGACTCCGCCGCCATGCTGCTCGCGGCCCGGACCCTGACCCGGATCGACGCCGACCTCGGCAGGACCGCCGACGCGCTGGCGCGGCTGGCCGCCGAGCACGCCGCGACGCCCATGGCCGGCCGTACGCTCACCCAGCACGCGGTCCCGGTCACCTTCGGGCTGAAGGCGGCGGGCTGGCTCACCCTGGTGCTGGACGCGAGCGACCGGGTCCGCCGGGTGCGGGCGGCGCTGCCCGCCCAGCTCGGCGGCGCCGCCGGGACGCTCGCCGCCTACCAGGAGTACGCCCGGCTGGCCGGTGCCGCCCCGGCGGGTCACGCGGCCGCGCTGACCGCCGCGTTCGCCGCGGAGCTGGGACTGCGCGCGCCCGAGGCGCCCTGGCACACCGTGCGCACTCCACTCGCCGACCTCGGCTGGGCCGTGGTCGCCGTCACCGGCGGCCTCGGCAAGTTCGCGACCGACGTCCTGGGGATGGCCCGCACCGAGGTGGACGAGGTGGCGGAACCGGGCGCCGAGGGCAGCGGGGCTTCCTCCGCGATGCCGCAGAAGCGCAACCCCGTGCTCGCCACGATGATCGTGTCCGCGGCCCGGCAGGCCCCCGCCCAGGCCCTGGTCCTCGGGCAGGGTCTGCTCGCCGAGGACGAACGCTCCCCGGGCGGCTGGCAGTCGGAGTGGCAGCCGCTGCGCGAGGCGCTGCGGCTGGCCACGGGCGCCGCGCACACCGCGGCCCGGCTCGCCGAGGGGCTGGACGTCTTCCCCGACCACATGCTCCGCAATCTGCGCCTGACCGGCGGCGCCGTCGTCTCCGAGCGGCTGAACGCGGTCCTGGCGCCGCTGCTCGGCAAGGCCGCCGCGAAACGGCTGCTGGCCGATGTCGCCCGCGAGGCCGTCACCACCCGCCGCTCCTTCGAGGAGGTACTGGCGGCCGCGCCCGGCCTGTCCACCGAACTCCCCGACGGCACCAAGCTCGCCGACCTGCTCGACCCCGCCAACTATCTAGGGGCGGCCGAGGAGTTGGTGGAGCGCGTGCTCCACCGACATCGCGGCCGCCCCACATCGAACGCTGAGGACTGAGATGGAAGCCCTGAGGGACACGGTGCCGGGCACACTGGAGGCCCAGCAGCCGTACGAGTACGAGCGTCCACTCCTCGTGGAGCCCGACTGGCAACGCCTGCCGGGCTGGCGCGACATCACCCCGCAGCAGTGGCGCGACGCCCAGTGGCAGCGTGCCCACTGCGTGAAGAATCCCCGGCAACTGCGGGCCGTGATGGGCCCGTTGCTCCAGGACCGTTTCTACGAGGACCTGGAGGACGACCGTCGGCGCTTCGCCACGATGTCCATGCTGCTGACCCCGCAGATGCTCAACACCATGGCGCCGCACGCGCCGACCGAACCGGTGGCGTTCACCGAGACCTTCCTCGCCGACCCGGTCCGCCGCTACATGCTGCCGGTGGCGAGCGACCGCGACCCCGAGTGGCCCAGCCACCCCTACGCCGAGCGCGACTCGCTGCACGAGTCCGAGATGTGGGTGGTGGAGGGCCTGACCCACCGCTATCCGACCAAGGTCCTCGCCGAACTGGTCTCCACCTGCCCCCAGTACTGCGGCCACTGCACCCGCATGGACCTGGTGGGCGGTTCCACCCCGCAGGTGGACAAGCTCAAGCTCACCCTGATGCCGGCCGACCGCCAGGACCAGATCATCGACTACCTCAAGCGCACGCCCGGGGTGCGCGACGTCGTCGTCTCGGGCGGGGACGTGGCCAACGTCCCCTGGCCGCGCCTGGAGTCGTTCCTGATGCGGCTGCTGGACCTGGAGAGCGTCCGGGACATCCGGCTGGCCACCAAGGCCCTGGCCGGACTGCCCCAGCACTGGCTCCAGCGGCAGGTGGTCGAGGGCCTGGAGCGGGTGGCGCGTACCGCCGCCCGACGGTCGGTCAACCTCGCCGTGCACACCCACGTCAACCATGTCCAGTCGGTCACCCCGCTGGTGGCCGAGGCGGCCCGGACGGCCCTGGACGTCGGCGTCCGGGACATCCGCAACCAGGGCGTGCTGATGCGCGGGGTCAACACCACGCCCAAGGCGCTGCTCGACCTGAGCATGGCGCTCCAGGGCGAGGCGAACATCCTGCCCTACTACTTCTACATGTGCGACATGATCCCCAACGCCGAGCACTGGCGGGTCGCGGTGTGGGAGGCGCAGGACCTCCAGCACCGCATCATGGGCTACCTGCCGGGCTACGCCACCCCGCGGATCGTCTGCGACGTGCCCTGGGTCGGCAAGCGCTGGGTGCACCAACTCGCCGACTACGACCGCGAGCTGGGTGTCTCGCACTGGACCAAGAACTACCGCACCGGGATCGAGCTCGACGACCCGGACGCGCTCACGCGCCGCTACCCGTTCTACGACCCGATCTCCACACTGGGCGAGTCGGGCCGGCGCTGGTGGCGCGAGAACGGACACAGGAAAGAAGGCTGACGATGACCATCCGGGAGAGCATCCGTGACCTCGACCGCCGCGCGGTGCTGCGCAGTGCCGAGATCGTCGCGGAGGTGCGGGACGACCAGTGGGATGTCCCCACGCCCTGCGCGGGCTGGACGCTGCGCCGGCTGCTGGACCATATGACGGCGCAGCACCTGGGGTTCGCCGCGGCCGCCGGGGGCGAGACCACCGACGCGTCGGTGTGGGAGGAGGAGCCGCTCCAGGACCCGGGGCGCGCCTACGCCGAGGCCGTCGAGGCGGTCCTGACCGCGTTCGCCGTCGAGGGCGTGCCGGAGCGGGAGTTCTGGCTGCCGGAGATCCACCCGAAGATGCGTTTCCCCGGCGCCCGCGCGATCAGCTTCCACTTCCTCGACTACGTGGTGCACGGCTGGGACGTGGCAGCCTCGCTCGGGATCCCGGCGGCGTACGACACGGACCTTCTGGACGCCGCCGCGGAGGTGGCCCGCACGGAGGTGCCCGAGGGGCCCGCGCGGGAGCGCCCGGGTGCGGCGTTCCGGCCGGCGCTCGCCCCGAGCGGGCGGGAGAGCGCCGAGGACCGGCTGCTGCTGGTCCTCGGCCGTGACCCGCGGTGGTCGCCGAAGTGACCTGCTCAGTCCGTCTGCCGGACCGGTCGGCCGAGCATGTGGCTCTGGCCCCGGAACTCCGCTATGACCGTCCCGTCCGACCGGCGCACGGTGGCGTCGTACACACCGCTGCGGCCGAACCGGCTGCGTTCGACCGCCTCGGCGGTCAACTCGTCGCCGGGCTCGGCCGGCCGCAGGAAGGTGACCTGGGCGCCCTGCGCCACGGTCGCCGGGCCGTGGGTGTTGCAGGCGAAGGCGAAGGCCGCGTCGGCCAGCAGGAACAGAAAGCCCCCGTGGGCCGTTCCGTGGCCGTTGACCATGCCCTCGGCGACCCGCATCCGCACGGTCGCCCGGCCCGGGCCGGCGTCCTTGAGGGCGATGCCCAGCATCGCGCACGTCCGGTCCGTGGCGTACAGCTCCTCGGCCCGCTGCCGCGCGGCGCGTTCCGCGTCGACCGTGCGCGTACCGGTGGTTTCCGTCCCCGTCATCGAATTCCCCTTGTCTTTTGGCTTCGAGGAGCAGCATGACATCGTCCGGACCATGGCTCCAGGAATTGAGTGAAATCCCGCCGTCCGAGCGCAGGGCGCTGCTCGAGTCGCTCGTCGTGCCGGAGTTCAAGCGTGAACTGATGATGGACGAGACGGATGTTCTGCCGCATGACCGGAGCTATTTCGAACTCGGTCTGAGCTCGCTGGGCGCCACGGACGTCAGACAGCGCCTGGAAAAGGCTGTCGGCCGTCCGATCGACTCCGCACATCTCTTCAACCATCCGACGGTGGAACACCTGGTCGACTTTCTGGTCGCCGAGGTCATCCCCGAGTTCTTCGCCCCGGCCACGGCCGCCGAATCGGTCCCTCAGACCGCTCCCGAACAGGCAGGACCGTCCGCGAAGGATCTGGTAGACGACATGCTCAAGGAGCTGTACCGGTGACCGATAACCGCACCGACAACCTGGTCAAAGAGCTGCTCCTGGAGAAGTACGAGCCCATAGCCGTCGTCGGAATGGGTCTTCGTTTACCGGGTGGCAGCGAAACCCTCGACGAGTTCTCCGAGTTCCTTCGCGAAGGGCGTTCGGGAACGGGACCCATACCGTCCGACCGATGGGACCTGGCCGCCCTTCAGGCCGCCGAGGAATCGGCCGGAAAACGCCCCCTGGCGGCCGGTGGGGGATTCGTCTCGGGGTTTGACGAATTCGATCCGAAGTTCTTCAACATTTCCCCGAAGGAAGCGGAGTTCATCGACCCGCAGCATCGCTGGGCGCTGGAGTCGGCGTGGCGTGCGCTGGAGTCCGCGCACCTCGACCCCGACACCCTGCGCGGCGGGAACGGCGGGGTGTACCTCGGCGTCGGGCAGATGGACTTCGCGATCGAGGTCGAGGCGCTGGACCTCGCGGACCTCGACGCGCACGTGGCCGCCGGCACGGCGCACAGCGCCGCGGCCGGCCGTCTGTCGTACTTCCTGGGCTGGCGCGGCCCCTGCATGAGCGTCGACACGGCCTGTTCGTCGTCGCTGGTGGCCCTGCACCTGGCGGTGCAGGGGCTGCGCCGCCGCGAGTGCGACATCGCCCTGGCGGGCGGTGTGAACGTCAACCACCACCCGCGCAACCACGTCGTCTACTCGCGCGCCAACATGCTGTCGCCGGACGGCAGGTGCAAGACCTTCGACGACTCGGCCGACGGCTACGCGCGCAGCGAGGGCTCCGGCATGCTCGTCCTCAAACGTCTTACGGACGCCCGCCGCGACGGGGACACCGTGCTGGCGCTGGTACGCGGCTCCGCGGTCCGCCAGGACGGCGAGAGCGGCGGCCTGACCGTCCCCAACGGCACGGCGCAGATCGCGCTGATGAGGGCCGCCCTGGAGAGCGCGGCGCTCGGTCCGGAGGACATCCAGTACGTGGAGGCCCACGGCACCGGCACCTCCCTCGGCGACCCCATCGAGCTGGGCTCCATCAACAGCGTGTTCGCCGACTCGCGGGAGCAGGACTCCCCGCTGGTCGTCGGCTCGGTGAAGACGAACATCGGTCACATGGAGGCCGCCGCGGGCGTCGGCGGTGTCGCCAAGGTGGTGTGCCAGCTCCGGGAAGAGGCGATCTACCCGCACATCAACTTCGAGACGCCCTCCCGTCACATCCCGTGGGACCGCTACCGGGTGACCGTGCCGACCGGCGGGCCGCGGCCCTGGGAGGCGCGGGGCCCCCGGCGCGCTCTGGTCAACTCCTTCGGCTTCGCGGGCACCATCGCCTCGGTCGTCCTGGAGCAGGCGCCGCCCGCGCCCGAGCGGCCCGCCGCACCGGCCGACGGCCGGGACGTCTTCACCCTCTCCGCCAAGGACCGTCCCGCGCTGCGGGCGCAGGCCGAGAGCCACCGCGCGTTCCTCGCCGACCGTCCGGACGTCGCCGTGGCGGACCTGTGCTACAGCGCCAACGTCGGCCGTACCCACCTCGGCGCGCGGCTCGCGGCCCCGGTCTCCTCGCGCGAGGACCTGGACGGCCTGCTCGCCCGGTACCTGGAACGCGGCGCCGAGGACCCGGCCGCGGACGGCGGATTCCGGGACGCGCAGGTGGCGTTCCTGTTCACCGGCCAGGGCTCGCAGTACACCGGCATGGGGCGCGCGCTGTACGACCGCTACCCGGTCTTCCGCCGCCATCTCGACGAGTGCGACCGGCTCTTCGCCGACCGGCTCGGCCGCTCGGTCAAGGAGATCATGTTCGGCCTGGCGCCGGACAGCGCCGAGGCGATCGACCAGACCCTCTACACCCAGCCCGCGCTGTTCAGCCTGGAGTACGCGACCGCGCGGCTGTGGATGTCCTGGGGTGTGCGGCCGACGGTCCTGCTCGGCCACAGCGTCGGCGAGATCACCGCGGCCGCCCTCGCGGGCCTGTTCACGCTCCGGGACGCGGTCAAGCTGGTCGCCGTACGGGCCCGTCTGATGCAGTCCGTGCAGGCCCCCGGCGGCATGACCGCCGTCCTCGCCCCGGCCGATGAGGTGACGCCCCTGCTGGAGGGGCACGCCGACGTCAGTCTCGGCTCGGTCAACTCCCCGCGGCAGTGCGTCGTCTCCGGCGGCCGGGACTCCCTCGCCGAGATCACCGCGAAGCTGGCGGAGCGGGGCGTGCGCACCAAGGCCCTGCCGGTCTCGCACGCCTTCCACTCCCCGCTCATGACCGAGGTCTTCGACGCCTTCCGCGAGGCGATCGCCGACATCGACTTCCACGAGCCGCGGCTGAGCTTCGTCTCCAACCTCACCGGGCAGGTCGCCGGCCTCGACCAGGTCGGCACCCCGGACTACTGGGTGCGGCACATCGCCGAACCCGTCGACTTCGCCGCCGGAATGACCTGTGTGCAGGCCCGTGGGCGGCACGTCTTCGTCGAGGTCGGGCCCTCCGCCGCGCTCACCGGCATGGGCCGGCAGACCGGCGACCCGTCCGCGCACCTGTGGCTGACCAGCGCCGCCCGCTCCGACACCGGCGCCGACCCGATCCGCACCGCACTCGCCCAGGCCTACGAGGCCGGGCTGGACGTCTCCTGGACCGGCTACCACCAGGAGCGGCCCGGCCGTCTCGTACCGCTGCCGGGCTATGTGTTCGCCAAGAAGCGCTACCGCCTGCCCGGAGCACGCTCCCGCACGGCCCTGGCCGCCCCCGGCACGGGCCCCGCGCACCACCCGCTGCTGGGCCTTGAGGTGTCCACGGCCGCCCAACGGGCCGCCGGGGAGCGCGAGTTCGCCACGCATCTGGACCCGGGCGCTCCGGCGTACCTGGCCGACCACGTCGTCATGGACCAGGTCGTCTTCCCGGGAGCGGGCTACGTCGAGATGGTCCTCGCCCTCCAGGACGCGGTGCACGGCGAGACCGCCCGGCCCGTCCGGGACGTACGCATCCTGGAGCCGCTGTTCCTGGCGGAGGGCGAGCCGGTGGAGGTCCGCGTCCGGCTGCGCACCGAGCCCGGCCGGGACCCCGCCGACGGTCCGGCCGCGGTCGAGATCGCCAGCCGCGTCGACGGCCGCGACGGCGTCATCGAACGCGTCCACGCCACCGCGACCCTGGACGCCGCGCCCGACGGCCCGTCCGCCGCCCCGCCGGACCCCGTGCTCCAGCGGCTGCGCGCCACGGCCGAGCGGCCCGGCACCCGCCAGGTGCGCCACCGTGGCGAGGACCTGTACGAACGCTACGCGGACCTCGGTCTGCCCTACGGACCCGAGTTCCGGCGCGTCCTCGGCGTCGACCGCTACCCGGACGGCTTCGCGGCCGGCGAGCTGCGCGGCCTGGACACCCCGGCCCCCGAGCAGCTGCGCGCCTCGCTGCTGGACTGCGCGATGCAGACCCTCGGCGCGGCCGTGGACCTCGACGGCACCTATCTGCCCGTCGGCTTCGACCGCGTGGAACTCCTCAAGCGGCCCAAGGCGGACCTGCGCGTCCTCATCCAGGTGACGCTCGACGGGACGGCCGGCGAACTCACCGCCGACATCGCGGCCCTGGAGGGCGACCGCCCGGTCCTCGTCGTCGAGGGGGTACGGCTCAAGCGCGTCGCCGGCGCGACCGCCGACCCCACCGAGCGGATGCTCCTGCGGCCCCGCTGGCTCAAGCGCTCACTGCCCCCGGCGGGCCCCACCGCGCCGGGCCGCGAGGTGCTGGCCGTCCACCACGACCCGGCCGCGCTCGCCGCGACGACGCGACGGCTGGCCGAGGCGGGCGTGCGCCTGCTGCACGCCCCGGACGCGGCCGGAGCGCTGCGGCTGCTCGACGAGCACCCCGCGGTCACCGACCTGTGCTGGTTCTGGACCCCGGAGCCCGGCGCGGACGGCGAGAAGCGGCTGCGCGCCGAGACCGAACGCAACTACCGCGACCTGCTCACCCTGACCGACGCCGCCGAGCGGCTCGGCACCGGCCGTGACCTGCGCGTGGTGCTGGTGACCGAGCGGGCGCAGTGGCTGCCGGGCGACCGCACCGACACCCTGGACCCGGACCCCCTGGCCGCCGCGTCGCTGTGGGGCTTCGGGGCCGTGCTCCTCAACGAGTACCCGGCGCTGCGCACCACCCTGCTCGACCTGACCGGCACGGACCCGCAGCCGCTGGTCGACGAACTGCTGGCCGGTGACGGCGCGGGCGGGGACTTCCAACTCGCCTACCGCGACGGCATCCGCCACGTCAAACGCCTGTTGCCCGCCGCCCCGGCCGCCGCAGGGGACGCCGACGGCAACTTCGAACTGTCCGTCACCGAGTACGGGCGGTTCTCCGCGGTCCGCCCGGTGCCGGTCGAGGACCGGGAGCCGACGGGGGACGAGGTCACCGTCCAGGTCCACGCCGCGGGCCTGAACTTCAAGGACGTCCTCAACGCCCTCGGGATGCTGCGTCGGTACGCCCTCGACAACGGACTGCCGCACGAGCCGCTGCCGCTCGGCTTCGAGGCCGCCGGCACGGTCGTCGCCGCCGGGCCCGACGCCGGGTTCCGGCCCGGCGACGAGGTCGTGCTCAGCCGGATCGGCTGCATGCGGCGCCGGGTCACGGTGCCGTCCACCGTCGTGGTGCGCAAGCCCGCGAGCCTCACCTTCACCGAGGCGGCCGCACTGCCCGCCGCGTACGTCACCGCGTACCACGCCCTGCACCACCTCGCCGGGATCAAGGCCGGGGACCGGGTGCTGATCCACGCCGCCGCGGGCGGTGTCGGACAGGCGGCCGTGCGGCTCGCCCGGCTCGCGGGCGCCGAGGTGTACGCCACCGCGAGCCCCCGCAAGTGGCCGCTGCTGCGCTCCCAGGGCGTACGCCACCTCATGAACTCGCGCACCCTCGACTTCGCCGACGAGGTGCTGGAGGCCACCGGCGGCGAGGGCGTCGACATCGTCCTCAACAGCCTCAACAAGGACTACATCCCGGCCGGGCTGCGCGCCCTCGGGCACGGCGGCAGGTTCGTCGAACTCGGCAAGATCGGCATCTGGTCGGCCGAGGAGATGCGGGCCGAACGGCCCGACGTCGAGAGCCACACCTTCGACCTCAGCGAGCTGCCGCCGCACGAGCTCGACCGGCTCAACAGCGACGTCCTGCGCACGGTCGCCGAACACGTCGAGGCCGGCCGGCTCGGCGCGCTGCCGACCGTCGGGTACGCGCTCGACGAGCTGGAGGAGGCGTTCGGGACGCTCAGCCGGGGTGCCAACGTCGGCAAGGTCGTCATCGTCTTCCGCGACGAGCACGAACGGCCGGCCGAGCCGGTCCGCCTCAGCCCCGACGAGACCTACCTGATCACCGGCGGTCTGGGCGCGCTCGGCCTGGCCACCGCCCGCAAGCTGGTGCAGCAGGGCGCCCGCCGCCTCGCGCTCGTCAGCCGACGGGAGACGACGCTGCCCGAACTGCTCGACCTCTCCGCCGAACTCGGCGACGACACCGAGGTCAGCGTCCATCACGGCGACATCGCCGACCCCGCCGACGTCGAGCGGATCTTCGCCGCCCTCGCCGACGGACCCGCCCCGCTGGGCGGCGTGGTGCACGCGGCGGGTGTCCTCGCCGACGCACCGCTGGCCGGCCAGACCTGGGACAGCATGGAGCGCGTCCTGCGGGCCAAGGTGTACGGGACCTGGCTGCTGCACCGGGCGGCCGCGGCCGTGCCGTCGGTGCGCTTCTTCGTCGGCTACTCCTCGATCGCCTCGGTCCTGGGCGCCGCCGGTCAGGCCAACTACGCGGCGGGCAACGCCTACATGGACGTCCTGCTCCAGTGGCGGGCCGCCGCAGGACTGCCGGGCCTGAGCGTCAACTGGGGTCCGTGGGCCGAGATCGGCATGGCGGCCTCGCTCGACTCCCAGCAGATCAAGGGCATCGAGGACCGGGGACTGAAGTTCGTCAGGCCCCGTGCCGCGCTGCGCGCCCTGTTCACGGCGCTCGGCAGGCCGCACGCCCAGACGGTCGTCGGCACCTTCGACTGGGACGCCTACACCGCGACCCAGCCGTTCACCAACGCGCTGTTCAAGGACCTGCTGTCGGGCGACGGCAGGACCCGCGCGCCCGAGATCGACCTGGACGCCGTACTGTCCCGGCCGAAGCCGGAGCGCGAGGCGGCGCTGCGGGAACTGCTGCGCGCCAAGGTCGCGGAGGTGCTGCGGTACGACGGTCCGCAGGACGTCGACCCCGACACCCCGTTCGTGAGTCTCGGCCTGGACTCCCTCGCCTCGGTCGAGTTGAAGAACGCGCTGGAGGCGGTGTTCCGCGTCCCGTTGCCCGCCTCCACGCTCTTCGACCACCCGGCCGTACGGCCGCTGGCCGCCTTCGTCGACGGTCGGCTCGTGCCGGACGCGCCGGCTGCGCCGGACACGGCGGACGAGGAGGCGCCGGGCGGCACCGGCGACGTACGGGACCTGTCCGAGGCCGAGGCCGACGAGGAACTGGCCGCGCTGCGCGAGAGCATGCTGTGACCGGTTACATCGACTACCTGGAGTCGCTGTCCAAGAAGCAGCTCATGGTGATGCTCGCCCGGCAGCGCCAGGAGCGGTCCCAGGGGATCGCCGTCGTCGGCATGGGCTGCCGGCTCCCCGGCGGCAGGGACGACGCCCGGTCCCTGTGGTCCGCCCTGCGCGAGGGACACGTCCTGGCGACCGAGACCGCCGGTGTGCCGTACGACAGCCTCGGCCGGCCGCGCTGGAACCTCGACGCGCCCGACCTGGCGCCGCTGGCCGGCCGGCTGCGCCAGGGCGCGTACCTGAGCGACGTGGACCTGTTCGATGCCGCGTACTTCGGCATCCCCGAGCAGGAGGCGCTGCACATGGACCCCCAGCAGCGGCTGCTGCTGGAGGTCACCGTGCAGGCCCTCGCGGACGCGGGCCTCTCCCGGGAGCGGCTGCGCCGCTCGGTCGTCGGCGTCTTCGCCGGCGCCGGACCGGTGGAGTACCCGTACGCCTGGCTGCGCGGCGGGCTCCCGGACGGCGGGCTGTCCCCGCACATGAGCACCGGCAGTTCCCCCAGCGCCTTCTCCGGCCGGATCGCCCTGGCGCTGGGGGTGGCCGGTCCGGCGATCACCGTGGACACGGCTTCCTCGTCGATGCTGACCGCGGTGCACCTGGCCGCGCAGGCCCTACGGCGGCGGGAGTGCGACATCGCGCTGGTGGGCACCGCCAACCTGCTGCTGTCGCCGTTCGGCACGGGCATCCTCGACCGGGCCGGGATGCTGTCGCCGAGCGGCCGCAGCCGGCCCTTCACCCGCCTGGCCGACGGGCACGCGCGCGGCGAGGGGTGCGGTGTCGTCGTCCTCGAACGGCACGCCGACGCCGTAGCCGCGGGCCGCCTGCCGTACGCGCTGGTGCGGGGCAGCGCGGTGCACGCGCAAGGGGACCGGCCGAGCATGTCCGTGGCCTCGGCCCGCGGCCAGCGGGCGGTGATCGAACGCGCACTGCGCGACGCCGGGGTGTCGCCCGCCGACGTGCAGTACGTCGAGGCGCAGGCGAACGGCTCCCGGCTGGGCGGCCAGATCGAGGCCGAGTCGATCGCCGAGGCCTACGGGCGGCTCTCCCCCGACGCGCCGCCGCTGCACATCGGGTCGGTCAAGGCGAACATCGGCTATCTGGAGACCGCTTCCGGCGGGCCCGGGCTGATGAAGACCGCGCTCGCCCTCGCGCACGCCGAACTGCCGCCCCAGCCGGGCGAGGACGACCTCGACCCGGACATCCCCTGGCGGCGCACCGGGCTGAGGGTCGCCGCCAAGCCCCTGGCCTGGCCCGCGCCGGGCGTCCGGCGCGCCGGGGTGAGCGGCTTCGGCTTCTGCGGCACCAACGCGCACGTCGTGCTGGAGAGTGCTCCCGAGCGTGCCGCCGGGGAGCCGGATCCGCCCGGGCCGTGGCTGCTGCTGCTGTCCGGGCACAACGACCCGGCCCTCGCGGGCACGGCCCGGCGGCTGTACGACCGGCTGCGCGAGAGCACGGACTGGAGTCCGGCCGCGGTGTGCTTCACGCTCGCCGAGGCACGGGACCACCTGGCGGTGCGGTACGCGTCGGTGGTGCACGACCGGGCCGGTCTGCTGCGGGAACTGGCCCGGGCCGCGGACGGGGACCGGGCCTCCGCCCCGACCCCCGCGGACGGGTCGGAGCGCACCCTGCTGCTGTCCCGGCTCGCCCGGCGCCACCTCGCCGGGGACCCGCCCGACCTCCCGGCGCTGTGGCCCGAGGACGGCCCGCGCCCCCCGCTGCTGAGGCTGCCCGGTCCCGCGCTGACCGGCCGCCGCTTCTGGCCCGACCACCACAACTGGACCTGACCGGCCCACAGTTCCAGCTTCGCCACCACGACCGGACCCGACCGGCCGTTACTTCCGACCCGACCACCCCAACTGGACTTGACCGGCCGTTACTTCCGACCCGACCACCCCAACCGGACCCGGTCGGCCGCTGCTTCCGACCCGACCACCCCAACCGGACCCGACCGTCTACGGATTGGACGCCCGATGCACTATCCGAATCTCCGGACCGCCGTGGACACCGTGGCGTTCCACGCGGCGCGACAGCCGCGGCAGGTGGCCCTGGTGTGCGAGGGCCGGGAGGTCACCTACGAGCGGCTGCACCGCGACAGCAACCGTTCGGCCCGTGCCCTCGTCGCGGCCGGGATCGGTCGTGGCTCGCGCGTCGCCTACCTCGGCAAGGAGTCGGAGCACTACTACGAGATCTTCTTCGCCTGCGCCAAGACCGGCGCCGTCCTCGTGCCGGTCAACTGGCGCCTCACCGCGGCCGAGGTCGACCACATCCTGGGTGACGCCGAAGCCGAACTGATCTTCGCGGAGCGCGAGTTCACCGAGGTGGCCGAGCGGTCCCGGGCGCGGCTGCCGTCCCGGCCCGAGGTGGTGGGCATGGACGGATGCGAGGGCAACGGCGTCGGCTTCCAGGAGTGGCGGGCGGAGTTCCCGCCGGACGACCTCGCCCTCGACGCGGCCCCCGACGACCCGGTGGTGCAGCTCTACACCAGCGGCACGACAGGGCTGCCGAAGGGTGTCGTCCTCCCCCACCGCAGTTTCTTCGCCGTCGGTGACCTGCTGGCCGAGCACGGCCTCGACTGGATCGACTGGCACCCCCAGGACGTCAGCCTGATCAGCATCCCCGGCTTCCACGTCGCCGGCATCTGGTGGGCCATGCAGGGCTTCAACGCCGGTGTGAAGAGCGTGTCCCTGCGGATGTTCTCGGCGCACGAGGCGGTACGGCTGATCCGCGAGCTCGGGGTGACCACGACCCTGGCCGTGCCCGCGATGCTCCAGATGATGCTGGCCGAACCCGGTGTCGGCCCGGCGGACTTCGCCTCGCTGCGCAAGGTCACCTACGGCGGCTCCCCCATCTCCGAGACGCTGCTGTTGCAGTGCATCGAGACCCTGCGGTGCGATCTGGCGCAGCTGTACGGGCTCACGGAGAGCGGCAACACCGCCCTGTGCCTGCCGCCCGCGGACCATGTGCCGGGCAGCCCCAGGCTGCGCGCGGCGGGCCGGCCCTACCCGGGTGTCGAGGTCGCGGTGACCGGCGACGACGGCCGGGTCCTGGCGGCGGGCGAGATCGGGGAGATCCGGCTGCGCACGCCCGCGGTGATGCTGGAGTACTGGGGCCTGAAGGAGGCGACCGAGGAGACCCTGGTGGACGGCTGGCTGCGTACCGGCGACGCCGGCTGCCTCGACGAGGACGGTTACGTCCACATCCGCGACCGCATCAAGGACACCGTCATCGTGGCGGGCGAGAACGTCTACCCGGCCGAGGTGGAGAACGCCCTGTGCGGCCACCCGGCGGTGGCCGAGGCGGCGGTGATCGGGGTGCCGGACGAACACTGGGGCGAGGCCGTGCGCGCTTTCGTCGTGCTGCGCCCCGGAACGACGGTGAAACCGCGGGAACTGAAACTCTTCCTCCAGGATCGCATCGCCGATTTCAAGTCCCCGAGCGGTTACGAATTCATCGAGCGGATTCCCCGTAATCCCAGCGGGAAAATCCTCCGCAGGGAACTGCGCGAGCGTTTCTGGGCGGGCCGGGAACGTCAGGTCAACTGATCCGGAACGGACCGGAGGACAACAGGTCCTCTTTACGCGTCCGGTTTATCCGTCCGGGCGGGAAGAATCCCGCCCGGACGCTTTCCGCCTGCCCGCCGCTAGCGGCAGCACCCTTGGTGGCGCCACTCGGCCTCGTGCCAGTAGTGGTCCGCGTCGTGGCGGGCGGAAGGTGCCGCGGCCCGTACCCGGTGGGGGTGCGCGGTGCGTTCGGCGGCCGCCGCGGGCCTGCGGAACGGCTCCAGCAGCTCCGGTACGGTGTGCAGCCTGCCGCCGGACATGACCTGCCGTACGGCCGCGGCGTCGGCGATGTCGCGCAGCGGATCGCCCGCCACGAACACCAGGTCGGCGAGGAGACCCGGGGCGACGGCGCCCAGCCGGTCGGCCAGCCCCAGACAGCGGGCGGCGTTCCCGGTCGCGGTGGTGAGCGCCTCCCAGGGCGCGAACCCGTACTTGACCAGGGCCCGGAGGTTCTGGTGGATGCTGATGCCGATGTCGTCCAGCGCCGCGTCCGTGCCCGCCACGACCAGCCCACCGGCCCGGTGCACCCGCAGCAGCATGTCGCAGTCGCCGACCGTCCAGGCGTGGTTGAGCTCGGCGTCCAGCCCCGATGCGGCGCTGTCGGCCTTCTGCCGCAGCCGCTCGTACTCCCAGTCCGGGAACAGGATCCGGGTGCGTTCGTCCTCGACCAACGACCGGTCGTCGGCGAGGAGTTCCGTCGCGAACAGGGTGGTGGTGGAGATCCACATGCCGCTCGCGGCGAGCAGGTCCACGGAGTCCTGGAAGGTGCGTCCGGCGGCGAAGCTGAGCGTGCGCGAGTAGCCGAGCCGGTTGCCGCCGCCGGTGTGCTCCATCCCGTCGAGGCCGGTGGCGGCCGCCGGGTAGAGGTAGTGCGAGGTGACGGGCACCCCGGCCGCGTGGCCGCGTTCGACCACCTCGCGTTCGAGGTCGAGCGGCAGCCGGATGTACGACTTCAGCAGGTCGTAGCGGAGCGCGAGGGCCCGGCGCAGATCACGGTCGAGCTGTGCGCGGGAGAAGACCGGCCGCATCACGCGGTGCCGGCCGCGGGTCCCCTCGAACCCCTCTCCGGAGCCGAAGTACCGCGGCCCCACCCGGGTGCCCGCCGCCAGCGCCTCCCGGTTCTCCACCATCTGGTAGGCGGGGTCGCCCGGGGTCCGGCTGGTGGTCACGCCGTACGCCAGCCAGGCCCGCCCCTGCCGGTCGCCCCACTGGGGGCCGTGCCAGTGCCAGTGGTTGTGGGTGTCGATCAGTCCGGGCAGGACCGTCAGCCCGGACGCGTCGACGGTCCGGCGGCCCCGGGCGGCGCCTCGCCGTACCACCTCGGCGATCCGGCCGTCCTCGACGACGATGTCCACGTCGGGCCGCAGCTCGGCGCCGGTGCCGTCCCACAGGGCCCCGGCCCGTACGACGGTCCGCCCGGCGGGTGCGGGGCGGCGGGTCCAGGTCAGCCGCGTGGGCAGGGTGCGCGTGCCGGAGCCGTCGAGGCCGAGGGCGCGCAGCCGCCCGTCGGACAGGTAGAGCAGGGTGGTGCCGCGGGCGTCGAGGGACGGGGAGTCGGTGGTCTCGTCGGTGAGCTGCTCGGGTTCGCCCGTGATCCGCCCGTCGGCGTCCACCGGGACCCGCCAGGCGAGGCTCTCCATGCCGACGATCAGGTGCCGGCCGTCCGGCGTCCACAGCGGGCCGTCGCCGCTGCGGGTGGACAGGGAGCGCCCGGGCGCCGGGGCCTGGTAGCGCACCTCGTGGGTGTCCAGGTCGACGGTGAGGATCTGGTTGTGCCCGTTGCCGCTGCGGCGGGAGTACGGGGCGACCGCGGCCAGCGCGATCAGTCTGCCGTCCGGCGACCAGGCGGGGGGACCGGGCTGGTAGAGCTCGCCCACGACCTTGGTCACCGAGCCGTCGGCGAGGGCCAGCACCCAGGTGGCGCCGCCCTCGTCCTGGTACGCGATCCGGGTCCCGTCGGGCGACCAGCGCGGCGAGAGCTGGGCGTTCGGCAGGTCGGTGAGCCGCTCGCGGGTACCGGTGGCGAGGTCGTGGCGCCAGAGGTTCGCGGTGCCGGCCCGGTCGCTCACGTAGACCAGGCTGCGGCCGTCGGGCGACCAGTCGGGGCAGGCGTTCCAGTAGCCGTCGCCGACGATCCGCCGCGGCCGTTCGCCGTCGCGCAGCAGCCACAGCGCGTTGAGCGCCCGGAAGGCGACGGTGTGTCCGTCGGGCGACAGCGCGGGGTCGGCGATGCCGAGGACGTCCTGCGGGCGGGCCGAGGTGAGGTCGGGGCCGCGGCGGCGGTAGGGGGCCGGGCGCGCGAGGCTCACTCCGGCGCTGAACGCGATGTCCGTCACGGCGCCGTCGAGCGTGCGGCGGCGGATGTGTCCGTCGGCGGTGTAGAGGAGCTCGTCGGCGCCGATCCAGCAGGGCGCCAGCGGGAAGACGTCCTCGCCGTCGGTCAGCGCCCGGTCGTCCAGCATGAGTCGGGCGCGCGCCCCGGTCACCCGCACATGGGCCACGCGGCGGCCGTCGGGGCTGAACGACGGCGCGTACAGGGCCGCGTCCGCGGGCCCGGTCAGCAAGGTCTCGACCGTCCCCGAGTGGATGCCGACGGCCTCGACCGCCGTGCCGTCGGCGATGTACGCCACCCGGCTTCCGTCGGGTGACCAGGTCGGCATGGCGACGTTGCGGTCGCCCTGCGTCAGCGGGCGCGTCTCGCCGGTGCGGGTGTCCAGCACCCAGATGCGCCCCGCGTTGCCGCGGTCGGAGGCGAAGGCCACCAGCCGCCCGTCCGGCGAGAACTTCGGCTCCTGGTCGTACCCCGGCCCGTCGGTCAGCCGTCGCAGCCCCGATCCGTCGGCGCCGATCCGCCACAGGTCGTACGCCCCCTCGCGGAACGACTGGAACACCAGGCCCTGCCCGTCGGGCGCCCAGTGCGGCTGGGTGGCGTCCTGGCCGTCCCCGGTGAGCCGGCGGGCCGTCCCGCCGGCCGCCGGAAGCAGCCAGATCGCGTCGAGCGCGTCGAGGGCGATGGTGCGGCCGTCGGGCGAGAGGGAGACGGCGAGATTGGCGCTCTCGCGGGCGACGACGTGCGGGGCGGGCGCGTCGTCGGCTGCCGCGGCGGCCGGGTCCGCTTTTCCGGTGACCGGTATGAACACTCCTAATCCCGCCGCTCCCCCGGTTCTCAGCACCGCGCGCCGTGAAATCCGTCCGGTTGTCTCCTGGTGCGAGGAATTCGGTTTTGAGCCGTTCGATGTCACGGAGTTCCCCCTGTCGTGATTCGGCGCCAGAACCTTATCCCGGGGAACTTCGACCGAGGGGTGAATGTCTCGAACTCATGGACGGCCCGGCGGACGGTCCGACGGTGCGACATGACCGGGAAAGGAATGCGGGGGCGAGGACCTGGCCTCTGTCGCGTCCCGGTGTCACGATCGACCTCATGACCCAACTCACCCTGGCAGGCCTGGCGTTGGCGATCGCCGTGGCCGTCTACGTCACACTCGGCATCGCGTGGGCCCTGCGCGCCCTCGGCGACCGCAGGGCCGCCGCGCGCCTCGCCGCGCTGGACATCGACCCGTACCACGCCGTGGCCACGGCGGGCCACCCGGAGCGCGTCGACGAGGCCGCGGCCGCCGTGCTGATCACGTCCGGCGCGGCACACGTCGACCACGACGGGGTCGTCACCGTCTCGGGTGCTCCGGTCGAGGACCGCCCCCGACCGGAGCACCCGCTGCCCGCCGCCCTCCTGGACGCCCTCGACCGGCACAACGGCAGCGCACCCCTGCGCAGACTCGTCCACGACCCCGAACTGAGCCGGGCCCGGACGGCCTATCTGCACGGTCAGGACGCCAAGGTGCCCGGCTGGTCCCACCGCCACCGGGACCGCCTCAAGGAAATCGCCACCCTGACCGTGCTGGTCCTCACCCTGTTCTACGCCGTTCAGATCATCTTCCTGCGCGAGGAGTTCGCGCCGCACGGAGTGCTGGAGACCCTGTTCGCCGTCCTCTTCCTCCTGGTCCTCTGGCTGATGATGTGCATACCCACGGCCTGGTTCGTGTTCAGGTTCTGGCCCCGCCGCCGCGACCCGTACCGCGAACACTGCGCCCGGCTGCCGAGGCATCCCGCCCTGGCGGCGCTCGACGACGGTCAACGTGCCCGGCTGTACAAGAGCGTCGTGTACCAGGAGAAGTGGGAGGCGGAGCGGAGCCGTTGGGTGGACGTGGACTCCCCGGGCGCGTTCTGAAGCCTGTCGTCAGCCGCGCGGCCGGGCGAACCGGGACACGGCCAGCGGCAGGAAGACCGCGAGCAGCGCCAGCGGCCACAGGACGGCCGCCCCTACGTGTCCGGCCTCGCCGCCCGGCCCGCCGAACAGGTCACGCACCGCCGTGGCGGTCCGGGACAGCGGGTTCCACTGGACGAAGGCGCCGAGCCAGTCGGGCATGGAGTCCGGGGTGGCGAAGGCGTTGGACAGGAAGCCGACCGGCCAGACGAGGATCTGTACCGCCTGCACCGTCTCGGGCTTCCCGGCCACGAGGGCCAGATGGATGCCGATCCAGAGCATCGCGAACCGGAACAGGAGCAGGAGGGCGGCCGCGGCGAGGAGGCTTTCGGGACCGCCGTGGGGCCGCCAGCCGAGCGCGTACCCGACACCGCCGAGCAGCACCAGGCTGATCGCCGACTGGAGCATGTCGGCGGCCGAACGGCCGACCAGAACCGCTCCGTCGGCCATCGGCAACGACCGGAAGCGGTCGATGACGCCCTTGTTCATGTCCTGGGTGACGGCGATCATCGTGCCTTCCAGGCCGAAGGCCATGGTCAGCGCGAGCATTCCGGGGACCAGGTAGTCGACGTAGGCGCCCCCCACGCCCCGGCCACCGCCGACGAGGTAGCCGAACATCAGCAGCAGCATCACGGGGAAGGCCACGTTGACGGCGACGGTGGCCGGCTGCCGGGCCCAGCGGGCCAGCTCACGGCGGGTCATCGTCCAGGAGTCGCCGAGTACGTACGCGGTCATGCCGTGGCACCTTCCTTCAGGTTCGGCGGGGCATCGGTCAGGTGGAGGAAGACCTCGTCGAGCGTCGGTCGGCGCACGATGACGTCCTCCGCCTCGATACCGGCCGTCTGAAGGGCACCCACCACCGCGGTGAGGGCGGCCATGCGGTCGGTGACCGGAGCGCTGAGCAGCCGCCGGTCGGCGTCGACGCTCACCCCGGTCAGGGGCAGCCGGGCGACGGCCGCCGCCAGCCGGTCCGCGTCGCGGAGCACCACGTCGATGCGGTCGCCGCCGGTCGCGGCCTTCAACTCGTCGGCGGTGCCGTCGGCGATCACCCGGCCGGCGTCGACGACCGAGACGCGGTCGGCGAGCTGATCGGCCTCCTCCAGGTACTGGGTGGTCAGCAGGACCGTGGTGCCGCCGCCGACCAGGGACCGGACGGCACCCCACACCTCGGCGCGGCCGCGGGGGTCGAGGCCGGTGGTGGGCTCGTCCAGGAAGAGCACTTTCGGTTCCGTGATCAGGGACGCGGCGAGGTCCAGGCGGCGACGCATACCGCCGCTGTAGGCCTTGACCGGCTTGCGGCCCGCGTCGGCGAGTCCGAAGCGCGCCAGGAGTTCGTCGGCGCGCGCCTTGGACCGGCGGGCGCCGAGGTGGTGCAGCCGGCCGAACATCTCCAGGTTCTGCCGGCCGCCGAGCTCCTCGTCGAGGGCCGCGTGCTGGCCGAGCAGGCCGATGTCGCGCCGCACGGCGTGGGGCTCGGCGACGACGTCGTGACCGGCCACTTCGACCCGGCCCGCGTCGGGCCGCAGCAGGGTGGCCAGGATACGGACCAGAGTGGTCTTGCCCGCCCCGTTCGGACCCAGCAGCGCGTGCACCGAGGCGCGCGGAACCGTCAGGTCGAGTCCGTCGAGGGCGTTCTTCGCGGCGCCGGTTCCGCGCCCGCCGTATCGCTTGCGTACTCCTTCGATGGTGATCGCCGCGTCGGCCACCGGGACTCCTCACTAATCAAACTTGACTACCTGAGGCCGCCGAAGGTAACTCGGATCGAACCTCTAGTCAAACTTGATTAGTAATCGTCCCTCGGATGCCGGACCCCGGTCGCGTACGGGTTCTCCTCGCCCTCGCCGAGGACACCGACGAACGGGTCGCCCTCGCCCGCGAAGACGTAGGCGCCGCCCTGGATGCGGTCGATGAGCCCGCGGGTCCACTCGGCGCCGGAGTCGGCGCTGTGCACCCACATGTTCATGAGCTCGCCGATGTGACCGAACTGACCGGGGTCGCCGCCGGGCGCGTAGGAGGTCGTGACGGTCTCGCGCCACGCCTCGATGGCCCCGACCCGCTCCCGCAGGAGCTCGAGCACCTCCGCGCGGCTCAGATCGACCATGAAACCGAGTCCCGCGGACAGGACGTCGGGCTTCTGGTCGTAGGCGGTGAGCGATTCCCGGAGCAGCCTGAAGTATTCCTCGGCGCCCTTGCCGGTGACCTCGTACTCGGTGCGCGGCGGGCCGCCCGCGGTGGACGGCGCGACCTCGTGCGCGTGCAGCAGTCCCTGCTTCGCCATCTGCTTCAGCGCATGGTAGATCGACCCGGGCTGGGCGTTGGACCATTCGTGCGCGCCCCAGTACTCCAGGTCGTTGCGCACCTGGTACCCGTGCGCCCGCCCGTGTTGGCGGACCGCACCGAGCACGAGAAGTCGGATCACTGACATGGGGTTCAGCCTATGACCAGTGCTCAGCGTGCCGATCGCTCCGTCCGCCCCTGCCGGCACCCGCGACGGCCTCCGGCTCGGCCGGACCCCGCCGTACGCCGGATCAGGGAGCTCACCGGCCTCGTCGACCACGCCCTGTGCTCCGCACGCGAGGAGTCGCCGAGCCGGTGAGCCGTCAGGCCGGCCGCCTTCCAGGGACCGGCGCCGCACCCGGGAGAGGCCGTGGGAGGCCTGTCCGGGTGCGGCACCGGCCGTGCGGGGGCCGCACCGGCCGTGGCGGTGTCGGGCCGTTCAGCAGGAGAGGTTGGCTCCGGGCGTGACGCCGAGGATCGAGGTGAAGCGCTGGTAGGCGTCCACCCGGCTCTGCACCTGTGCGGGGTTGCGGCCGTCGCACTCCAGCGAGCCGTTGATGCTGCGGATGGTCTGCCCGAAGCCCGCGCTGTTGACCATCGCGTTGTGCGGGGTCATGGTGCCGGGTCCCGACTGGGTGTTCCAGTACCAGAGGCCCGTCTTCCAGGCCACGGCGGCGTCGGTCTGGACGAGGCTGGGGTTGCCGAGCAGGTCGATGCCGAGCGCGTCGCCCGCGGCCTTGTAGTTGAAGTTCCAGCTGAGCTGGATCGGGCCGCGCCCGTAGTAGGCCGACTGGCCGGCCGGGCAGCCGTAGGGCTGGCTCCAGTCGCAGTAGTGCGAGTAGTTGGCGGTGTTCTGCTCCACCACGTAGACCAGGCCGCCGGTCTCGTGGTTGACGTTGGCGAGGAACGCGGCGGCTTCCTGCTTCCTGACGGTGTCGCTGCCGGTCTTGGCGAAGGCGGGGAACGAACTCATGGCGGCCTTGAGGCCGTTGTAGGTGTAGAAGGAGTTCCGGTTCGGGAACATCTGGTTGAACTGCGCCTCGCTCACGACGAATCCGTCGGAGGGGTTGGTCGAGCCGCTGTCGCAGCCGTAGGGCTCCCAGTACCAGGTGCTGATGACCGGGTCGTAGCCCGGGTTGTCGTGCTCGGCGATGTAGGCCTTGCCGTCGGTGTACCGGACGATGTTGCCGGTGGCGTACGACCTGCCCGCCACCCAGTCCGGGTAGCTCGAACAGGATGCGGCGGAAGCGCTCACGGCCGGCAGCAGCGTCGGCGCGGAGGCGCCGATCAGAATCGCGGCCAGGAGCGAGGCGGCACGGCGGTGTGACACAGGATCAGTCCTTTGCGGAACAAGGCCGCACCGGAGGCAGGGCGGAGCCGTGCGCGTACGCCGGCAGAAGGCCGACGTCGCAGAGTCCGGGCGGCTGGGGTGGGGGGTGTGAGGCCACACTCAACCGCTTTGGTCTGTACCAGTCAAGGGTGTAGACCAGTCAGGACCCGCGAGTGACGGGAAACCGCCGTGGACAGATGGCGACAAATCTTGAATACGCGTCCCCGCAAGGGCCGTTGAAGTCGTCGGGATCCGAAGGCGCCGGGCGGCCGAACCCCGTACACACGACGGCATTCGGCCCTCCGCCACGTCCGGCACCGGAACTCCCCTTGGTCAGGCTTCAGTTGTTGACGCCCGGAACATGCGGGGATACAACCCGAGAGAGCGCTCTCTCCGTCTGCTGTTGCTCCGCCCCCACACACGCCGACCCGGCCTGAGGAGAATTCGCATGCAGTCACTGACCAGCGCCCTCCCGCACAGACCGCCGGACCTGACCGCGCGGGCCCGTACCGCTCTCGCTCTGGCGGTCGTCCTGCTCGCCGCCTGCGTCGCCGTCCTGACCCCGTCACCCGCCCACGCCGCCGACCGGTTGCTCTCCCAGGGACGGCCCGCCACGGCGTCCTCGGTGGAAAACGGCTCCTTCCCGGCCGGGGCCGCGGTCGACGGCGACACCGGCACCCGCTGGTCGTCGGCCTTCTCCGACCCGCAATGGCTGCGGGTCGATCTCGGATCCGTCCAGCAGCTCACCCGTGTCACCCTGAACTGGGAGGCCGCCTACGCCACGGCCTTCCAGATCCAGACCTCCACCGACGCGAGCACCTGGGCCACCGCGTTCTCCACGACGACCGGCGCCGGCGGCACCCAGAACATCGACGTCACAGGCAGCGCCAGATACGTGCGCGTCCTCGGAACCGCACGAGCCACCCCCTACGGCTACTCCCTGTGGGAGTTCCAGGTGTACGGGCCCGGCGGCACCACCCCGCCCGACGCCTTCTGGGGCACCACCAGCGACATACCGGCCGCGCACAACGCCGTCGAGGTGAAGATCCTCAACCGCACCAGCGGCAAGTACCCCGACAGCCAGGTGTACTGGAGCTTCAACGGACAGGTCCACTCCATCGCCGAGCAGCCCTACCTCGACATGCCGGCCAACTCCGCGGGCCGTATGTACTTCTACCTCGGGTCGCCGAACGGTCCGTACTACGACTTCATCGAGTTCACCGTCGGCAACGGCGTCTTCAACGGCAACACCACCCGGGTCGACGCCTTCGGTCTCAAACTGGCCATGCGCCTGCACGCCAAGGACGGCTACGACGTCGAGGTCGGTGAGAACCGGCAGACCTTCGCCGAGGACCGCGCGACCACCTTCCAGCGGTTCACGGCCGCCGTTCCCGACCAGTTCAAGGTGCTGGCGCAGAGCCAGGCGCCGTACCGGATCATCGCGCCCGGCAGCGACCCGAGCTTCCGGACGGGTGGCGCCAACGCGAACTACTTCACCGCCTACGCCCAGTCCGTGGGCGTGAGCGCCGCCACCTCCGACATCTTCGGCTGCGCGGCGGCGCTGGCGAACAACCCGACCATGTGCGCCGCGCTCAACCGCCATGTGGCGACCCTGCCGGCCGCCCAGCAGGGCGACCCCGCCCAGTACTACAAGGCGGCGCCCGCGAACCACTACGCCAGGTTCTGGCACGACAACGCCATCAACCGTCTCGCCTACGGCTTCCCCTACGACGACGTGGCGGGTCAGTCCTCGTTCATCTCGCACGGCAGCCCGCAGTGGCTGCTGGTCGCTGTCGGCTGGTAGCCGGGTCCGCGACCACGGGGACCGGATGGACCGGTCCCCGTCGTGTCAGCGCACAGGGTCGATCACGACGCCGGGATTGAGGATCCCGGACGGGTCCAGCACGGCCTTGCCCGCCCGCAGGGCGGCGGCGAAGAGGTCGGGGCGCTGCTGGTCGTACCACGGCCGGTGGTCCCGGCCCACCGCGTGGTGATGGGTGACGGTGGCGCCCTCGGTGATCAGTGCCTCGGAGACCGCCTGCTTGATCTCGTCCCACTGCTCCACGGTCCTGCCCCACGCGCCGGCCGCGTAGATCCCGAAGTACGGGGCGGGACCGTCGGGGTAGACATGGGTGAACCGGCAGGTCAGCACACCCGTGGCGCCCACCTGGCGCAGGGCGTCCCGGGCCGCCGTGTCGACGGCCGCGCGCAGCCCGGCGAACCGGTCCCAGGTGCAGGCCGTCTCGAACGTCTCCACGATCATGCCCTGAGCCGCGAGGGCGTCCCGCTGATACGGCATCCGCAGGAAGGCCGAACGCCAGGTGTCGGCGGCCGCCGTCCGCGCGGCCGCGTCCGCGGAATCGGTGGAGCGCGGCGCCTCCGGCAGGCTGCCGCCATGGTCGCGGCAGAGCTCCAGGGCGCGCTCCAGCAGGGCGGTGACGGGGTGGTCGGCGGACTCGAAGCCGAGCACCAGCACCGCCGTCGGGCTGCCCGCGTTGATCAGTGCCTCCATCGGGTCCAACAGCCGGCAGTTGGCCGGGTCGAGTCCGGACTGGGCCAGCGCTCGTACGGCCCGGACGCCCGCCTCGTAGTCCTCGAACGCCACCGAGGCTCCCGCTCGCCAACGCGGCCGGTCCTGAAGACGTACCCAGGCCTGGGTGATGACACCGAGCGTTCCCTCGGAACCGAGGAACAGCCGGTCGGGCGAGGGCCCGGCGCCCGAACCCGGCAGACGGCGGCTCTCGACCACACCCGCGGGGGTCACCACCCGCAGGGACTCGGCGAGGTCGTCGATGTGGGTGAGACGGGTCGCGAAGTGACCGCCCGCCCGCGTGGCCAGCCAGCCGCCGAGAGTGGAGAACTCGAAGGACTGGGGGAAGAAGCGCAGGGTGTAGCCGTGCGGCCTGAGCTGCTCCTCCAGGTGAGGGCCGAGCACTCCGGCCTGGACGAGCGCGGCCCGGCTGGTGCCGTCGACCTCCAGGACCCGGTCCAGCGAGCCCAGGTCCAGGCTCACCACTCCGGCGTACTCCGCACCCGTACGGGCCTCGACGCCGCCCACGACGGAAGTGCCGCCGCCGAACGGGACGACCGCGATGCCCGCACCGTCGCACCACTCCAGCGTGTGCACCACCTCGGCCTCCGACGTGGGACGCAGGACGGCGTCCGGCACATGGGGCAGCTTCCCGAGCAGCGCGCGGACGACATCGCGGAATGCCTGGCCATGACCGTGCGCCAGCCGGTCGCGCGGGTCGTACGACGCGATCGGGGCCAGCGCGGGCGGAGCCGTCACCCGGCTCGGGGCCACGCCGAACGACTCGACCGGCGGAGCCTCGTGCACGGTCAGGTCCGCCTCCGGCAGCAGTTCGGCGGTGCGCCGGGTGAGTTCCGCCCGTTCCCGGCCGGTCACCGCGTCCTCGACGGTGCCCCAGCCCCACCAGGATCGAGTCTTGCCGCTCATCGCGCCCCCAGCTATCTGAACGTCGGGTAAATTACCGGGCGGTCACTTTGACATAGGATGGAGACGTGAGCAAGCAGGAGAAGCCCACGCGGGGCGTGGGCACCAAGGGGATGCCCCGCAAGGACCGGGAGCGGCTGATCCTGGACGCGGCCGCCGAGGAGTTCGGCACGAAGGGCTACGCGCGCGGGTCGACCGCGCACGTGGCGGCACGGGCCGGGATCACCAAACCCATGATCTACGAGTACTTCGGGTCCAAGGACGGCCTCTATCTGGCCTGCCTCGAACAGGCGGGCACCCGTCTCGTCGCAGCCGTCGCGTCCGCCCAGGAGGGGCCGTCCGACCTCACGCGCGCGGTGCGCACCCTGGAGGCGGTCTTCCGCGCCCTGGCGTCGCGCCTGCACGACTGGGAACTCGTCTACGACGGGACCCTTCCGGCAGACGGCCCGCTGCATACGGCCGCGGCCGTGTACCGGAGGGAACTCAACCGGATGGGAGCGGTGGGGGTGGCGGAGTTCCTGCGCGCCTCCCCGGCCACCGAAAGCCTCGACGCCGACCTCGTCACGCACCTCTGGTACGGGACCGTGAGCGCCGCCGTCGCCTGGTGGCGGCACCACCCCGAGCAGACGGCCGACGAGATGACCTCGCGATTCCGGCGCATCGTCGCGGCGCTCGGGCCGGACGTGTGAGCGACGCCCGGCGCGACCGGAGGGTCGCCGGGCGCGGCCGGTGAACGGGGAGGGCCGTGCGGCCGGCGACGGGACCGGGGCGCCCGGCACCGGCTGCGTATCCTGGCAGTCATGCGGACGCGACCCACTCTGGCCTGGGAGCCCACCGGCGGTCTGCCTCCGGCCTCGACCGACCTGAGCGGTGTCGTCGAGGCCGTGCGCGCGGGCGGCGTCACGGTGCTGAGCGGGGCGGGGCTGTCCACCGACTCCGGCATCCCCGACTACCGCGGCGAGCACGGCTCGCTGCGTCGGCACACTCCCATGACGTACCAGGAGTTCGTCGGCGGGGAACCCGCGCGCCGCCGCTACTGGGCGCGCAGTCAGCTGGGATGGCGGGCCATGACGAGAGCCCGCCCGAACGCCGGCCACCGGGCCGTCACCGCGCTGGGCGAGGCGGGCCTGCTCACCGGTGTGATCACACAGAACGTCGACGGGCTGCACCGGTCGGCGGGGGCGGCCGACGTCATCGAACTGCACGGCAGTCTGAGCCGCGTGGTCTGTCTGGACTGCGGTGACCTCAGCGCCCGTTCGGAGCTGGACCACCGGCTGCGGGAGGCGAATCCGCGGTTCGAGGAGGCCGCCGAGGACCACCGTGCCGCGCGCGTCAATCCGGACGGCGACGTGGAGCTGCCGGAGGAGGCGGTCCGCGCGTTCCGGGTGGTGGCGTGTGCGGCCTGCGGCACCGGGGTGCTCAAACCCGATGTCGTCTTCTTCGGCGAGAACGTGCCGCCCGAGCGGGTCGAGGCGTGCGGACGTCTCGTCTCGCGGGCCGCGACCCTCCTGGTGCTCGGTTCTTCCCTGACCGTCATGTCCGGGCTGCGTTTCGTGCGTCAGGCCGACCGGTCCGGCATCCCTGTCCTCATCATCAACCAGGGCCCGACGCGGGGAGACCGATGGGCCGCCGAGCGGGTCGATCTCCCGCTGGGACAGGCACTCCCCGCCCTCGTGGCCCGGACCCGCTCCTGATCCCGACTAGGGCGTGTTTCGAAAGTGGCGTCGTCCGCCCGAAGGGCGGGCCCGGCGGCGTCTGGTGCGTGCGATCGCAAGGCGGAGGGTCGCCCCGATACTGGTTGTATCGGGGTGATCCCGACAACGCGGCTGGGGGTGCCCCCTCTGGGGGAGTGCGTGCCAGGCGTCGCCGGGCAGACGGGACTTTCGAAACACGCCCTAGGCCAGGCGGCCCTTCGGCATCCGGACGATCGCGGTTCCCCCGTCCAGATCCACCGTCGTCCGGTTCGGCGGCGCCCCGTCCTCTTCGTCGTCGCGCAGCAGCAGGGCCGACTGCCGCTCCCTGAGCTCGGTCTGCTTGCCCGGTGAGAGACTCGCGTGCAGCTGCTCGAACCCGGTCGCCGAGATCTGGCCCTGACGTCCCGCGTTGCGCCAGGGCAGCAGCCCGGCCCGGCCCGCGCGCAGCAGCAGCTGATCGACGAAGGCCAGCGCGGTCAGCAGCATGACCAGCCCCGGCAGGGTCATGAAGACGAGGAATCCCATGCCCCAGTATCCCCACGGGGGCGGACGGTGTCGCCGTCGGGCCGGGGTACGAGGAGCGGCCCCTGGGACGGCGGCCGGAGCGGTTCCGGCAGTGGCCCCGGAACGGTTCAGCGCGTGACCGGCAGGGCTCCGGCGAACACGTGGCCGTCGGCGCGGGTCTGGACCGGGAATTCGACCTTGAGCGCGCCCTCCTGGCCCTGGACGGTCAGGTGGGTGGCCAGCTTCAGGCCGAGGAAGGTCTTCTCGGCCCGGGTCGCGGTGACGTACGCGCGGCCCATGTTCATCAGCAGCCTGCCCGGCTTGCCGCCCTGGTCGGCGTCGAAGAACAGGATCCGCTGGTTCGTCAGGACGACGTAGACCGCACGCGGGCGGACCGTCGCCATCACCATGCCCAGGGTGAGCACCCCCACCACGATCGCGGTGAGTGCCTGCTTGCGCACCGAGACGGTGCCGACGGAGGCGAGACTGGTGAGTTCGACCTGCTCGCCCGGGAGCAGCAAGGGGGCCGAGGTCTCCAGCAGTTGTCTGGTGCGGCGCGCGTTCATGGCCATGAGAGGAAGCTCCTGGTGACGGGGCGGGGGTTGACGGGTGGGGACGGTGGGAGCGGTGAGTGGTGGCGCCGGCCGTCCTGCGGCCGCCTTCGGCCCCCGTCCGCCGCCTCTCGCCCGGCTCCCGTCATCCGTCCGAGGATTGTTCCAAGCCAGGACAAAGCCGAATGATCATTCCCCACAAAAGGAACTCAAGTTCAAGTCATGAACAGGCCAAAATCATTCACCGCGAAGCCGAGCCGACGCACGCACGTCCCGTTCAGGCGTTTTGTGCCGCCGCGCCCCAACGCGCCGCCCCGGACACCAAGCCGTCGCCGAGCGGGCGCCAAGAGGCGGGCCGCATGCCGCTCGTCCGTCGCCCGGACCCGAGTCGCCGGAGCAGGCAAGCGTGTCCCCCCGCCGTACGGCCACACCTCGAACCGCCGATCAACGCCCCCATGTCCACGAGACGGTGGTGGTCCACCGGGTCTTCCGGCGCGAGTCCGCGCTCCTGCCCCGTCCGGTCCACGCCGTCGGCGACGGTGACACGGACCGTGCGGCACGGACCGCCGCCCACCTGGACGACTACCTGACGGGCCTGCACCACCACGCCGGAGAGGACGAACCGATCTGGCCCCTGCTGCGCGAACGCGCCCCGGACGTCGAACCGGTCGCGCCGCGGACACCGTCAGGCGGGACGGCCGGTACCGCCCTGCCGGGAGCCGGGCAGCGCGCCCGCCACCCGAGCGCCGTGCCGGCCGCCCGGGACCCCGGCGGCGCACCCGTCCTGTGCCGGAGCCGGCCGGTGCCCGCGGGCGACGGCTTCGCACCGACGGTCCCCGCCGACCGCCCGGTGACCGCGGGCCACGCCTCCCTCCTGGTGCACGAGCACGACGACCGGCTCGACCACATGCGCAACGCCCTGGTCCGCGGCCGGCTGCGACAGACCGACGACGGCCGGCTGCTGGTCCCCACGTCGGTGGTGGAGCCGATGGGCTCCGGGCGCCCCACCGACGCGCTACGGGTGATCCGCCGGGCGAAGCGGGCCACCTCCCGGTATCCGGCGCTGCGCGATCTGCCGCGCCCCCGCGTCCGATGGGCGGCGTTCCGGGCGTTCGCCAAGTCCGCGTAGCTTCCGGGGAGGCGGAACCGAGCACCTCACAAGGCGCCCGAGGCGCGGCCCGGCTCCGGTGAGGGGCCCGGTAGAGTCTGCCGCCATGCGCCGAACCCTTGTCATACCGTTACTGGCCATGGCCCTGACCGGCTGCTCGCAGTCCGGCGGGGAGAACCCGTGCACCATGGCGGACGCGGAGTCGCGGATCTCCGTCATGTGGCGACCCGCCGACTTCGGCGACCAGGACGCGGCGACGATCATGCTGTGTGTGAACAGCACGTGCAGGCAGCGGACTTCGGGCAGTCCCGACGACCCGCTCGCCTCGCTGTCCGTCCGGCTCTCCGACGACTCGGGCGCGTCCGCCCTGCCGGTGCGGCTCAGTGTGATGTCCGCGAAGAGCGGTGAAACGGTCGTCGAGGACAGCACCCGGGCCAGGCTGGTGGAGCAGCACCCCAACGGCCCCTCGTGCATGCCCGCCGTCCGGACCGCGACCTTCCGCGCCCACCCCGACAAGGGCCTCGTCCCACCCGAGGGCATGGGACTCCAGGGGTGAGCCCCAGTGCCTCCAGCGCTCGGGCTCGATGCCGCTCCGACTCCTGGCCCGGACAGACGCGGTGACGGCCCCTTAATTCCTTTCGACCGTCCCCGACCCGTTCGCTAGGCTCGTGGGGTTGCCAGCGCTGCTGGAACCGGTGAGGTTCGCGTGCGGCCTCCGGCAGGACTCGGGCCGAGAGTGGGTCTCTTCCATGGCATGTCGGATCAGCGAGCTCGTGCTCGGTTGCCGCGAGCCCGAGGTACTGGCGCGGTTCTGGTGCGAGGTCCTGGACTTCGTCGTGCTCGGCCGCGAGGACGACGGCACGCTGGAGATCGGGCCGCGCGAAGGGTTCGGCGGTCCGCAGCCGACGATCATCCTCAGCCGCAGGGACGAGCCGGAGCCGGGGAAGTCCCGGCTGCACATCGACGTCAACGCCACCGACCGCGATCAGGACGCCGAGCTGGAACGCCTGCTGAAGCTCGGTGCGCGCCCGGCCGACATCGGCCAGACAGGGCAAGAGTCGTGGCATGTCCTGACCGACCCCGAAGGCAACGAGTTCTGCCTGCTCAAAGCCCGCCTCAACCCGCTCTGACGGCCATCGGTGCCGGAGCGTCCGCCAGCGGATCGGAGATGTACGAGGGATGACGAGTCAATTGTTCGCGCTCTGCTTCAACGCGACCCGTCCGTCGGAGCTGGCGCGGTTCTGGTCCGGGGTCCTGGGCTGGGAGCCGGCCGACGGTCCGGACGACGGCATCGCGATCCTTCCGCCTGACAAGGCCGGTTTCCGCATACGTTTCCTGCCGAGCCGGGAACCGAGGACCGGCCGGAACCGGGCGCACTTCGACCTCACCAGCGCCACCCCGGAGGAGCAGCGGCAGACGGTGGCCAGGGCCCTGGAGCTCGGCGGCGGACACCTCGACGTGGGCCAGCTCCCGGAAGAGGAACACGTGGTGCTCGCCGACCCGGACGGCAACGAGTTCTGCGTCATCGAGGCGGGCAACAAGTTCCTCGCCGACACCGGCTTCATCGGAGCGCTGGCCTGCGACGGTACGCGGGAGGTCGGTTACTTCTGGAGCCGGGCGCTGGGGTGGCCGCTGGTCTGGGACCAGGACCAGGAGACCGCGATCCAGTCACCGGACGGCGGTACGAAGATCACCTGGGGTGGTCCCCCTGTGGCACCGAAGACGGGCCCGAACCGGCTGTACCTCGAACTGGCGCTCCCCGCCGACGCCGACCCGGAGGCCGAGCTCGACCGCCTGGTCTCGCTCGGCGCGACACGCACGTCCGCCGGCGAGGACGACAACGGCCGGGTCCTGCTGCTCGACCCCGACGGCAACGAGTTCTCCGTACGCACGCACGCCTAGTGTTCCGAGTCGGGAATTCCATTCAGATGTGTAGGCTTGCCCTATGGCACGGATGGGGCGGCCGAAGGCCGAGTTGACGCTGTCGGACGA
>NZ_JBVJMD010000044.1:0-79834 GCF_055584385.1 Streptomyces sp. NPDC104096
CCCCGATCTTCGACCTGGTCGACTACGGCGTCGTCGGCGACCTGTTCGACGTCGTCCCCCAGCTCACCGACGAGGTCAAGACCCGCAAGGGCTGATCCGCGCCAGGCTGTCCGAGGCCCCCGTGACCACACCGGTCACGGGGGCCTCGCCCGTTCCGGGCCCGGCTCGTCCCGGGGGGGGGCAACTCGTGCCGGGCTCGGCTCAGCCCAGGCTCAGCGAGGCCAGCACCGGCAGATGGTCGCTCGGCCACTGGCCCTGCGCCCAGAACGTGTCGACCGACTCCCGGTGCACCGTCACACCCGGCGTCGCCAGGATCCAGTCGATGCGCTCGCCGCCCGGCGTCAGCGACCCGAAGGCGTGGAACGTCCCGTAGGCGGGTCCGCGCTGCCGCGCCGTGTCCCAGGTGTCCTGGAGCCCGGCGCCCAGCAGGGTGTCGTAGACCGGGCCGCCGTGGGCCGCGGCGTTGAAGTCGCCGGTGACCAGGACCGGGAGCCGGCCGTCGAGGGCCGTGACCCGCTCGGCGATGAGGGCGGCGGCACGCTCGCGCGCGTAGGCGCTGCGGTGGTCGAGGTGGGTGTTGAGGACGTGGAACTGCCGCCCCGGATCGAGCAGATCGCGGAAGCGGACCCGGGTGACCAGCCGGGGGAAGGCGGCGCCCCAGGTGTTGGAGCGCGGCACGTCGGGGGTGTCGGAGAGGCGGAAGGTGGTGTGCTCGACGGGGGCTAGCCGACGGGTGTCGTAGAAGACGGCCACCGACTCCTCGCGGCCGCCGCCGGGGGTGCCGACCCAGGCGTAGTGCGGCCCGAGGTCGGCCTCGATGTCGCTCAACTGGGGGAGCTGCCCCTCCTGGGTGCCGATGACGTGCGGGGCCGCGCGGCGCAGCAGCGCGCGCATCACCGGCCGGCGGTCCGCCCAGCTGTTGGGCTCGTGGGTGCCGGCGACCCGGAGGTTGAACGTCATGACCCGTAACGGGGGGACGGCCAGGGCCCTCACCCCCGCGTGGCCCGCGTCCCGGGCCGCGTCCGGGTTCCCGGCCGGGCCCGCGTCCCGGGCCTCGGAGGTCCGTACGGTTCCGAGCAGGGGTACGGCGGCCACGGTGGCCGCGACGGCGACCAGCGTCCGCAGCCCCGCCCGACGGGTGGGCCCTGGGGTCATCGACATGTGTGTCCCCTCCCCTCGGGAGCCAGGATGAAGGGGAAGACGCCTGGACGGAAGAGGGCCCCGGGGCACGGTGAACCGGGAGGGACCGGGGCGTGGACAGGGTGTTGACCCGTGGAAAGTCCGCTGGATAAGTTCATTCAACGGATTGTTGATTCCGTACTGCGGAAACCGGAGGGTGCGCGATGGGCCGGCAGGAGAAGGTGACGACGAGCCTCGCGGGCGCGGTCGGCGAGGAGATCGGGGCCTTCCTCGCACCGGTCGACGCCGCACTGGAGCGGGACTACCCGGGCGACCCGGGCACCCGTCAGCCCGTCCACACCGTCTATGTGCCCGGAGACGTCTTCGAGGCCGGGACCGTCCGCTCGTGGGGGGACCGGGCGCTGGCCGCCCTCGACCAGCACGCGCCCGACGCGGCCTCCTTCGCCGCGGTCCTCGGCCTGGACGACGCGCTTGCCGAGCCCGTGTACGCGCGCGTGCGGACCAAGCTGGAGCGCGAGCCCGTGGAGGACCTGCGCGTCGACTTCGAGGACGGCTACGGCCCCCGTCCGGACGCCGAGGAGGACGAGGCGGCCGCCCGTGCGGCCCGGCTGATCGCGCAGGCGTACGCGGACGGCACGGCCGCCCCGTACATGGGCATCCGGATGAAGTGCCTGGAAGCCGCCGTGCGCGACCGCGGCATCCGCACCCTCGACGTCTTCCTCAGCGGCCTGGCGGAGGCCGGCGGCCTGCCCGACGGGCTCGTGCTCACCCTGCCCAAGGTGACATACCCCGAGCAGGTCACCGCCATGGTGCGGCTCCTGGAGGCGTTCGAGAAGGCGCGTGGCCTCGCGCCTGGCCGGATCGGCTTCGAGATCCAGATCGAGACCAGCCAGGCCGTCCTCGCCGCCGACGGCACCGCCACCGTCGCCCGCCTGATCCGGGCCGCCGAAGGCCGCGCCACGGGCCTGCACTACGGCACCTTCGACTACAGCGCCTGCCTCGGCGTGTCCGCCGCCCACCAGGCGAGCGACCACCCGGCCGCCGACCACGCCAAGGCGGTCATGCAGGTCGCGGCCGCGGGCACCGGCGTACGCCTCTCGGACGGCTCCACCAACGTGCTGCCGGTCGGCCCGACCGAACGGGTCCACGACGCCTGGCGCCTGCACTACGGCCTCACCCGGCGCGCCCTGGCCCGTGCCTATTACCAGGGCTGGGACATGCACCCGGGCCACCTCCCCACCCGGTACGCGGCCGTCTTCGCCTTCTACCGCGAGGGCTTCGAGCGGACGGCGGCCCGGCTCGCCCGCTACGTCCACCGCGCCGGCGGCGACGTCATGGACGAGCCCGCGACCGCCAAGGCCCTCAGCGGCCATCTGCTGCGCGGCCTCGACTGCGGCGCGCTGGACCTGGCGGAGGTCACCGGCGCGACCGGGCTGACCCGGGCCGAGCTGGACGGCTTCGCGGCACCACGGCGGGGCGGCGGGACGCCCTGACGGCGCCCGCCCCGCAGCGGCGCCGATCGCGGTCGCCGCGGTCCCGGTCCGGGGCGCCGCGGTCCCGGTCCGGGTCACTGTGGTCCCGGTCCGGGTTCCTGCGGTCCCGGCCCCGGTGCCGTCCCGGGAGCCGCGCAGGTCGTCCCGGTCCCGTCCGGTCAGTCCGCCGGGGGCAGCTCGCCCGAGCCGCGGGTGATCAGACGTGTCGGCAGCTCGATGCGCTCCGGGACGATCAGCGAGCCGTCCAGCTGGCCGAACAGGCGCTCGGCGGCGGTGCGGCCGAGCACCGACGCGTCCTGGGCGACGACCGTGAGACCCGGGTGCAGCAGATCGGCGAGCTCGATGTCGTCGAACCCGACGAGCGCCACCCGGCGGCTCTGCTCGGCCAGGACCCGGATCACCGTGACGCTCACCCGGTTGTTGCCCGCGAAGACCGCAGTGACGGGCGAGGGCCCGCGGAGCATGTCCTCCGCCGCCCTGCGCACCCGCAGCGGATCGGTGACGCCCAGGGACGTCCAGGAGTCCTCCACGGCTATCCCGGCGTCCTCCATGGCGGCCAGGTAGCCGCGCAGCCGCTCGGCGGCCGTGTGGATCCGGGGCATGTCGCCGATGAAGCCGATCCGGCGGTGTCCGTGGGCGATCAGATGGGCGACGCCGTCGCGGGCACCGCCGAAGTTGTCGGACAGGACGACGTCCGCGTCCGTCTTCCCGGCCGGCCGGTCGACGAAGACCGTCGCGACGCCCGCCCTGATCTCCTGCTCCAGATAGCGGTGGTCGTCACCCGCGGGAATGATGACCAGCCCGTCCACCCGGCGGGCGCACAGCGCCAGCACCAACTCCTGCTCACGGTCGGGGTCCTCGGCGCTGGAGCCGTTGATCAGCAGGGCGCCGTGCGCGCGGGCCACCTCCTCGACCGAACGGCTGAGCGGTCCGTAGAACGGGTCGGCCAGGTCCTCGAGGACCAGGCCTATGCTCGCGGTGCGGCCCTTGCGCAGCACCCGCGCGCTGTCGTTGCGCCGGAAGCCCAGGGAGTCGATCGCCTCCTGGACCCGGCGCTCGGTCTCCGGGGTGACCCCCTGCTCGCCGTTGACGACGCGGGAGACCGTCTTCAGTCCTACCCCGGCCCGTGCGGCCACGTCCTTCATGGTCGGACGGTTGCCGTAACGGCTCTCGGATCGGCGGGGCGTGTCGGGCACGGTACGTCCTGTCCTGTCGGCCACGGGGGGTGTGCATCGCTCCACGGGCATGTATGAGGATGTGGCGTCGAGCATAGGGCCTGGACAACGTTGTCAGATGCGGGAGAGACTGTCCACCGCAATCTCGGCCCACGTCCCCCAACGCTGGACCGGCCAGCCTTTTCTCATGGTTGACGGGGAGATCCGACACTGATGCACACCCACCTCGTGGCCGCGCTCGACATCGGCGGCACCAAGATCGCCGGAGCGCTGGTCGACGGCCACGGCACGATCCTGGTGCGGGCGCAGCGCCCGACGCCCGCGCGGGAGGACGGCGACACCGTGATGCGGGCCGTCGAGGAGGTCCTCGGCGAGCTCGACGCGTCGCCGCTGTGGGGGCGTACCCGCGCCGTCGGCATCGGCAGCGCGGGCCCGGTGGACGCCGGCGCGGGCACGGTGAGCCCGGTGAACGTGCCGGGCTGGCGCGACTTCCCGCTCGTCGAACGGGTCCGGGCGGCGACCGGGGGCCTGCCCGTCGAGCTGATCGGCGACGGAGTGGCGATCACCGCTGCCGAGCACTGGCAGGGCGCGGCCCGCGGCCACGCCAACGCGCTGTGCATGGTGGTCTCCACCGGCGTCGGCGGCGGCCTGGTCCTCAACGGCCAGCTCCACCCCGGCCCCACCGGCAACGCGGGCCACATCGGCCACATCAGCGTGGATCTGGACGGCGACCTCTGCCCGTGCGGCGCGCGCGGCTGCGTGGAGCGCATCGCCAGCGGCCCCAACATCGCCCGCCGCGCCCTGGAGAACGGCTGGTGCCCCGGCCCGGACGGCGACGCCTCCGCCGCCGCGGTGGCCGCCGCCGCGCGGGCCGGCGACCCGGTCGCCGTGGCCTCCTTCGAACGGGCGGCGCAGGCCCTGGCGGCCGGGATCGCGGCCACCGCGACGCTCGTGGAGATCGACATCGCCGTCGTCGGCGGGGGAGTGGGCAAGGCGGGGGAGGTGCTCTTCGCGCCGCTGCGCAGGGCCCTCGGCGACTACGCGACCCTGTCCTTCGTGCAGCGGCTGACCGTGGCACCGGCCCAGATGGGCACGGACGCGGGGCTGGTCGGAGCGGCCGCCGCCGCACTCGCGGGGGCGGCGGGCACGGCCACCGCCGGAGTCTGACGGACGTCGCGAAGCCGTCGGGTGTGTTTCGGGGCAAGGGCGTGACCCCGCACCCCGTTGTGGAGTTGGGCCGGGCATGAAGAAGCGCAGCATGCTCGCCATCGCCTCCCTCGCCACCGGGTTCGTGGTCGCCGCGATCACCCCGTCCCACAGCGCGGCCGCCGAGGACCTGAGCGACCTGAACGTACGGGACACCGTCGGCACCCTCGACCACGTCGTGGCCGGTGAGAGCGTCGACCTCGGCGAGAACACCCTGGGCCACGGCGACTGACGGCCGCGGCGCGCGGCCGGCGCCGGTCCCCCGGACCGGCCTCCTCCGGCAACCGGTGCCGGAGCCCCGCCCCGGGGCTCCGGGCCCGCGTCCGGGCACCCTCAACGGGAGCTGGTTTCCGTGGCAGGGTGGAGCGGGCAAGCCACAGGGGGCCAACGGAAGAGGGGGAACCGTGATCGTCTGGATCAACGGTGCGTTCGGCGCGGGGAAGAGCGCGACCGCGCGGGAACTGATCGAACTGATCCCGAACAGCACACTCTTCGACCCCGAGGTCATCGGGGCGGCACTCACGCATCTGCTGCCGGCCAAGCACCTCGCCGAGGTCGGCGACTTCCAGGACCTGCCGATCTGGCGGAGGCTCGTGATCGACACCGCGGCCGCGCTGCTCGCCGAGGTCGGCGGCACCCTGGTGGTCCCCATGACACTGCTGCGGCAGGAGTACCGCGACGAGATCTTCGGCGGTCTCGCCGCCCGGCGGTTCGCCGTGCGGCATGTGGTCCTCGCTCCGGCTGAAACGATCCTGCGCGAGCGCATAGCCGACCGCGAGCTCCCGCCGGACCTGCCCGACGGGGAGATACGGGTACGCCAGTGGTCGTACGACCACATCGAGCCCTACCGCGCCGCGCTCGCCGGCTGGCTCACCGCCGACGCGCACCTCGTCGACACCAGCGCCCTCACCCCGTACGAGACGGCCGTCCGCATCGCCGAGGCCGTCGGCAGCGGGGCCATGGACACCTGCGCCATCGTGCAGACCCCCGAGCCGACGGCCGAGACGACCGCCGCGGGGGTGCTGCTCTTCGACGACCAGGACCGGGTGCTCCTGGTCGACCCCACCTACAAGGCCGGCTGGGAGTTCCCCGGCGGCGTCGTCGAACCCGGCGAGGCCCCGGCGCGGGCGGGGGTGCGCGAAGTGGCGGAGGAGACCGCGATACACCTCGACGAGATGCCCCGCCTCCTCGTCGTCGACTGGGAGCGACCCGTCCCGCCCGGCTACGGCGGCCTGCGGTTCCTCTTCGACGGCGGACGCCTCGACCCGGACCGCGCCGCCGGGCTGCTGCTGCCCGGCCCCGAACTGCGCGCCTGGCGCTTCGTCACCGAGCAGGAGGCCGCCGACCTGCTGCCGCCCGTCCGCTACGAGCGGCTGCGCTGGGCCCTGCGCGCCAAGGAACGCGGCGCGGCCCTGTACCTGGAGGCGGGCACACCGGTCGGTGGCTGACGTACGGGCGAGTGCGGCGGTCGGAGACCGACGCGCGGCCCGGTACGGCGGTCGGCGGCCGCCCTTCCGCGGGTGTGGTGGTGGGCCCCTGGAATTCGCCCCGTGGCGAGGGGCCCACCGGCGTGGACCGGCCGGCTCAGCCGGCCGCGTAGTTGAGCAGGAACAGCGCCTCGGCCACCGACAGTCGCTCCAGCTCGTCGGGGGACACGCTCTCGTCCACCGCGTGGATCTGGGCCTCCGGCTCGCTCAGACCGATGAGCAGGATCTCCGCGTCCGGGTAGAGGGACGCCAGGGTGTTGCACAGCGGGATGGAGCCGCCCTGGCCGGCGTACTGCATCTGCTGACCCGGGTACGCCACCGCCATCGCCTCGGCCATCGCCGTGTACGCCGGGCTGGCCGTCTCGGCGCTGAACGCCTGACCCTGGCCGACCTGCTCCGTACGCACCCGCGCACCCCACGGCGTGTGCGCCTCCAGGTGGGCCTGGAGCAGCTTCGTCGCCTCGATCGCGTCGACGCCCGGCGGCACCCGCAGGCTCACCTTGGCCCGCGCGCTCGCCTGCACGGACGGGGTCGCGCCGACCACCGGCGGGCAGTCGATGCCCAGCACCGTGACGGCGGGGCGGGCCCAGATGCGGTCGGCGACCGTGCCGGAGCCGATCAGCCCGACGCCCTCGAGCACCTTGGCGTCCTTGCGGAACTGCTCCTCGTCGTACTGGAGTCCGTCCCACCGGGACGTCGGCGCGAGCCCGTCGACGGTCGTCGAACCGTCCTCGGCGCGCAGCGAGTCCAGTACGCGGACGAGCGCGGCCAGCGCGTCGGGCGCGGCGCCGCCGAACTGGCCCGAGTGCAGGTTGCCCTCGAGCGTGTCGACCTGCACGTTGAGCATCGTCATGCCGCGCAGCGTGGTGGTGACGGTCGGCAGGCCGACGCGGAAGTTGCCCGCGTCGCCGATGACGATCGTGTCGGCGGCCAGGAGCTCCGGGTGCTGCTCGGCGTACCGTTCCAGGCCGCCCGTGCCCATCTCCTCCGAGCCCTCGGCGATCACCTTGACGTGCACCGGGACGCCGCCGTTCGCCTTCAGCGCGCGCAGGGCGAGCAGGTGCATGATCACGCCGCCCTTGCAGTCGGCGGCGCCGCGGCCGTACCAACGGCCGTTGCGCTCGGTCAGTTCGAACGGCGGGGTGGCCCAGGCGGCCTCGTCCAGCGGCGGCTGCACGTCGTAGTGCGCGTACAGCAGGACGGTCCTGGCGCCCTCCGGGCCGGGCAGGTAGCCGTAGACCGACTGCGTGCCGTCGGGGGTGTCGAGCAGGGCCACGTCCGTGAAGCCCTCGGCGCGCAGGGCGTCGGCGATCCAGCTCGCGGCGCCCTCGCTCTCGCTCCGGGGGAACTGGTCGAAGTCCGCCACCGACTTGAAAGCCACCAGTTCGGTGAGCTCGGCCTTCGCTCGGGGCATCAGCGAGGCGACGGTCTCGGCGACCGGATTCGACGACATGGGCACGCTCCTCGTGGGTGCGACGTTGTACGTGTCAGTACGGGTGATCGTGTCAGCGTATGCGCACCTGGGGTACAGGGCGTAAACGCCCCCGATACTCCCACAGCGGTCCGGTGCCACGACCGCCGTAGGATGCGGGGGACAGGTGCGGCAGCGGCTTGATCGGGAGCAGTAGACCATCGTGAGCAGCGAGAACTCTTCGGCGGACGACGTGCGGCAGGTGTGGGACGTCGTCGTGGTGGGCGCGGGACCCGCGGGGGCCTCGGCCGCCTACGCGGCGGCGGTCGCGGGGCGGCGCGTCCTGTTGCTGGAGAAAGCGGAGCTGCCCCGCTACAAAACGTGCGGCGGCGGCATCATCGGACCCTCGCGGGACAGCCTGCCGCCCGGCTTCGAACTGCCGTTGCAGGACCGGGTGCACGCGGTGACGTTCTCGAACAACGGCCGGTTCACCCGGACCCGGCGCTCCAAGCGGATGCTGTTCGGGCTGATCAACCGGCCCGAGTTCGACCAGCAGCTGGTCGAGCACGCCCAGAAGGCGGGCGCCGACCTGCGGACCGGCGTCACCGTGCAGCGGGTCGAGCAGCACGGCTCGGCCGTACCGGACCGGCGCACGGTCGCCGTCGTCCTCCAGGGCGGCGAGACGGTGTTCGCGCGGGCGGTCGTCGGCGCCGACGGCAGCGCCAGCCGCATAGGGGCGCATGTCGGAGTCAAGCTCGACCAGGTGGACCTCGGCCTGGAGGCGGAGATCCCGGTGCCGGAGACGGTCGCCGAGGACTGGCGGGGACGGGTCCTCATCGACTGGGGACCGATGCCCGGCAGCTACGGCTGGGTGTTCCCCAAGGGCGACACGCTGACGGTCGGGGTGATCTCGGCCCGCGGCGAAGGCGCCGCGACCAAGCGCTATCTGGAGGACTTCATCGCCCGGCTCGGCCTCGCGGGCTTCGAACCGAGCATCTCCTCCGGGCATCTGACCCGCTGCCGCGCCGACGACTCGCCGTTGTCGCGCGGTCGGGTCCTGGTGTGCGGGGACGCGGCCGGGCTGCTGGAGCCGTGGACGCGCGAGGGCATCTCGTTCGCGCTGCGCTCCGGACGGCTCGCGGGCGAATGGGCGGTCCGCATCGCCGAGGCGCACGACGCCGTGGACACCCGCAGGCAGGCCCTGAACTACGCCTTCGCGATCAAGGCCGGGCTGGGCGTGGAGATGAGCGTCGGCAAGCGGATGCTGGCGGTGTTCGAGCGGCGGCCCGGGGTCTTCCACGCGGCTCTGACGGGTTTCCGGCCCGCCTGGCGGGCGTTCGCCGACATCACCCGGGGTGCGACGACCCTGGGCGAACTCATGCGCGGCCACCCCCTCGCCCAGCGAGCCCTGACCGCCCTGGACCGCCGGCCCACGGCGGACGCGGCGAGTGGTGCGGGCGACGCCGACGGTGTGGACGGCGCGGGCGATGCTCGTGGCGTGCGTGGTGCGAGCGGTGCGGGTGCCAAGGGTGGCGCCGGTGTCGCGGACGGCGAGGGTGCCGAGGCGCGCGAGGCCGACGGCGTCCGTGGGGCCGACGATGCCCGCGAGGCCGACGAGACCGGCTCCTGATGCTCGTTCAGCTCTTGAGGCTGATGAGGAAGACCGGGTGGTCCGGGGCGATCCTGCGCAGGTCGGCGTCGGGGGAGTCGGGCCCGACTCCCTTGAAGAAGACGCCCACCTCGGCCTTCCAGCGCTTGAGGTAGGCGCGCAGCAGCGGCACCTTGTCGTCGTCGGCGACCTCGGTCGCGGTGAACTCGTCCACGTTCCTGCCCAGACGCAGTTCACCGCCGCCGGCCGCCCGCATGTTGTGCGTCCACTGGACGTGACCGCGAGGGGCGAGCAGGTACTGACGTCCGTCCACCGTCAGAAGGTTCACGGGGGTGGTCCGCCACTCGCCGCTCTTGCGGCCGCGGACCGCCAGTACCCGAGAGCCCCAGACGCTGATGCCCCGGCGGGTGATCCAGGCGACGGCACGGTTGAAGACGTTGATGGTGAACCAGCCGGGCTTCTTGACGTGCGTGGACATGGCTATTTCCCTTCTTGGAAGCTCTCGGGGGGCATTCCGTGAGCACTGCTCTCGCTTGATGGACAGTCTGCTGGAGATCGGTGATCCATAGCAAGAGCACTGCTCTCGTTTTTTGGCAGCGCTCTCATTTCGTTGCGGTGCTCTCGGTTGTGTGCACTGCTCCAGAAACGTGGGACACTCGCTCGTATGAGCAACACCCCACACGGAACCGGAGACAGCAACCGACACGGCACCGGAGACGGCACCGGAGACGGCACCGGAGGCGGCACCGGAGGCGGTGCCCCGGACGGAGCGACCCGTGGCGCCCGTGCCCGCGCCAGGGTCGAGGTCACCGCGGCCATCAAGGACGAGGCGCGCAGACAGCTCGCGGCGGAGGGCGCCGCGAAGCTGTCGCTGCGGGCCGTGGCGCGCGAGCTCGGGATGGTCTCGTCCGCGCTGTACCGCTACTTCCCCAGCCGTGACGACCTGCTCACCGCCCTCATCATCGACGCCTACAACTCCCTGGGGGAGAGTGCGGAGGCGGCGGAGGCCGCGGTCGCCGAGGCCGGTCCGGTGCGCAGATGGACCGCGGTGTGCGAGGCCGCGCGGGACTGGGCGCTCGCCCACCCGCACGAATACGCGCTGATCTACGGGTCCCCGGTGCCGGGGTACTCCGCGCCCCGGACGACCGTCCCGGCCGCCGCGCGGGTCGGCACCCTCCTCCTCGACATCACGCGGGACGCGCACCGGGGACTCGGCGTCGCCAAGCCGCCGCTGCCGGCCGAACTGCGCGCCGAGGCCGAGCGGATGACCGCCGACCTCGCACCCGATCTGCCCCCGGAGGTGGTCACGGCACTCGTCGCGGCCTGGGCGCAGCTCTACGGGCTGATCGGCTTCGAGCTGTTCGGGCAGTTCAACCGGGTCGTGGAGGACCGAGAGCCGTTCTTCCGGCTCGCGGTGGCCAGGCTCGCCCATGGCGTGGGGCTGGTCTACCCGCAGCAGGGCCGGACCGACTGAGCGGACCGGCCGACCGGGTGGGCAGGCCGACTGAGCGGACCGGCCGACCGGGTGGGCAGGCCGACTGAGCGGACCGGCCGACCGGGTGGGCCGAAGGTGCCGCCGGTCGGTGGCCCTGCGGTGGCCGGGCCGGGCGGGGCACGTCCGTCGGTGTACGCGTACTCCGCGGGCGCACTGCGTGGGCGTACCGCGTCGGCGTACTCCGCGGGGAGTACGCGTGATCGCCCCGACCGGCGGACGCCCGCCGGGGACGGCGGCGTCTAGCGTGGCGGACATGGACGAGCAGCGCGTATCCGACGGCGGGCCGCCCCGGCGGTGGCGGCACGGGCCGCTGGGGCACCTCTGGGACAAGGAGGAGCGCGGTACCCGCTGGCCGTGGCGGTCCACCGTCGTGATCACCGTGTTCGTGCTCGGCGGGTCGAACTTCGCGGCCCACGCCCAGCAGGGCGGACGGCTCCCGCTGGACGCCCTCGCGCGCGTGCTGCTGCTCGTCGGATCGGGGCTGCTCCTGTGGCGGAAGCGGTGTCCGGCGCTCGTCGCCTTCGGTACGGCAGCGGTCACCCTGGTCTATCTGGCCGCCGGATACACGTACGGGCCGGTCTTCCTGACCGTCGCCGTGGCCTGCTTCAGCGCGGTCGTCACGGGACACCGCCGGGCCGCGTGGTCGGCGGTGGGGATGCTCTGGGCGGGCCATGTGCTGCTGGCCCACTGGCTCTACCGGTGGCTGCCGCCGACCGGCGATCGGGCCGTCTCCTGGTGGCAGGAGGCCGCCGTCGCCACCTGGGTGGTCGGGGTGCTGGCGGCGTCCGAGCTGGCCCGGGCGCGGCGCGAGCAGTGGGCCAGGGAGCGGGCCGAGCGGGCGCGGGCGGCGCGCCGACGTGCCGACGAGGAACGGCTGCGGATCGCCCGTGAACTGCACGACGTCCTCGCGCACAGCATCTCCGTGATCAACGTGCAGGCGGGCGTCGGCCTGGCGCTCCTGGACACGGACCCGGAGCAGGCGCGCACGGCGCTCACCACCATCAAGGCCGCCAGCAAGGAGGCGCTCGGCGAGGTCCGTCAGGTACTCGACACACTGCGTACGCCGGGTGACGCGCCGCGCGCGCCCGCGCCCGGCCTCGACCGGCTGCCCGAGCTGGTGGAGCTGGCGGCCGGGGCGGGTCTCACCGTCGAGGTCGAGGGGCGGCCGCCCCGGCTGTCGCCCGGCGCGGACCTCGCCGCGTTCCGTATCGTCCAGGAGGCCCTGACCAACGTCGTACGGCACTCCGGTTCGCGGCACGCGCGCGTGCGTGTCGAGCACGTCGGCGGCGAGCTGCGGTTGTGCGTCGACGACGACGGGCCCGCGACCGGCGCCGACGCGGGCGGCAGCGGCAACGGCCTGGCCGGGATGCGGGAGCGGGCCGCCGCGCTCGGTGGCAGGATCGAGGCCGGGCCGCGCCCGGACGGCGGCTTCCGGGTGCTCGCGGTACTGCCGTCGAAACGGGACCGGGAACCGGAGCCGGCACCGGCACCGGCACCGAAGGCAGGATCGGGATCGGGACCGGTGTCGTCGCCGTCGAATACCGAGGAGGATCGGTGATCCGCGTACTGCTCGCCGACGACCAGTCGTTGGTCCGGGCCGGATTCCGGGCGCTGCTCGACGCGCAGTCGGACATCGAGGTGGCCGGAGAGGCCGCGGACGGCGAGGAGGCACTGCGCGCGGTGCGCGAACTGCGCCCGGACGTCGTCCTGATGGACATCCGTATGCCCCGCCTGGACGGTCTGGCGGCCACCCGTGGCATCACCGGCGACCCCGCGCTCGCGGCGGTCAAGGTGGTCATGCTCACCACCTTCGAGCTCGACGAGTACGTCTTCGAGGCGATCCGCTCGGGTGCCTCCGGCTTCCTGGTCAAGGACACCGAGCCGGAGGAACTGCTGCGGGCCGTGCGGGCGGTGGTCGAGGGGGCCGCGTTGCTCTCACCCGGTGTGACCCGTCGGCTGATCGCGGAGTTCGCGGCCCGTTCCAAGGAGCCCGCGGCCGCCGACGACCTCGCCCGGCTCACCGAGCGGGAACGGGAGGTGATGGCTCTGGTCGGCATCGGTCTGTCCAACGACGAGATCGCCCGTCGCCTGGTGGTCAGCCCACTGACCGCGAAGACCCATGTGAGCCGCACGATGGTGAAGCTGGGCGCCCGGGACCGGGCCCAACTGGTCGTGCTGGCCTACGAGTCGGGACTGGTGCGGCCGGGCTGGCTGGGCTGAGACGGCTGCGCCTACCGGACCTGCCCGCCGCGCTACCGGTCGTCGGCGCCGTCGTCGGTACCGGCGGCGGGGCGGCCGCGGAAGCGGTACAGCACGCTGGCCACCCGTACGGCGAAGAGCACGGCCGCGAGCGAGAGGCCCGCGCGCAGCAGCAACCTCTCCCACCCGCGCGGAAGTTCGAACAGCAGCGCGGGACCCGCGACGGCGCCGAAGACGAGTGCCGCGGCGAACGCCGCGCTGCACAGCGCGTACCCGATCTCGACCGTGATCGCGTCCCGTTCGGCCTGTGTGCGCCGTCCCCCGTGGCCAGTCATGCCACGAGTCAAACAGGCGGCCGCCCGGCGGACAAGGGGCCCCGCCGGGCAGCCGCGCACAGAGGACATCCACCGGCGGGGCGCCGCGGCCGGCAGCCTCAAGTCGCCCTCGGCGGAGGCTAGTCGGGGACGCCCACGCGCTCCGCGTCCGTCTTCGGGGCCTGTGCCGTGGACCCGGCGACCACGATGCTCCGCCGGTCGGCCGTGCGGGTCCGCAGTCCCGTGAGGGTGATCAGCAGTCCGGCGAGGGCGATGCCGGTGACCACCACGAGTCCCGGCCGGTAGCTGTCGAGCACCGCCTGCGGGCCGGCGTCGGGGGAGGTGTGCGCGGTCACCACGGCCGTGACGACGGCCAGGAAGATCGCGCCGCCCACCTGTACCGAGGTGTTCAGCAGTCCCGAGACCATGCCCTGCTCGTGGTCCTCCACGCCGTTGGTGGCCTGGATGTTGAGCGAGGGGAAGACGAGTGCGCAGGCCGCGCCGATCAGCAGCATGCTCGGCAGGATCACGGCCGCGTAGGCCGGGTCGAGGTCGACCCGCAGGAACAGCGCGTACCCGACGGCCATGAGCGCGAAGCCCACCGCGATCAGCCGCTGGGTGCCGAAGCGGTCGACGATCGCGCCGACCTTCGTCGAGGACACCGCCACCAGCGCGCCCGCGGGCAGGAACGCCAGCGCGGTGTGCAGCGCCGACCAGCCGAGCAGCGACTGCATGTACAGCGTGACCAGGAACTGGAAGCCGACGTACGACCCGAAGAAGGCCATGGCGCCGAGCTGGGCGCGGATCTGGTTGCCGGAGCGCAGCACGCCGAGCCGGATCAGCGGCCCCGGCGAGCGTCGCTCGACCAGGACGAAGACGGTGAGCAGGGCGACGACGGCGAGGAAGGACAGCAGCGTGCGCGCGGACGCCCAGCCGGCCTCCGGTGCCTGGACGACGGTGAAGACCAGCAGCAGCATCGAGGCGGTGCCGAGGACGGCGCCGGGGATGTCGTAGCCCCGGTGGTCCCGCTCGCGTTCGCTGTGCGGCAGCAGCCGCAGTCCGGCGGCGAGCGCGATCAGGGCGATGGGGGCGGGCAGCAGCATGGTCAGTCGCCAGCTGGCCTCGGTGAGCAGGCCGGACAGCACCAGACCCATGGAGAAGCCGGTGGCGGCGCAGGTGGTGTAGATGGACAGCGCGCGGTTGCGCAGCGGGCCCTCGGGGAACGTCGTGGTGATGATCGACAGGCCGGCCGGTGCCGTGAAGGCGGCGCTCAGCCCCTTGATGAAGCGGCTGGCGATCAGCAGCGGGCCGGAGTCGACGAGTCCGCCGAGCAGGGACGCCAGCGCGAACACGCCCAGGGCCACCAGGAAGACCTGGCGCCTGCCCAGCAGGTCGGCGGTGCGGCCGCCGAGGAGCAGCAGGCCGCCGTAGCCCAGGATGTAGCCGCTGACGATCCATTGCAGCGTGGAGGTCGACAGGTGGAGGTCCGAGCCGATGGACGGCAGGGCGACGCCGACCATCGACACGTCGAGCGCGTCCAGGAACATCGCGGCGCACAGCACCAGGAGGGTGCCCCAGAGCCGCGGGGTCCAGCGTCCGTCGGACGCCGGGGCGGTGAGCGGAGAGGTCATGACGAAGACAGTACATGCACATGCATTGAATGCAAGCGCATTTAATTCCGATGCAACAATCTCCGTTCTCTGTTACGGTGCCGACATGGCGGCGGAGAAGGCCGAGCAGGCGCTCGTGGACCGGTGGCGGGACATCCTCGCGCTGCACGCGCGCACCCAGTGCGAACTCGACCGCGCGCTGCACGAACACGGTCTGTGCGGCAGCGACTTCGAGGTGCTGGACGTGCTGGCCGACGGCGTGGCGGCGGACGGCGCCTGCGCCTACCGCGTCCAGGAGATATCCGAGCGGGTCCATCTCAGTCAGAGCGCGTTGTCGCGGCTGATCGCCCGGCTGGAGAAGGACGGTCTGGTCGAACGGGCCATGTGCCCGCAGGACCGACGGGGGGTGCGGGTGGCCCTCACCGCCCAGGGGCGAGCCCTGCACGGTGAGGTGCGGCCGGTGCAGCGTGCGGTGCTGACGCGCATGCTGACGGACAGGCCCTGACCCCCGCGGCCGTCGGTGACGACGGTCAGCCGATCGCCGAGTTCTCCCGCCACAGCGCGGCCAGCGACGCGTCCCCCGTCACGTCCGGCACCGGCCGCCGGTTCCACAGGGCCAGGTACAACCGCGCGGCCGGACCGGCGAGTTCGCAGTCCGCGTCGCCCGCGTCGTCCCGCGTGGTCACGGGCGGTTCCGGGGACAGCCGTACGGTCCACACCGCGTCCGTGTCCGAGGCGCGCACCCGCAGCACCCGCGGCGTCTCGGTGCGGACCCGGCTCCGGGGCCGGGCGTGGAAGCCGCGCAGGAGTTCGTCGATGCCGTCCGTCGCGAACTCCGCGGTGACCGGGCCGGGTGTGCCGTCGAGCGCCGACTCGGCGTCGTAGCGGTGGACGGCCGTCTCGTGGGCCTGCCGACGGGCCCAGAAGAACAGGGGCGAGGGCGCGGGCGCGGGGAGGAAGGTCCAGGCCTGCGTGTCGGCCGGCGCCGCGGTCAGGACGTCGACGAGGTGCCGGTGGCCGGTGCGGTACCAGTCCAACAGGTCGGCGCCGTCGAGCTCCGGCGGATCGCTCATCGGCCGGGGAGCGGTGTGCTCCTCGGCGACGAACGAGGCGGCCCAGCGGTGCACCGCACCCGTGTGCCGCAGCAGGTCCCGTATCTGCCAGCCCGGGCAGGTCGGCACCTTGGCGTCGGTCCCCGCCGCCTCGGCGGCAGCGGCGAGCGCTAGGCCCTCCCGGTCCAGGGAACCGATGAAGTCTTCAGTGTCCATGGGGTGAGTGTGCCGGACGGCGGGAGTGCCGCACGGCCGGTGCGCGGAAGCCGAGCGGTGCGCGGAAGCCGAGCGGTGTGCGGAAGCCGAGCGGTGCGCGCCGGGAGCGCGGTACGGGGAGGGGCCGGCCGGGCAGGCGGGGCCCTCCCCGAGTCCGGTCACTCGGTCGTGGCCGCCCGCCCGGTCGCGAATCCGATGAGGGCGGCCAACCCGGCCAGCGTCGCGACGCTCGTGAGCGCGGCGGGCAGGGAGAACCACTCGGCCATGAAGCCGATGGCGGGCGGTCCCAGGAGCATGCCGCTGTAGCCGAGTGTGGAGACGGTCGCGACACCGGACGGCCCGGCGAGTCCGCCCGCCTGTTCGACGGCGACCGGGAAGAGATTGGCGAGACCGAGTCCGGTGACGGCGAAGCCGATCAGCACCGCCCAGGCGGCGGGGGCGAGGGAGCCGACCAGCATGCCGACCGCGGCGACGGTGCCGCCCGCCACCACGGTGCGGGTGCGGCCCAGCCGTTCGAGCAGCGCCGTGCCCGACAGCCGCCCGGCCGTCATCGCGAGCGCGAAGCAGGAGTACCCCACCGCCGCTGTTCCCGGTGACGTGTCCAGGTCCTGTTCGAGGTGCAGCGCGCCCCAGTCGGCCATGGCCCCCTCGCCGTACGCCGTGCACAGGGCGATCAGCCCGAGTACGGTCACCAGCCGCCGGGTGCGCGCGTCGGGCCGTCGGGAGCCGTCCCGTCCGGCGTGCGGGTCGACCGGGGGCGCGGCGCTCGGTCGAGGGCGGTCGGCCGGCTCCGTGTCGGCCGGCGACGGGGGGCCGTGGCGCAGCAGCGTGTGTCCGGCGGCGGCGGTCACGAGCAGGCCGACGACGGTGAGGCCCAGCAGATGGCGGGTGGGGGAGAGCGAGCCCGCGACCAGTGCCCCCAGCCCGGCGCCGGCCATTCCGCCCAGGCTGTACGCCGCGTGGAAGCTGGGCATCACCGGACGTCGCAGCGCGGCGACCAGATCGACGGCGGCGCTGTTGAACGCGACGTTGATCCCGCCGTACGCGGCGCCGAAGACCAGCAGCACGGCACCGAGGGCCGGTGCGGAATGCGTGAGCGGGGGCAGCGCGACGCCGAGCGAGAGCAGTACGGCGCAGACGACCGTCACCAGGTGGCTGCCGTGGCGGCGGCACAGCCGGCCGGTGAGGGTCATGGTGACGACCGCTCCGGCGGAGACGCAGAGCAGGGCCAGTCCGAGGGTGCCCGCCGAGGCGTGGGTCTGGTGCTTGATGGCCGGGATGCGCACGACCCAGCCGGCGAACACGAAGCCGTCGAGGGCGAAGAAGGTGGTCAGGGCGATACGGAGGCGGGTGAGGTCGTTGCCGTTCCCCGGCACGACACTGTGCGTTCGGGTTTTGTTTATTATCGGCACAAAGTAACCGTAGAGCGCCGGGCAGGGCCGGGCAAGGGGGCGGCCCGGCCCGGGTCCGCCGCTCGGCCGGTGGCGGGGCGCGGGTCCGGACGCGGGGGCCGGACGGTCGGCCCAGGGCCCCGACAGTCAGTTCAGGGCCCAAACGGTCAGCCCAGGGCCCGGTCCAGACTGAAGGCCGCGCTGATGAGCGCGAGATGGGTGAACGCCTGGGGGAAGTTGCCCTGTTGTTCGCCGGTCTGGCTGATCTCCTCGGCGTACAGGCCCAGATGGTTGGCGTACGTCAGCATCTTCTCGAACGCGAGCCGCGCTTCGTCCACCCGGCCGGCGCGCACCATCGCCTCCACGTACCAGAAGGAGCAGATGGAGAACGTGCCCTCGTCGCCGCGCAGTCCGTCGGGGCTGGCCAGCGGGTCGTAGCGGTAGACCAGCGAGTCGGAGACCAGGTCCTGGGTGAGCGCGTCGAGCGTGGACAGCCACTTGGGGTCGGTGGGTGCGATGAACTTGCTGAGCGGCATCATCAGCACGGCCGCGTCCAGTACGTCGCTGCCCTCGTACTGCACGAAGGCCTGACGGTCCTCGGACCAGCCCCGGCTGTGGATGCGCCGGTAGATCGTGTCGCGGCGCTGCTGCCAGCGGGCCAGGTCGGCGGGCAGGCCGCGCCGGTTGGCCATCCGGATGCCCCGTTCGATCGCCACCCAGCACATCAGCCGCGAGTACAGGAAGTTCTTGCGGCCGCCGCGGGTCTCCCAGACGCCCTCGTCCGGCTGGTCCCAGTGTTCGCAGACCCAGTCGACCAGCGCGCACACGTCGTCCCACTGCTCGCTGGAAACGGGCTCCGCCCACTTGTCGTAGAGGTAGATCGAGTCGATCAGGGCGCCGTAGATGTCGAGTTGGAGCTGATCGGCGGCCGCGTTGCCGACGCGTACCGGCGCGGAGCCGTTATGGCCCTCCAGATGGGGCAGTTCACGCTCCGGCAGGTCCGTGCGGCCGTCGATGCCGTACATGATCTGAAGGGGGCCGGACGGCTTGCCGTCGCCCGGACTGATGTGCCGGGTCACGAACTTCATGAACGCCTCGGCCTCGCCGGTGAAGCCCAGCCGCAGCAGCGCGTAGACGCAGAAGGCCGCGTCGCGCACCCATACGTAGCGGTAGTCCCAGTTGCGTTCGCCGCCCAGCTGCTCGGGCAGACTCGTGGTCGGCGCGGCCACGATCGCGCCGGTGGGGGCGTAGGTGAGCAGCTTGAGGGTGAGCGCGGAGCGGTGCACCATCTCCCGCCAGCGGCCCCGGTACTTGGAGGCGGACAGCCAGTGCCGCCAGTATGCCACCGTGGCGGTGAACTGCTCCTCGGCCTCCATCCGGGGGCACCGGCGCGGTGTCAGCTCGCCGCCGAGCTGGTCGAGCGCGAACACCGCCGACTCGCCCTCGGCGAGCTTGAAATCCGCCCGCGCGTCCGACCCGTCGGCCTCCAGGACGACCGTGGCGGTCAGCCCGAGGGAGAGCTTCGCGGACTCGAACACGGCCACGTCGCCGTCCAGGCGCAGGGTGTGCGGCCGGGCGCCGTACTCGAAGCGCGGCGCCACCCGGACACGGAACGGGATCGAGCCGCGTACGCACAGCACACGCCGGATCAGCCGGTGGCGGTCGGCCTCGCTGCCCGTGTGACAGGTGACGGGCATGAAGTCCTGCACCTCGCCGACGCCGTCCTCGGTGAAGAACCGGGTGATCAGGACGTTGGTGTCGGGGAAGTAGAACTGCTTGGTCCGGGCCGGCACGGTCGCCGCCAGTTCGAAGGAGCCGCCGCGCTCGGCGTCCAGGATGGAGCCGAAGACGCTGGGCGCGTCGAAGGAGGGGCAGCAGTACCAGTCGATCGTGCCGTTCGATCCCACCAGCGCCACGCTGCGCAGGTCGCCGATGAGCCCGTGATCGGCGATCGGCACGTAACGCGCGCCCGCGGGCATGTCCTGGTCGAACGACGTCTCCGTCATCGCAGCCTCCCTGGACCGGCCCACATCACGCGGCTTCCAGCTTAGGCCGAACTCAGCCGAACCTGCCTGAACCGGTCTGGAGAGGGCAAAACCCGCATGAACCGGGCCGGGGGTGCGGTACGGCGGTCAGACGACGAGCACCCGGATCCCCGCCTCCTCGAACCGGCGCACCGCGTCGGCGTCGGCGTCGGTGTCCGTGACCAGCGTGTCCACCGACCCGGCCGCGCAGATCCGGGCGAAGGCCCGACGGCCCAGCTTGCTGGAGTCCGCGGCGACGATCACCCGCTCGGCACGCTCGCACAGCAGTCGGTTGACGGCGGCCTCCGCCTCGTCGTGGGCGGCGGCGCCATGGGTGACGTCGAAGGACACGACGCCGAGGACCGCCACGTCCAGCGTGATCTGGCCCAGTACGCCGTCCGCGAGCGGCCCGACCAGCTCGTACGACTGCGCCCGCGCGACCCCGCCGGTCACCACGATCTTGAACTGCGGGCGTACGACCAGTTCGTTCGCGATGTTGAGCGCGTTCGTCACGACGGTCAGCGCGGGGGAGCCGGTGGCGAGGTCGCCACGTACGGCCAGGGCCCGTGCCACCTCGGTCGTGGTCGTGCCGCCGGTGAGTCCGACCGCCTCGCCGGGCGCGATCAGGTCGGCCACGGCCTTGGCGACGCGCTGCTTCTCGGAGGCGTGGCGGGCGGTCTTGTAGCGCAGCGGCAGCTCGTACGACACCCCGTGCACCAGCGCCCCGCCCCGGGTGCGGACGAGCATCTGCTGCTCGGCGAGCTGGTCGAAGTCGCGGCGGATCGTGGCGGACGAGACGTCCAGGTCGGCGGCGGCCTCCTCGACGTCCAGCCGGCCGCGCTCGACGAGCAGCTCAAGCAGCGCCTTCCAGCGCGCGTCGCGCGACATCCGCACCTCTCCGTTCGTCCACGGCACTCGACGTTTCCGCCCACGGCATTCGATCTCCCGGCGACCCTAGCGCAGGTTGACCGACTCCGAATGCTTGAAGATGCTCGAAAATGCGCTATATGTTGCAAGAACAATCAAGCGGGCTCTGATTCTCCCGGGGAGGGGCACGGCGTGAGCCATGTCGAGGAGGAACTGGACAGTCAGCCGGAGTGCTGGACCCGGGCCGCCGCCCAGGCGCCGGAACACCGCGCGGTACCGCCGGCGCCGGGGGAGCGGGTCGCGCTCGTCGGCTGCGGCACCTCGTACTTCATGGCCCAGGCGGCGGCGGGCCTGCGCGAGGCGGCGGGCCAGGGGGAGACCGACGCCTTCGCGGCCTCGGAGTTCCCCCACGGGAGGGCCTACGACCGGGTCGTCGCCCTCACCCGCTCCGGCACCACCACCGAGGTGCTGGAACTGCTGGCGCGGCTGCGGGGCCGTACCCGCACCGTCGCGCTCACCGGCGATCCCGACACGCCCGTGGCGGTCGCCGCCGACGACCTGGTCGTCCTCGACCACGCCGACGAGCGTTCCGTCGTCCAGACCCGTTTCGCCACCAAGGCCCTCACCCTGCTGCGCGCCCACTTCGGGCTGCACGGCGACGCGGCGGTCACCGACGCCCGTACCGCGCTCGCCGCCGAGCTGTCCCAAGGGCTCGTCGACTGCGCCCAGTTCACCTTCCTCGGCCGGGGCTGGACGGTCGGACTGGCGAACGAGGCCGCGCTGAAGATGCGGGAGGCCGCACTGGCGTGGGCGGAGGCCTACCCGGCGACGGAGTACCGGCACGGCCCCATCAGCGTTACCACCGAGGGCACCGCCACCTGGATGTTCGGCGAGGCGCCGGAGGGGCTGGCCGAGCAGGTGGGCGCCACCGGCGGCCGGTGGGTGCGGGGAGACCTCGACCCGCTCGCGGAACTGGTCCGGGCCCAGCGGCTCGCCGTCGCGGTCGCCGAGGCCCGCGGCCTCGACCCGGACCACCCGCGCCACCTCACCCGCTCGGTGATCCTCGATCCTCGTCCTCGCTGATTCCCCTCCGGGCTCCTCCGCTCCGCGCCGACCGCCCGCGCCCTTCCCCGATCGCTCCCGATTGCCCCGCCCCCCCTGCTCTCCCCTGCTCCCCGCCGCTCTCCGCTGATTTCCCTGATCGCCGTGATCGCCCGGAAAGGAAGGGCCGTGCCCCTCACGACCACCGGCGAGCTCGTCGCCCGCGCCGCCGCGAGCCGCTCCGCCGTCGCCGCCTTCAACATCATCACGCTGGAGCACGTCGAGGCCGTCATCGCCGGCGCCGAGACGGCCGGGTCGCCCGTCGTCCTCCAGGTCAGCGAGAACGCCGTCAGATTCCGCTACGGCCGACTGCTCCCGCTCGCCCGCGCGGCGACGGCCGCCGCCGAACGCGCCGGCGTGCCCGTCGCGTTGCACCTCGACCATGTCCAGAGCGACGCCCTGCTGCGTCAGGCGGCGGCCGCCGGCTTCAGCTCGGTGATGTACGACGCCGCCCGCCTGCCGTATCGGGAGAACCTCGCCGCCACCCGGGCCGCCGCCGACTGGGCGCACACCCAAGGGCTGTGGATCGAGGCGGAGTTGGGGGAGATCGGCGGCAAGGACGGAGCCCCGCCGCTCGATCCGCACGCACCCGGCGCCCGCACCGACCCGGCCGGGGCCCGCGCCTTCGTGACGGAGTCCGGCGTCGACGCCCTGGCCGTGGCCATCGGCAGCTCCCACGCGATGACCACCCGTACCGCCGCCCTCGACCACGCCCTCCTCGCCCGTCTCTCCGGCGCCGTCGGCATCCCCCTCGTCCTGCACGGCTCCTCCGGGGTCCCGGACCGCGAACTGACCGCGGCGGTCGCCGGAGGCATCGCCAAGGTCAATGTCGGCACCGCCCTCAACATCGCCATGACCTGCGCCATCAGGGACTTCCTCGCCGCGCACCCGGAGGCGGTCGACTCACGCAGGTACCTCGCCGTGGGCCGGTCGGCGATGGCGGAGGCCGTGACCCGGATCATCAAGGTGCTGGGCTGACCGCCGACGGCCGGCTCACCCCCGCTTGACCGCCTTGAGCACCACGAACTTCGGGTCCCCTGCCACCAGGCGGCTGTTGCCGAACAGCCGTCGCAGCTTGACGTGGTAGCCCAGGTGCCGGTTGCCGATCACCCACAGCTCGCCGCCCGGCCGCAGCACCCGCTGTGCCCCGGCGAACATCCGCCAGGCCGTCGCGTCGGTCGTCGCCTGATGGGAGTGGAACGGCGGGTTGTTGAGGACGACGTCGACACTGCCGTCCGGCACGCCGTCCAGACCGTCCCCGACCCGGAACTCGGCGTGCCCCGGCACCCCGTTCGCCCTGTACGTCGCCTCGGCCGAGGCGACGGCCTGGAACGACTCGTCCACGAACAGCACTTCGGCGTCCGGTTCGGCCAGCGCCACCGCCGTACCGACGACACCGTTGCCGCACCCCAGGTCCACCACCCGCCGGGCTCCCCGGCAGTCGGGCAGATGCCGCAGGAAGAACCGGGTGCCGATGTCGAGCCGGTCGGCGCAGAAGACGCCCGCGTGGTTGACGACCGCGCGTCCGGAGACGGCGCCGATGCCGTCCGGGAGCGTGTACACGTACGGCCATGGGTGGGCCGGCCGCTTCAGCGCCGGGTCGGGCTCGCAGAAGATCAGGCGGGCCTTCTGCTCGGCCAGCGAGGTGCGGGTCGGCCCGAGGATCCGCTCGAACAGCCGCAGCGTCGAGGTGTGGATCTCCTTCACCATGCCGGTGCCGACCACGACCGTGTTCTCGTGCACCGCGGGAGCCAGCCGCAGCAACTGGTCCTCCAGGAGCGCCAGGCTCTTCGGCACCCGCACCAGGAGCACGTCGATCCGCTCGGGCGGGGTGTCCTGGGTGGTCAGCAGCCGTACGGCCCCGGTCTCCACGCCGTTGCGGGCGAGGTTGGCCCGCGTCGCCTCCTGCGCGAGGAACGAGTCGGTGATCTGCGTCGGCCGGTGCGCCGCCAGCGCGGTCACCAGCGCACCCCAGCGGTCGCCCACGACCACGACATCGCCGGTCAGCGATCCGGGCCGCTCGGCGAGGTGGCGCAGGAGATACGCGTCGGAGGCGTCCCAGGCCCGCAACTGATCGCGCGGGTCCTTGGGGAAGCGGGCCAGCCGGAGCTCGCCCCAGGGAGTCGTCATACCGTCGTTCATCGTGCGTCAAGGCTAGCCGAGTCGCAGTTCAGGGCCGGTGCCGCGACCCGGTGCGGGAGGATGGGCCCATGGACGCCGAACTGTTCCCCCGGGACCGTACGGACCTCGCGCCGGGCGCGGTCCACGTGCCGGACTGGCTCGACGCCCGGGAGCAGCGGGAACTGCTCGAAGCCTGCCGGGAGTGGGCGCGTCCGCCGGCCGGGCTGCGCACGGTGGCCACGCCGGGCGGCGGGACCATGACGGCCCGGCAGGTCTGTCTGGGCTGGCACTGGTACCCGTACGCCTACGCCCGCACGGTCGTCGACGGCGACGGCGCGCCGGTGAAGCCGTTCCCCGCCTGGCTGGGTGAGCTGGGCCGGCGCGCGGTGCGCGACGCGCTCGGCCCGGAGCCGCAGACGGCACAGACGGCGCCGGGCACGGAAGCCTCCTACGACATCGCGCTGATCAACTTCTACGACGGCGACGCCCGGATGGGCATGCACCGCGACGCCGACGAGCGGTCGGAGGCTCCCGTGGTCTCCCTGAGCCTCGGTGACACCTGCGTCTTCCGCTTCGGCAACACGCAGACGCGGGCGCGTCCGTACAGGGACGTCGAACTGCGCAGCGGCGATCTGTTCGTGTTCGGCGGCCCGTCGCGGCTCGCCTACCACGGGGTGCCGCGGGTCCACCCGGGCACGGCCCCGGCCTGGCTGGGGCTGACCGGACGGCTGAACATCACCCTGCGGGTGAGCGGGCTGCGGTGAGCCGGTCCACGCCCGGTGAAGCGGTGGGCCGCTCCGTGTCCGGTGAAGCGGGAGCCGTTCCGTGTCGAGTGAAGCGGTGAGCCGTGCCGCGTCATGTGAAGAGGTGAGCCGGTCCATGTCTGGTGAGCCCGACGTGGGCATGTCGACACGGCCGCGCTCGCCGGCCGTCGAGCGGATCATGGGAGACTCGCTCTCATGAGCGGCAAGGCGGAGCCCCGGCAGGCAGGGGAAGGGACCACCTCCAGGACACGGCTGGACCGGGGGCGCGGTGCGCTCGGGCCCGCGCTGGAGCTGGTGCACACCGGGCGGGCGCCGACCCGGGCCGTGCTGACCGCCGAACTGGGCGTCACCCGTGCCACGGCGGGCGCCGTCGCCGTGGAGTTGGAGGCACTCGGCCTGATCAGGGTCGACGCCCGGCCCGCCGCCGCCGGATCGCAGGGCCGCCCCTCGCACCGGCTCGAACTCGCCGAGGACGGGCCCGTGGCGCTGGCCGCCCAGGTGCACGCCGACGGGTTCCGGGCCGCGCTGGTCGGACTCGGCGGCCGGATCGTCGCGACCGCCCCCGGTTGCGAGGCCGTCGACGCCGATCCCGCGAAGGTGCTCGGCTCCGTCGTGGACGTGGGCGCCGAGCTGCTGCGGCGGACCGGGCGGCGGTGCGTGGGCGCGGGACTCGCCGTGCCGTCCGCGGTCGCCGAACCCGAGGGCCTGGCCCTGAACCCGCTGCACCTCGCCTGGCCCGCGGGGGCGCCGGTACGGGAGATCTTCGCCGAGCGGGTGCACGCCGCGGGCATCACCGGTCCGGCGTTCGCGGGCAACGACATCAACCTCGCCGCGCTCGCCGAGCACCGGCACGGCGCTGGACGCGGGGCCCGTGACCTGCTGTGCGTGGCCACCGGGCACCGTGGGGTCGGCGGTGCGCTGGTGCTCGACGGGCGTCTGCACACCGGCAGTTCGGGCCTGGCCCTGGAGGTCGGCCATCTCACCGTCAACCCCGAGGGCGGCCGCCCCTGTTACTGCGGCAGCCGCGGCTGCCTCGACGTGGAGACGGACCCGTTGGCGCTGCTCACGGCGGCGGGCCGGGCGCCCGGCCCCGAGGAGTCGCTGCTGAAGCAGGCCGACGACCTGATCCGCGACGAGTACGCGGACCCTGCGGTCCGCACCGCCGTCGAGGCCCTGATCGACCGGCTGGGCCTCGGACTCGCCGGACTGGTGAACATCCTCAACCCCGACCGCATCATCCTCGGCGGTCTGCACCGCACCCTCATCGACACCGCCCCGGACCGGCTGCGCGCGGTGGTCGCCGACCGCAGCCTGTGGGGCCGTAGCGGGGGCGTGCCCATCCTGGCCTGCTCACTGGACCACAACAGCCTGGTGGGAGCTGCGGAGCTGGCGTGGCAGCCGGTTCTCGACGACCCCCTGGGTGCGCTCAGCGCGTAGGTGCACGCCTGCGCGCCACGGCCGTACCGTCACAGCACCGCCCCGCCGTCGATCACCAGATCCGTGCCCACCACCGACGCGGCCGCGTCCGAGGCCAGGTACAGCACGGCCTGGGCCACCTCCTCGGTCGACGAGACCCGGCCGAGCGGGGACAGCTCCTTCATCCGCGCGGCGCGATCCGCCGGCGACTCGCCGGGCCGCAGCGACATGGCGGTGTCGGACGGGCCGGGGCTGACCGCGTTGATGCGGACGCCGTCCGCGATGTGGTCGAGCGCGGCGCCTCGGGTGAGGGCGGAGACGGCGGCCTTGGACGCCCCGTAGGCGGTGAGCCCGCGCGCCTGCTTGTGGGGGCCCAGGTTGGAGGAGACGTTGACGATCGTGCCGCCGCCCGGCTGGCCGCGCATCTGGCGGATCTCGGCCCGCAGGGCGAGGAAGACGCCCGTGACGTTGACGTCGAGCAGGGTCTGCCAGTCCTCCTCGGGCACGTCCGCCACCGGCCCGGCGCCGCGGAAGACTCCCGCGTTGTTGACGGCGACGTCGAGCGAGCCGAAGCGGGCCACGGTCTCCCGGACCAGCGCGTCGACGTCACCGGCCCTGGTGACGTCGGCGACGAGGGCGACCGTCTCGCCGCCCGCCGCCGCGGAGAGCGCGGCGGTCTCGTCGAGCGCCGCCCGTCCGCGCCCGGCCACGACGACCCGGGCCCCCTCGGCGGTCAGTGCCAGGGCGACGGCCCGTCCGATGCCGGAGCCGCCCCCGGTGACCAGGGCGGTGCGGCCGGTGAAGCGGGCGAAACGAGTTCCGGACATGGCGTGACGTTCCCTTCGTGACGGATCCCGGAGGAGCACTGCGACGGATCCCGGAGGAGCACTGCGACGGACCCGTGGGGACTCTTGCGACGGACCCGTGGGGACTCTTGCGACGGATCCCGGAGGACCCATTTTCCGAACCGTTCATTCCAATATGGCGAGCGCCTGTTCCGCCGCCTCCCGCACCCGCGCCGGATCGGCCGAGACCTTGCCGACGACCCGCAGCCCCTGCATGAGGACGAGCAGCATCCGGGCCAGCGCCCGGGGTTCGCGGTGCGGGGGCAGCTCGCCCTGGGCCTGGGCGCGGACCAGCGCCGAGTGCAGCAGGGTCTCCAGGTGCTCCCAGCTGAGCTCCACGCGCCGGGCGGCCGCGCTGTCGTGCGGGGCCAGTTCGGCCGCCGTGTTGGTGACGAAGCAGCCGCGCGCACGGCTGTCGGGGGCGGCCGCCTCGGCGGCGAACCGCCGTACCACCGCGAGCACGGCCGGCAGCGCCGGGCCGGGCTGGGACAGCTCGCGCAGCAGCAGCGGATCGCGCGTCTCGCCGTACCGCTCCAGGGCCTTCAGGTATAGGTCGTGCTTGTTGCCGTAGGTGGCGTAGATGCTCGCCCGGCCGATGCCGAGCCGCTCCACCAGGTCGGCCATGGAGGTCGCCTCGTACCCTCGCTGCCAGAACAGTTCGAGGGCTGCGTCGAGGGTCGCGTCCGGGTCGAATTCCTTGCTCCTGGCCATGACCGGACGCTAGAGCAATGCAGAACGATCGGTCAAGTATGGCTGGTGCGGAGTCCGTTCAGTGCCGGCGTGGAGTCCGCTCAGCGCCACTCGACGCCGAAGGCCCGGCCGGGGTTCTCCGTCAGGATGCGGTCCACCAGCTCCTCGCCCAGGGCCGACGCCAGCCGCGGCCGCACCCGGCGCAGCAGATACGGCATGCCCGGACCGCCGTCCACCGACCGGGCGGCCGCCGTCGTGGTGTCCCCGCCGAGCAGCAACCGGTCGCCGTGTCCCGCGTCGGCGAGCGCGCGCACGGCGTCGGGCATCCGCCAGTCGGTGGCGTGGTGGGCGCGCGAGGGTCCGTCGAACGCCAGATAGCAGCCCGACGCGGCGGCCTGGCGGTGCAGCGCACTGTCGGGGAAACGGTTCAGGTGTCCGAGGATCACCCGGTGCGGCGGCACGCCCGACTCGCCGCACAGCAGGTCGAGCACGTCCAGCGCGCCGGTGCCGAGTTCCAGGTGCACGGCGATGGGCGCCCCGGTCGCACGGTGGGCCTCGGCCGCCGCGGTCATGGTCCAGCGGGCGTGCGCGTCGAGGGCGTGGAAGCCGCCGGCCACCTTGATCAGTCCTGCGCGCACCCCCGAGGTGCCGATGCCCGAGGTCAGTTCGCCGACGAAGAGGTCGGCGAGGCCGCCGCGCAGCCCGTCGAGCAGCGCGTCGTCGTAGTGCGCCGCCTGGTGCAGGCCCGTCGCGGCCACCACGTGCACCCCGGTCTCCCGGGACAGCGCCGGCAGATCGGCCGCGCGGCGGCCCAGGCCGTACGGCGTCCACTGCACGACGCTGCCGCCGCCCTGCGCGCGGAACGCGGCCAGTTCCGCGCGTGCCGCGGACGCGCTGCGCAGCTCCTGCCCGGGGAGCAGCGGACTGCCGAAGAACAGGTGGTCGTGCGCGTCGCACACCCCGAACCGCTCGGGCGGCACGTCCCCCAGCACCGTACGGACCGTGCTCACCACTGTCGGCCCCGCGGCAGCGTGTCCCGCCCCGGCGCCGACAGGTGCAGCACCTCGAACACCTCGCCGTCCGTCTCGGGCGTGTCGTGCTGCCAGAGGGAGAAGTGGACCGACTCCCAGCGGCTGGTGTCCACGGCCGCCGCCGCGAGCACCGCGCCGTCCTTGCGGGCCAGTTGCCCGACCTCGTCCACCGCCCGGCCCGTCAGGGCGGACAGTTGCACCCCGTCGGGCAGCGGCCGGCGGTCGCGGACGGCGAACCGGGCGGGCGCCGCGGCGGACGTGCCCTCCTCGTGGGCGAGTCCGGTCCACTGCCGCACCACGGGCCGCCCGAAGTCGTCGCTCAGCCCCTGGAAGGGCCCTCCCCAGAGGAAGGCGTTCATGCCCCGCACGGTGTTCCAGAGGTAGAACGGCGCGTACTGGTTGACCGGCGACGCGCGCACCCCGCGTTCCCGCAGCAGGTACGCCTTGAGGCCGAGGCCCGCCCAGTCGTCCAGCGCATGGCCGACGCGGGCCACGCGGGCGCGGATGACGTCCGTGTCGTAGTCGGCGGGCAGGGTGACCTCGTACTGCATGGCGTGCATGCGATGCCTCCTCAGGCGGGCAGGTCCTGTGTGTCGACGTGGACGTCCCACTCGACGGTCGTGCCGTCCTCGGCGGCCTCGACGACCGCGAGGTGCGTCATGAAGGTGTGCGGGCCCGCACCGTGCCAGTGCCGCTCGCCCGGTTCGACCCACACCGTGTCGCCCGCCCGGATCGGCTCCACGGGGCCGCCCTCGCGCTGCACCCGGCCCTCGCCCTCCAGGACGTGCAGGACCTGCCCACGGGGGTGGCGGTGCCAGGCGGTGTGCGCGCCGGGTGCGAAGTGCACGTTGAACAGGTGCAGCCGGGACGGGGGGCCGGGGGCCGCGATCTCGTCGAGCCAGACCGTGCCGGTGAAGTTCTCCGCCGGGCCCTGCCTGGTCCCGGGACGCTGTCGGGTGATGTGCACGCGCGTGTGCTCCTATCGGGGGGAGAGCAGGGAGAGCAGTCCCCGGACGCCGGTGTCGAAGGCGGCCGGGGAACCGGAGGCGCGGGCCAGGACGTAACCGCCCTGGACGGTGGCGAGGATCGTCGCCGCGATCTCCTCGCCGTCGAGTCCGGGCGGGAACTGGCCCTGCTCCACGCCCTCCTCGACGACCCTGGCGAGCTGTGCGCGGACACGGTCGAGCGTCTCGTCGACGGGGGCGCGCAGCGTGTCGTCGGCGACGACGTCGGGGTCCATGGTCAGCCGCCCGATCGGGCAGCCGCGCAGCACGTCGCGCTCGCGCAGGAGGTACGCCCGGATGCGCTCGTAGGGAGTGCCCGGACCGTCGAGGAGGGCACCGGTGGTGGCCAGCAGTTCCTCGGCCGTGCGCCGGATGGCGGCCAGGGCGAGGTCCGGCTTGCCCTTGAAGTGGTGGTACATGCTGCCCTGCCCGGCGCCCGCGCGCTCCAGGATCGCCTTGGGGCTGGTGCCCACGTAGCCGCGCTCCCAGAGCAGGTCCCGGGTGGACTCGATCAGTCGTTCCGAGGTGCTCATGCCGCCACTGTACATACTAGTAGTTACAGAAATCTCGAAGGCCGGGAAATCGGCCGGGGGAGCGGCCCGGAAAGCCGGGGGAGCAGCCGCGGACCGTCCGCGTACTCCCGCCGCGGTACGCGCACTGCCGCTGGCCGTACGACGACCCGGACCCCCCTCGGGGGCGAGTCTCGGTACATCACCAAGGACTCCGTCCACCGACTTCAAGGACTCCGTCCGCCGACTTCCCGAGGAGATGACCCGAGATGACCACGCTGGCCGACTGGCACGGCGGTCCCGGCCCCTGGATCCTGTTCTTCCCGCTGATCTGGGCGGCCGTCGTGACCGGCGCCGTCACCTTCCTGCGCCGCACCGCCCGGCGCGGCCGCCGCGGACCGTGGCAGGCGCTCGGCGACCCCCGTCCGTCCGGTGACTCGCCCGTCGCGATCCTCGGCCGCCGCTTCGCCTCCGGCGAGATCGACGAGGACGAGTACTGGCGCCGACTGTCCGTCCTCGACGAGCAGTTCGGCCGTACGGACAAGGGCGGTACGGCATGACGACGGCCACCGTCGCCCGAGCGGCCGTCGGGCCGTCGACGTGGTGAAGGACCACGGCGACGGCGGGGCGGCCGTACGGTCCCCGGACGGGGAAGGCGTCGACCGAGCCTGCTGTGCCGACCTGATCGGCTTCCTGGTCTGGGCGTTCGACCTGGTCCCGGCACCGACCGTCGCGGAGCACGGCGCACGGCCGTCGGGTCGCGCGAGTGGTGGCCGCGACACGGCGTGAGCCCGGGGTGGGTCACGTGCGGTGCATCCGGGTCCGGTCGGCCCGGCGTGCCGGACGGGCCCGGACGGGGGGCACCGACGGGGGTCACCGCCCGGTCACCGCCCGGTCAGCCGACAACGGCCGACCGGGCGGGAGCATGGGCGGGCCTGAGGCCGTCGGCGGTGACCTCGACCTCCGTGAACCGGTGCGCGGGTTTGTCCGCGACCGTACGGCGTGCCGGGCGGGCCGGCGCGGAGATGGTCGTGGGGAGCGTGAACCAGACGACCTTGCCGGACTCGCCGTCCGGCCGGACGCCCCAGCTCTCGCTCACCGCGGCCACCATGGCGAGCCCGCGCCCGCAGGTGGCCAGGGGTTCCGCGTCGTCGACCACCGGGAGCCGGGGGTCGTGGTCGCGCACCGAGACGGTCAGCCGGTCGACGACCAGCTCCATCTCCACGGTGCATGTCTTGTCGGGCTGGGCATGTCGGTGGACGTTGGTCAGAAGCTCCGTCACACCGAGCGCGGCCCGGTCGATGAGAGGGTCCATATGCCAGTAGCGCAACTGCGCCGATACGATTCTGCGGACCTGGCCGATCCGCGACGGCAGGGCTTGGAGCTCCACCGTGCAGTGCCTGCGTGGGTGACTGATCACGGCTGCGACTCCCCGACGTAGGTCCGGAAGAACACGGAGTTCGGATCCAGCAGGACGTGGGGTGAAGCTGCCGCCTGCTGTCATGTCCGGCGGGCTGGTTCGCAGCGTTATCGCCGGTAAACCCAGAGTGACGTGAGAACAGCGTGACCCAGTGGGGTCCGTGCCGCAACTCGCGCCTCAGCCACCCCGTCCGGCGGCCCGGCGCACGGCCTCGATGAACCGTCGCGCCGCGGGTGGCCCCGGCTCGCCGGGCGCGGGGTCGTGGTCACCCAGGGTCAGCAGGTACCGGTTGCCGTTGAGGTCCGCCAGGGCGCGGTCCTGCGGCGCGAACCAGGGCTTCGACGCCCGCACCGCCTGGACCGGCGCGCTGTCGATCTCGCTGCCGTAACTCGTGAGCAACTCCAGCCTGCCGCCGCTGATCCGGACCTGCCCGGCCCGGGTGAGCGAACGCAGTCGCCTGCCGATCCGCACGCCCGTCGCCGTGAACTCCGGCTCCGCCATGCCGTTCCGCCCCCTTGTGCGCGTGGGTGCGCCGGACCGCGCTGCCTCGCGGGTGATCCGACCCGTGGCGTGATCCAGCCCGTCTCCGTGATCCAGTGTGCGCCCCCGTCCGGGACCCTCGCCCCGTCCGCTGAAGTCTGCCCGCGTACCGCGTCGAGCACCAGTGCGTACGACGTCCGGGCAGCGCGCACCCGGAGCACTCGCGCGAATGCGCCCCCCGATCTGCGCCAGGTCGGCCCCGGGACGGTTCCGCAGGTGTTCTTTGGGCCGCTCAAAGATGTGTTTATGCAGGTGAGAAGTGGTGCGGAGGGTGCTTATGATCGAGGTGTCGGGCGCGCGACGCGCCGTCGGCGCGCAGCGTTAGGAGCACCGCCGTGAGCACCCCTCGGCAGACCCGGACCGGCGAGACCCTCGACGTCGACCGCAGTGACGACGCCTATCGCGACTGGCTGAAGGAGGCGGTCCGCAAGGTCCAGGCGGACGCGAACCGTTCGGCCGACACGCATCTGCTGCGTTTCCCGCTGCCCGAGTCATGGGGCATCGACCTCTATCTGAAGGACGAGTCGACCCACCCCACCGGCAGCCTCAAGCACCGTCTGGCCCGCTCGTTGTTCCTCTACGGTCTGTGCAATGGCTGGATCCGGCCGGGCCGCCCGGTGATCGAGGCGTCCAGCGGCTCGACGGCCGTCTCCGAGGCGTACTTCGCGAACCTGATCGGGGTGCCGTTCATCGCGGTCATGCCGCGCACGACGAGCGCCGAGAAGTGCCGGCTGATCGAGTTCCACGGCGGCCGGTGCCACTTCGTCGACGACTCGCGCCGGATGTACGAGGAGTCGGCGCGCCTCGCGGCGGAGACCGGCGGACACTACATGGACCAGTTCACCTACGCCGAGCGGGCCACGGACTGGCGGGGCAACAACAACATCGCCGAATCCATCTTCCGCCAGCTGGAGTTGGAGCGGTTCCCGGAGCCGGCGTGGATCGTCGCCACGGCCGGTACCGGCGGCACCTCCGCGACCCTGGCCCGCTACGTCCACTACACCCAGCGCGACACCCGCATCTGTGTCGCCGATCCGGAGAACTCCTGCTTCTTCGAGGGCTGGACCACCGGGGACCAGGACGTCACCTGCGACCGCGGCTCGCGCATCGAGGGCATCGGCCGTCCCCGCATGGAACCGAGCTTCGTGCCCGGCGCCGTCGACCGCATGATGAAGGTCCCCGACGCGGCGAGCGTCGCCGCCGTGCGCGCCCTGGAGCAGGTCATCGGCCGCAAGGCGGGCGGTTCCACCGGGACCGGGCTGTGGAGCGCCCTGAAGATCGTCGCCGAGATGGCGGCCGAGGGGCGCAGGGGGAGCGTGGTGACGCTGCTGTGCGACCCCGGGGACCGCTACCTCGACAAGTACTACGCGGACGAGTGGCTGGCCGAACAGGGTCTGGACATCACGCCGTACACGGCGGCGATCGAGTCCCTGCTGAGGACGGGCGTCTGGCCGGACTGAGCCCCCGCGGCCGGTCGGCCACGCCCCACCGGCCGTCGGGCGGTCCGAACGAGAGGCCCTACGCGGCCAACCGCCGGTCCAGCGTCCCCACCGCGTCCCGGAAGGCCTTCCCGAGTCCCGGCCGGGCCAGCCGCAGTACGAGCCGGAACGCCGCGTTGCCGTCCGCGGCGAACGTCCACCGCACGCGGGTGCCGGTGCCCACCGGGGTCAGCCGCCACTCCTCGACCAGGGCCCGGACGCCCGGCGCGTTGGCCGAGTCCACCCGGTAGGCATAGACCTCGGGGCCCTCGGCCGCGAGCACCGTCTCCCGGAAGTGCCCGCCGCCCTTGAGCCGTATCTCCCGTCCCGCGCCGCCGTCGGTCGGCCGGGCGAGCGTCACCGCCGGGAACCACTCGGCCCAGCCGGGCACGTCCTCGGCGAGCGCCTTGTAGACCTGCTCGGGCGGGGCGGTGATGTCCCGGGTGAAGACCAGACGCAGGGGCGCGGTCTCGACGTGGTCGAGCCCCACCGGGCGCAGACGGCGAGCCATCGACGGGCCCTCCTTGTCGGGGGTCGGAAGGCAGCGGGCGGTCGAACGGGCAGCCACCCTAGCTGGCGTACCGTCAGATGTCTGCATCCTCGTCGGGTTCGTCCGGCTCGCCGGCCACCACCAGGCGCCGTACGTGCTCCGCGATCTCCGTGCGGACCCGGGCCGGCAGCCCCGAGTCGGTCACCCAGGTGTCCACCTGGTCCAGCGCCGCGAACGAACTCAGGCCCACCGTGCCCCACTTGGTGTGGTCGGCGACCACGACGACCCGCCGCGCCGACTGCACCAGACGCCGATTGGTCTCGGCCTCCGCCAGGTTCGGCGTCGACAGACCGGCCTCGACCGATATCCCGTGCACGCCGAGGAACAGCACGTCGAAGTGGAGCGCCGCGATCGCCTGGTCGGCCACCGGCCCCACGAGCGAGTCCGACGGTGTGCGCACCCCGCCGGTCAGCACCACCGTCGCCGTGCCCTGCCGCTGGCCCGAGGTGCGCTGCGCCACGTGGAAGACGTCCGCGACCCGCACCGAGTTCGTCACGACCGTGAGGTCGGGCACGTCCACCAGGCGGTGCGCCAGCGCGTACGTCGTCGTACCGCCCGAGAGCGCGATCGCCGAGCCCGGGGCCACCAAGTCGGCGGCGGCGCGCGCGATGTCTTCCTTCGCGTTCAGCTCCAGGCCCGACTTGGCCTCGAAGCCCGGTTCGTGCGTGCTCGCCTCGACCACCGGCACGGCGCCGCCGTGCACCTTCTCCACGACGCCCTGCCGGGCCAGTGCGTCCAGGTCACGCCGTACCGTCATGTCCGACACGCCCAGCTTGCGGGTCAGTTCGTTGACCCGGACCCCGCCACGGCGCCGGACCTCGTCCAGGATCAGGGCGCGCCGCTGCTCCGCGAGGAGGTTCTGATTCTCACTCACGTACGCTCCGGTCCTTTCGCCTAGGCCGTCCGACAGGCCCGCATACCTGCTCCGACAAGGACATTCGTCCCGTCCACGATGCGCGGGCGTCTCATCCTCGCATGTGGGCCCCGGGGGTGCGCCACCACCCGTACCGACGCGCGCATGCCATGCAGAAGCGCGGAGCCGTCCCGCTTGTCACACGTATCGGGGAGATTCGGCGACAGGAGGTGTGCGACACGCCCGGAGCGGCGATCCTTGAGGCCGCACGGAGAGCTGCCGACGGTGCGTCACGGGGGAAGTGCGAACAGTGGAGCGTGCGCAGGAGAGAACACAGGACCATCCGCCGGAGCGCGCACAGGACCCCGCGCGGGAGCGTACGGAGCCCACGCGGGAGCGTGCGCAGGAGGCTCCCCACGACCCCGCGCGGGAGCGCACCGGCACCGAGACGGCGGCAGCCCCCGCCGCACGGCCCGGGACACCGCGCCCCGCCCTGGAACTCCTGGTCCACGGGGTCGGCGGGGCCACACCCGAGAAGATGCTGAACGACCCGCGCACCGTGCGCGTCACCGGCGACGACACCGCGGCCGTGTACCGGCGGGCCGAGGACGTCGACGCCGAGCGCGGCCCCGGCGAGGGCCGCCCCGGCCCGGTGCCCGAGGCCTACGTCTGGTCCAACCTCACCTCCGGCGACGGCACCCGCGCGCTGTGGCTGTTGCTGCTGCCGTTCATGGTGGTCAACCTCGCCCACTGGATGCGCCCCGGCGCCCGGGGCCGCCCGCGCGCGGTACGCCTCTACGGGCTGTTGGTGCGCCTCGCCGCCCTCACCCTGACCGTGCTGCTGGTCGCGGCCGTCTGCGAGGTCGCCCTCGACCTCACGGCCTGGCAGTGCGCGGGCACCCCCGCCTGCGCCGCACGCCACTCCTGGCTGGGCTTCCTGGCCGCCACCGGCCCGGACGACGGCTGGTGGAGCCGCCCCGGCCGCAGACTCGCCCTCGCCGCCGTGCTCCCCGCCGCCCTCACCGCCCTGCTCTGGTATCTCTCCCACCGCACCTGGAGCGCGTACGAGTCCCAGCAGCCCCTCGTCCACGCCGCCGGACCCGAGGCGCGCGCCGACCGCACCGCGCTGGGCCGGCCCGGCTTCTGGTACGGACGCCGGCTGGTGGCCCGGCTGCGCGCGGCGCACACCGCCGCCGGACTGCTCACGGTCGCCGCGGCGGTGGCCGCGCCCGCCGCCCGCTTCGACCGGCAGCCGGGCGGACCGGCCGCCCTGGACACGCTCGGTCGGCTCCTGGAGGCTGCCCTCGTGGCCGCGGCGGCCGCCGTGGTCCAGGTCGTCTGCCGCCGGGGCCGCAGCGAGCACCGCCTCGACCGGGCCCTCGACGGGCACCTCGTGCGCCGACTCCCGCCCGCCGCCCTCACCCTGCTCCTGCTCACCCTGGTGTACGCGGGCTGGGAGCGCCCGCACTGGCGCTCGCACGGGCGGCTGGCCGGCGACGCGGCCTTCGGCACCCTCGCCCTCGCCCAGGGCCTGATCGTCCTCGCGCTCGCCGCGGTCGCCCACGTCCTGTACCGCAGCGACCCCGCCCCGCGCACCGTGCTGCGCGGCCTGGCCGGACCCGCCGTCGCGCTGCTGGCCTGCGCCCTGGGCGGGGTGATGTCCGGTGGCGTGTCCCAGCGGGTCGCCGACTGGCTGGACGGCACCAAGGCCTCGATCCCCGGACCGCCGGTCCTGCTGACCTGGCAGGCGTCCGTCATCCCCGGGCTGCTCGCGGTCCTGCTCGTGCTGTGCGGCGGGCTGGGCCGCACCGCCTTGCGGCTGCGCCGGGCCGAACGGGCGGCCGTCGAGCGCGACTATCCCGCGGAGACCAAGGACCCGGCCCGCACCCGTCGTATCGCCGACGCCCGCGCGATGGCCTCCCTCACCGACCGGGGCCCCCTCGTCGTCGCCGTCACCGCGGGCACCACCCTGCTGCTGGGCACCGCGGCCCTCGTCGGCGCCCTGAGCACGGGACGGACCCCGGCAGGCGCCGCCGACGGCACACCCGCCCCGGTGCACGGCGCCGCCGACGCCGCGCAGGCACTCGGCTCCTGGCTGATCGGACTGGGCTTCATCGTCTTCGTGACCTGGGGCCGACGCGCCTACAAGGACGCCACCGCCCGGCGCACCATCGGGATCCTGTGGGACGTCGGCACGTTCTGGCCGCGCGCCGCCCACCCCTTCGCCCCGCCCTGCTACGCCGAGCGCGCCGTCCCCGACCTGACCTGGCGGATGGCCACCTGGACCCGCGACACGGGCGGCCGCCTGGTGATCTCCGGGCACTCGCAGGGCAGCGTGCTCGCGGCCGCCGCCCTCTGGCAGCTGAGACCGTCCGAGCGCGGCCGGGTCGCCCTGCTGACCTACGGCTCCCCGCTCGAGCGGCTCTACGGCCGGTGGTTCCAGGCCCACTTCGGACCAGGGGCGCTGAGCTCACTGCACCGGGAGGTGGCCTGCTGGCGCAACCTCTACCGCCTCACCGACCCCATCGGCGGCCCGGTGCGCCTGCCCGGCGACTGCGGCCCCGAAGTGGACCGCGCGCCGCTGAAGGACCCGATGGCGTACGGCCGCACCGACCGGCACCCGCTGCCCGCACCCGTCCTCGGACACTCCGACTACCAGGCCGACCCGGTGTTCGCGCGGGAACGGCAGCGGTTGCTGGCCCGGTTGCGGCCGGACGTGCCGGGCCCGCGTCCCACCGGCGGCCCGCCTCAGGACGGTTCGGGCAGGTCCTCCGCGTAGAGCAGGGTCAGGTCGTCCGTGCTCGGCTCCGCGACCTGGGCGACCCGGCCCGCATGCCGTTCCACCATCGCCTCGAACGTCTGCCGGGCCGTACGGCCGTTGCCGAAAGCGGGACCCTTGGGCAGGTCCGCGAAGTACTTCAGCAGGGCCTGCGCGGTGCCCGACGCCAACCGGTACTCGTGCTCCTCGGCCTGCTGCTCCACGATCCGCAGCAGTTCCCCCGGGCCGTAGTCGCTGAAGGTGATGGTCCGGGAGAAGCGGGACGCCACACCGGGGTTGACCGACAGGAACCGCTGCATCTCGGCCGTGTACCCGGCGACGATCACCACCACCGCGTCCCGGTGGTCCTCCATCAGCTTCACCAGGGTGTCGATGGCCTCCTTGCCGAAGTCACGGCCGGAGTCCTCCGGGGAGAGCGCGTACGCCTCGTCGATGAACAGCACCCCACCGCGCGCCCGTTCGAACGCCTCCTGGGTGCGGATCGCCGTGGAACCGATGTGCTCGCCGACCAGGTCGACGCGGGACACCTCGACCAGATGCCCCCGCTCCAGCACACCGAGGGAGGCGAGGATCTCGCCGTAGAGGCGGGCGACCGTCGTCTTCCCGGTGCCGGGGGAGCCCGTGAAGACGAGGTGACGCTTGACGGAGGCGGCCTTCAGCCCGGCCTCCCTGCGGCGCCTGCCCACCTCGATCATGTCGGTGAGGGCCCGCACCTCGCGCTTGACGCTGTCCAGACCCACCAGCGCGTCGAGTTCACCGAGCACGGCCGTGGAGGTGCGCGTGCGCTGCTCCGGCGGCGCGGCGGGGACCAGCGGCTCCTGCTCGGTGACGCGCTGGCCGGGGATGGCGCCGAGCAGGCCCGTGGACCGTGCCGCCGTCTGCTGCACGGTCTGCTCCGGCTCCGGTGCCCTGGGCGCCCGCACCCCCGCGCTCTCGTCGCTCGTGCAGTCCTCGACGACCGGGCCCGAGCCGGGCGCGGAGTCCGGGCCGGCCTCCGCGAACTCGTACCCGCCGCGCGCGCAGCGCTCGGTACGGCACTTGCGCAGCGTCGTACGGCAGCCGTCGAGCACGTGGAAGCCGTAGCCGGCGCTGCCCGTGACCCGGCAGTCCAGGAAGCTGCCCCGGCCGCCCGCCGAGACGTAGAACCCGGCCTCCGCGGGCGAGTCGACGGTGCACCGCTCGATGGTGGGGTCGGCGCCCTTGGTGACGATCACGCCGGTCTGGGTGCCGTCCACGGTGCAGTTGTTGAGGGTGCCGCCGCTGCCGTGGTCACGGAACCAGGCCCCGGTCGCCGCGTCCCGGATCCGGCAGTCGTCGAGCTGTGCGGTGGCCCCGTCGCTGACCGACACGGCGGTGTTGCGGACCTGGGAGAGATCGCTGTCGACGACGTCCGCGCGCGAGCCGCGGTCCAGGACGAACAGCGCGTCCGGCACGTCGTGCACCCGGCAGGAGTCGAGGACCACGGTCGCGCCGTCGCTGACCCACACGGCCGGGTAGTCGCCGGTGCTGTCGAAGATCTCGCACTGGTTGGCGTCCACGCGCGTGCCCGGGTCCCACACCGACAGCCCGTTGCGGCCGAACCGGCGCACCGTCGTGCGGGTCAGCGTCAGCACGGAGCGGGAACGCAGGTCGACCGCGTTCTCGGGGATGTCGTGGATCCGGCAGTCGGCGAGCGTCAGCACCGCGTCGGTGTCCAGGGTGACGCCGTCGGCCGTGGTGCGGTGCACATCGCAGTCCGTGAGGTGGGCGGTGGCCCGCGCGGTGACCTGCACACCGCTGCCCCGCACCTCGTAGACCTCGCAGCCCACCGCCTCCAGCGCCGAGTTGTCCCCGGTGACGCTCAGTCCCGCACCCGAGGTGTGGTGCACCCGGCAGCGCTCGAGGCGTGGATGGCCGGCCGCGCGCACCAGCACGCCGGACTGGCCCGAGGCGACGACCTCGCAGTCCTCGAACACCCCGCCCCCGCCGTCGACCACGGCGATGCCGATGCCCGCCGGGTTGTCGACGGTGCAGCGCCGCACGGTGGGCCGGGCGCCGCCGCGCACCTCTATGCCGGCCGCGGAGCGGGTGACGATCCGGACGTCGTGCAGCTCCGGCGCGCCGTCCTCGACCAGCAGCGCCGGTGCCGCCGCGTCCTGCCCCTCCACGTGCAGGTCCTGGACCACCGCCGACGCGCGCACCGTCAGCGGCACCCCGTCCAGGGGCGCGAGCCGCACCGAGCCGGCCGCCCCCTCGGGACCGCGCAGCGTCACCGCCCGGTCGACGACGAGGTTCTCCCGGTAGGTGCCCGGGGCGATGGTGAGGACGTCACCTTCGGCCGCGGCCTCCAGGGCCGCGGCGAGCGAGGCGTACTCGCCTGTGCGGCGCCGCCACCTCGAAGTACCGGTGTGCGTCACCTGGACCGTGCCCTGTGCCATGGCGTTGCCGTGCCCCCACCTCGTCGTACGCGGGTCGATGCCGAAGTATCGGCCGGTCCACCGTAGCGTGCGCGCGCACGGTGGGTTGACCAGAGGCCGAAGGCGGCCGGGCCGACGACGCGCCCTCAGCTGCCGGTGCCGGTCCGGCCCCAGTCCGGGCCCGCCCGCAGCCAGGCCCGGTCCCAACGCGCGTACCGGCGGCGGACCATGCGCCACAGGACGAGCCGTCTCATGCCCTCGACGAGACCCACGGTCAGCATGGCCGTGCCCAGTCCGGCGAGGACGGCGTGCGTCGTCGCCGTCGTCGAGTCCAGCGGGCGGGCCACGAGGGTGCCGTGCGCGTCGGTCCACAGCGTGAAGTGGTCGCCGCGGTGCGGGGACTTGAGGGTCGTGACGACCGGGCCGTGGCGCGCGGTGCCGTCCGGCGCTCTCCAGTCGGCGGTCACCCGGCTGCGGCTGTCGCGCAGCGCGGAGGTCTCCGGGTCGGCCTCCAGCGCGGAACGGGTCAGCCGGCGCACCACGGTGGCCGTCACCACGTACCGCGAGGCGTGCTGGGAACGGACCGCCCGCTGGAGGGCGTCCTGGGCGGTACCACCGACGAGGAACCCGGTCACCGGCGCGACGACCAGGACGAACAGCAGGGCCACGAGCGCGAGCCAGGCCTCCGCCAGGTCGGTCGCGCGCCGCAGCGGATTGTGCCGCCAACGCCAGAGCCCGCCGATCGCTCGCACCGTGACGCCCCCCTTCCCGCTCCCTGATATCCCCGTGCGCGGCGTTCACGCGTGCGTCCGGTCGAAGAGAGCGAAGTCACCTCCGGCCGGGGCCTTGCATGAACTGCTCGCGAAAATCCCAACGAGCGCGTCCCGGCGCAGGGTTCCCGAACCACGCAGGCATCCCGCGAGCCCGCGAGGAGTCGACGAAGCGTGCAGGTGTCCAGGCGGGCAGGCGGGCAGGCGGCGGAGGCGCCTCCGTGAAGCGGTCCTCCCGGAGCCGGCCGCTCAGTCGAGGACCGTGACCGGGTCGCCGACCCGGAGCGTGCCGGGGGACTCGGGCACCAGGTTCTGGCCGAAGATCAGGCCGCCGTCGATGCGGCGGTGCCGGCCCAGGGTGTGCAGCGGTTCCTTGCCGCGTCCACCGGTGGCCTGGTCGGTGGTGGTCACGACGCAGCGCGCGCACTTCTTGGCGACCCGGAAGGTCACCTCGCCGACGGCGATGCGGCGCCATCCGTCCTCGGCCCAGGCGGTGGTCCCGGACACCACGAGGTTCGGCCGGAAGCGGTTCATGGGCAGCGGGCCCTCGGCGGCGTGGCGGCCCTGCGCGATCAGCGTGTTGAGGGCGTCGAGGGAGGCGGTCGTGGTGACCAGCAGCGGGAAGCCGTCGGCGAAGGAGACCGTCTCCCCGGGCAGCGCGAAATCGGGGTCGACCGGGCGGCGCACGGCCGGGTCGTCCATGTGTACGAGACGCACGTCTGCGTCGAGGAAGGCGCTGCACCATGCGTGGGCGGCGGGGCCGGCGAGCACGCCCTCCACCTTGTCGCGGAATATCTCGACCGGCACCGTCCCGGCCGGTTCCGGCTGAGGGACGGTCAGCGCTTCGAGGCCGGGCGCGGACAGCAGGACGCCGCCGGGCACGAGCTCGGCGGCGGCCTGTGCGAGGCGCGGCTGCTGGCGTTGGGTGACGACCTTTCCCCCGTCGTCGATCAATACCCAGCGTCGGTCCCCGGCCAGCCCCCAGGGCTCCACGACGGCTTCCCGGAGCGACAGCGCCCGGAACGCCTTGACCGGATGAACGTGAATCGACCGCAGGTCCGCTTTCTCCATGATTCCCATCGTGCCAGGTGGCACCGACGGGTCAGGAACGGATCAGTAGCCGCCGCGGTACTGCTGCTGGTTGCCGTACGGATCCTGGTAGGGAGCCGGAGCGGGCCGGGCGGCCGCGGGACGCATGGCCTCGTAGCCCATGCCGGCCTGGACCGGGCGGGGCTGCTGCGGCTGCGGACCGGGGTAGCCGCGGGGCGCCGCCTGCTGCGGGACGTACGCCGCGGGCGCCTGCTGCAGCGGGGAGGGCTGCTGCGCCTGCGGGTAGCCGTAGCTCGGCTGGGAGGGTGCCGGAGGCAGGGCGGGCAGCGCCGAGGGGAGCGCGGGCAGGTTGCTGCCCATCGACGGGAAGCTGCTGCCCGTGTCGTACGCGGCGGGGACCCGGATCGGGGCGATCTGCGGAGTGCCCCGTTCGGCCACGAGCGAGTCGTAGATCGGGGTGTCCGGGAAGGAGGCGGAGTAGTAGCCGCCGCCATAGGTGGAGCGGGGGGAGGTCATGGCACATAAGTTAAGCCCACGATGTGCTGGTTGGGGAGACCGATAAGAGGGTTGTTTTCCGCGTCCGTAGTGACCTGGGATCCCCAATGCGAGCGAACATGGGGAAAAGGGGCACCAAGCGTGGTGCCGATCGTGTAAAGCCCGAGTTCCGGAGGGGTTACCGGTGGTTGACCTCCCGGGTTTCCGCCTCTCCATGGGAGTTCGCCACCGCGCGGAATAGGTTGGTTCCGTAGACAACCCGATGGGGGCCGGGACCCGGCCCGGCGAGTGGGACGTGATGGGGGCGGACATGTCAATGTCGAAAGGATCCAATACGCCGGTGCCGACGACGGCACTGCGCGTCGAATTGGGCTGGGGAGCCGGTCCCGGGGTTCCGGACGCCGACGCCTCGGCGCTCCTGCTGGTCGGCGGCAAGGTCCGCTCCGACGGGGATTTCGTCTTCTACAACCAGCCCGTGCACTCCTCCGGCGCCGTCCGGCACGAGGGGAAGCGCCAGGACGCCGGCGGCCGGGTGACCGACACCCTCCTCGTCGACCTCGCGCGCGTGGAGCCCGCCGTCGAGACCGTGGTCCTCGCCGCCTCCGCCGACGGCGGCACGTTCGGGCGGATCCCCGGTCTGTACATCGAGGTCCGGGACGCGGAGCGGGGGACGGTCCACGCGCGTTTCGACAGCACGGGCGCGACCGTCGAGACGGCGTTCGTGCTGGGCGAGTTCTACCGGCGCCAGGGCGCCTGGAAGTTCCGTGCCGTCGGCCAGGGCTACGGCAGCGGGCTGGAGGGACTGGCGACGGACTTCGGCATCACCGTGGACGAACCGCAGCACCCGGCCTCCGCGCCGGCCCCCGTCCCTGCGCCCTCGGCTCCCGCCCCCCGGGATCCGACCCTCGTCACCCCGCTGAACCCGTTCGGCGCGCCGCCCGCGGCCCCTCCGATGCCCGTGGCCCCGCCGCCGACGGTCCCCCCGGTGACCACGACGCCCCCGCCGCCGGTAGCCCTGCCGGTGACCGTGCCGCCGCCGGCCCACCAGGCCCCGCCGCCCCCCGCCCAGCCGGTCCGGCTGTCCAAGGTCACCCTCACGAAGGCCACGCCGTCGGTCTCGCTGACCAAGCAGGGCGGCACCTCGGGCGCCATGCGCGTGAACCTCAACTGGGAGGTGCGCAAGCAGTTCTCGGGCTGGGGCAGCAAGCGCGGCCGGGCCGTCGCCATGCACGCGGACCTCGACCTCGACCTGTGCGCCCTGTTCGAACTCGCCGACGGCCGCAAGGGGGTCGTACAGGCACTCGGCAACGCGTTCGGAGCCCTGGACCGGCCGCCGTACATCCACCTCGACGGCGACGACCGCACCGGCGCCACGGCGAGCGGCGAGAACCTCACGATCAACCTCGACCACGCGCGCGACTTCCGGCGGATCCTCGTCTTCGTGACGATCTACGAGGGTGCCCGCTCCTTCGCGGACCTGCACGCGACGGTCACCCTCACCCCGCAGTACGGCGCCCCGATCGACTTCTCGCTCGACGAGTGCACCGTCCCCTCCACGGTGTGCGCGCTCGCCCTCATCACCAACAACGGCGGTGACCTGGTCGTCCAGCGCGAGGCCCGCTACCTGGTGCCCAGACGCGGGGTGAGCCCGCAGCGGACCGTCGACCAGACCTACGGATGGGGCATGGACTGGACGCCCGGCCGGAAGTAGGAGAGGCCTGTCCGGGGCGGAGGCGCGGGCGCGGGCGCGGGGGCGCGGGCGGATCAGCCCTCGTCGGCGACGGCCTCGGGACGCGGGTAGGTGCGGCCCTTCCAGGCGGCACCCCGCCCCCGGTAGTGCTGCACCGCGGAATCGACCGTCATCAGCAGGTACAGGAACGCGGTGAACGGCAGCAGCGGAGCCAGCCACCGCGACTGCCGGTGGTAACGCAGCATCGGTACGTACGTCCCGGCCATCACCAGCCAGGCCGTACCGCCCAGCACGGCGGCCGCGGGGTCGCCCGCGGCCGCCCCCACGACCAGGGTGACGGGCGGCGCCAGGTACACCAGCGCCAGTCCGCCGACCGTACCGGCCAGCAGAAGGAGGCTGTGGCGCAGTTGCGCGTAGGCGCTGCGCGAGACCATCCGCCACAGGTCGCGCAGCTTCGGATAGGGGCGCACGCTGTCCACGCCGTCGGCCAGCCCGAGCCAGACCCGGCCCCCGGTGCGCTTGACGGCCCGCGCGAGGGCGACGTCGTCGATGACGGCGTGCCGGATGGAGTCCGGGATCCGGGCCCGCCGCGCGGCCTCGGCGCTCAGCAGGACGCAGCCGCCCGCCGCGGCCGCCGTCCCGGTCCTCTTCCTCCTCCCCTTCTTCTCGTTCTCGCCGGCCGTTCCTCCTTCGTCCGCGTCGTAGGCGTTGTCCTTGTTCCTCTTGCTGATCCGGCGGAACGGATAGAGCTGGGCGAAGAAGTAGACGAAGGCGGGCACGACGAGCCGCTCCCACGGGCTCTCCACCCGCAGCCGCGCCATCTGCGAGACGACGTCGAAGCCTCCGGTGCGGGCACCGGCCACCAGCCGGCGCAGACTGTCCGGCGCATGGGCGATGTCGGCGTCCGTGAGCAGGAGGTAGGCGGGCTCACGCGTGCGTGCCAGGGCGATGCCGTGACGCACCGCCCAGAGCTTGCCCGTCCAGCCCGCGGGCGGCTCGCCCGGTGAATCCACCGTCAGCGGCAGCCCGCCGTGCCGTCGCGCCAGTTCGCGCGCCAGGTCCCCGGTCCCGTCCCGGCTGCCGTCGTCGACGAGGAAGATCTCCACCCGGCCCGGGTAGTCCTGGGCGAGCAGCGACGGCAGGCTCGACGGAAGCATCGCGGCCTCGTCGCGCGCCGGTACGACGACGCAGACGGGCGGCCACGTCCGCGGATCCCGCAGGGCGGGGAGCCGGACGTCCGTACGCCAGAAGAAGCCCTGGAAGAGCAGCAGCCACAGCCAGGAGGCGAGAGAAGCGGCGGCGATGCACGTGATGGCGCTCACCCGCGCAGTCTGCCCCACGGCAGGGGCGCGCAGCAGCCCATCGTCTATCGTGGCCGGGTGAAGATCGCGCTCATGGACTCCGGAATCGGCCTGCTGGCGGCCACCGCCGCGGTACGGCGTCTGCGGCCCGACGCGGATCTGGTTCTCTCCCTCGACCCCGACGGCATGCCCTGGGGTCCGCGTACCCCGCAGGATCTCACCGGGCGCGCCCTGGCCGTCGCGGAGGCCGCCGCCGCGCACGGGCCGGACGCCCTCATCGTCGGCTGCAACACCGCCACCGTGCACGCGCTGGACACCCTGCGCACCCGTCTCGAACCCGGTATCCCGGTCATCGGCACGGTCCCCGCGATCAAGCCCGCCGCCGCGGGCGGCGGCCCGGTCGCGATCTGGGCCACGCCCGCCACCACCGGCAGCCCCTACCAGCGGGGGCTCATCCGGGACTTCGCCGACGGGGTGGCCGTCGCGGAGGTGCCGTGCTGGGGACTGGCCGAAGCCGTGGAGCACGCCGACGAGGCGGCCGTCGACGCCGCAGTCGCCGCGGCCGCCGCGCTGACCCCCGCGGACGTCACGACCGTGGTCCTCGGCTGCACCCACTACGAACTGGTCGCCGACCGCATCCGCGCCGCCGTGCAGCGCCCCGGTCTCCCGCCGCTCGTCCTGCACGGCTCCGCCGGTGCCGTGGCCGCGCAGGCCCTGCGCCGCATCGGTGGGGCCCCCGCCCCCGGGGCGCCGGCGGTCGGTTCCGTGACGGTGCTGCTCAGCGGCCGCGAGGGCACGCTGCCCAAGCCCGCGCTGGCGTACGCCGAGGGGCGGCTGTTGCAGGTGACCAGCCCCGCTTCCTGACGGACGAGCCGGTTTCGCGACGGACGGACGCCCACGCTCCGCGACCTCCCCCGGCCGGCGGAGTCAACCTGCGCGACGCAGTACCCGCGCGGTGAAACCTGAGTAACCTCATTGCCATGAGGGACCACCCCCAGGACGTGGACACCCCGCACCCGGACATCTGGACCGGGCGCGCCACCAACCGCTTCCAGTGGCTGCTGGCGCTCGCCGGTGCCGCCTGCATGGCGCTCGGCGTCGAACTGGCCGTCGACTCCGCGTGGACCTCCGGCACGGCCGCGCTCGCCGCGGCCGTGGTCGGCTGCATCGCGGCCGGTCTGCTCGTCCTCTTCGGCACCCTCGCCTTCGTGCACGTCGACCTGAAGCTCGACAGGGAGTCCCTGGAGGTGCGGTGCGGTCACATCGGCGTGCCGCGCCGCCGCATCCCGCTGGCGCAGGTGGCCGGTGCCGACTTCGCCCCGCTCGTCACCCCGCGCCACTGGGGCGGCTGGGGTTACCGCTGGCGGCCCGAGAAGGGCACCGCGGTCGTGGTGCGCCGGGGTGAGGGCGTGGTGCTGCGGCTGTGGGACGGGCACACCTTCACGATCACCGTGGACGACGCCGAAGCGGCCGTACTGGTCATCCGGGACCGGCTGCGCTCCAACGCGCACGGCCCGCTGCACTGAGCACGCGCGGACGCACCGGGACCGGTGCGCCGGGCACGCGACCCGCTCATGGGGCCGGCCGGCCACCCCGCGCGCGTACCGACGACTCGTCCGACTCGTCCGACTCGTCCGACTCGTCCGGCGTGGGCTCGTGGGCCAGCGGCCGTGCCGTGGCCAGCCCGGCCAGGAGCCCCGCGCCGACCGACACCGCGGTGAAGCTCAGCGCGTCGCCCACCGAGGCGATGGCCGCCAGCGCCGTCAGCGCCGCGCCCGCGGTCAGTACGACGGGCGTGGGACGCGGTGAGCGCCACAGCGCGCCGAGCATCCAGCAGTAGGCGGCCGCGAGCAGGGCCACACCGACCACGCCCTGCTCGGCGGCCAGCTGCAACGGCGCCGAGTGCGGCTTCCCGTCGGACGGCGTCGCGGCGGTCGCCGTCGCGCTGAGGTCGCCGAAGCGTCCCGGGCCCACGCCCAGCGCGCGCTCCCGGCCCGCCAGGTGCAGGGCGTCGTGCCACAGCTCGATCCGGTGCGTCGTCAGCCCGCCCTCCAGTGCCGAGGCGAGCCCGTCCGGCAGCGCGCTCCCGGCGACCGCCCAGGTCAGACCGGTGACCCCGGCGGCGGCCAGAGCCAGGACCGCGATGCCGGCACCCCGGCGCGTGCGGCCCGCGGCGAGCGAGCACAGCAGCACCGCGGCGCAGGCGGCGGCGCCGACGACCGAGCCCCGGACGGCCGCGGTCACGGTGATCCCGGCGGCCAGCAGGCACGCCGCCAGCCGTGCGGCCGGGGCGGGCGCGGCCCAGGCGGCGCAGCACGCGGCGCCGGCCGAGAGGGTCAGCAGGGCCGCGGTCGCTCCGGCGGGTCCGAGCGGTGCGACGATCTGCGGTCCGGGCGCGAGATGCGGCACGGTCAGGGTCAGGGCCAGCCCGGCCAGCGCCCCGGCGCAGGGTGCCGCCACCGGCAGCAGCGCCCCGAAGATCCGCCCGGCGGCATGGCCCGCCGCCACGGCGAGCACCGCGAGCAGCACCCCTTCCGGGCGGCCGTCGTGCGCGGCCGCCGTCAGCAGGGACCAGGCGGCGCAGGCCCCGAGCACCACGACGCCCACCCCGTCGGACGCGTTGCGTCTCTCGCCGTCCGCCGCCGGACCGGCAGCGGACGCCCTCCCCGTGAACCCCACCCCGTCCCCCCGCACCCGGCCGCCCCCGACCCGTGACAGTCCCGTCGCCCGGCCCCCGCCGCACGACCGCCTCCGCGCCGACCGTGACCGGCCCCGCGGCGGAGACTTCGGCCACCGTAACGGCTGATGGCCGGTTTGTGGATGAGCTGTGCGGCGCCCCGCAGGAACGTTGCGGCAAGGGGTACGAGCGATGCCCCGCGCGGCCGCTCACGGACCGGGTCCGGGCCGGTCCCGCATCCGGCCCGTGTTGTGGACGCCGAGGTCAGCGGCCGTACACTCCCGGAGTGACCGTGACCGCAACCTCAGTAGGCCAGTCGGACCAGCTGGAACCCCCGGCCGCGCCCGCAGCGCGCGGCCGTCGGCTCCTGCGCCTCGTCCCGGCCGTCGTCGCGGCGCTCTCCGGAGTGCTGCTCTATGTCAGCTTCCCCCCACGCCCCCTGTGGTGGCTGGCCCTGCCGGCCTTCGCCGTCTTCGGCTGGGTGCTGCGCGGCCGGAGCTGGAAGGCGGCACTGGGCCTCGGCTACCTCTTCGGCCTCGGCTTCCTGCTGCCGCTGCTGGTGTGGACCGGTGTCGAGGTCGGCCCCGGCCCCTGGCTCGCCCTGGTCGCGATCGAGGCCCTGTTCGTCGGGCTGGTCGGCGTGGGCGTCGCCGCGGTGTCCAGACTGCCCGCCTGGCCGGTGTGGGCGGCCGCGCTGTGGATCGCCGGTGAGGCGGTACGCGCGCGGGTGCCCTTCCGCGGCTTCCCCTGGGGCAAGATCGCGTTCGGGCAGGCGGACGGCGTCTTCCTGCCGCTCGCGGCGGTCGGCGGCACCCCGGTGCTCGGCTTCGCGGTCGTGCTGTGCGGCTTCGGCCTGTGCGAGGCCGTGCGGCTGGCCGTCGCGGCCCGCGGCACCGGTACCGTGCGGCGCTCCGCCGCCGCCGTGGCCCTGCTGAGCGTGGCCGTGCCGGTGGCGGGCGCGGTGGCCGCCCGCCCGCTGGTCAGCGACAAGGCCGAGGACGGCACGGCGACCGTCGCCGTCATCCAGGGCAACGTCCCGCGGCTCGGCCTGGAGTTCAACGCCCAGCGCCGCGCGGTGCTCGACTTCCACGCGCGCGAGACGGAGCGGCTGGCCGCCGAGGTCGAGGCGGGCAAGGTGCCCCGGCCCGACTTCGTGCTGTGGCCGGAGAACTCCTCCGACATCGACCCGCTCGCCAACCCCGACGCGGCCGCCGTCATCGAGACGGCGGCGAAGCGGATCGGCGCGCCGATCTCGGTCGGCGGTGTCGTCGAGCGGGACGGCAAGGTCTTCAACGAGCAGATCCTCTGGGACCCGGAGAAGGGTCCGCTGGACACGTACGACAAGCGGCAGATCCAGCCGTTCGGCGAGTACCTCCCGCTGCGTTCGCTCATCGGCGCGATCAACAAGGACTGGACGTCGATGATCCGCCAGGACTTCAGCCGGGGCAGCGAGCCGGGTGTGTTCGACATGGACGGCTCCGAGGTCGGACTCGCCACCTGTTACGAGGCGGCCTTCGACTGGGCCGTGCGCGACACCGTCACCCACGGCGCCCAGATGATCTCCGTGCCGAGCAACAACGCCACCTTCGACCGCAGCGAGATGACCTACCAGCAGCTCGCCATGTCCCGGGTCCGCGCCGTCGAGCACAGCCGCACCGTCACCGTCCCGGTGACCAGCGGAGTCAGCGCGGTCATCATGCCGGACGGGAAGATCGCCCAGAAGACCGGCATGTTCGTGGCCGACTCACTGGTGCAGAAGGTGCCGCTGCGCTCCTCCGAGACGCCCGCCACCCGGCTGGGCATCCTGCCCGAGATCGCCCTCGTCCTCGTGGCGGCCGGCGGGCTCGGCTGGGCCGTCGCCGCCGGTGTGCGCGGCCGGCGCGCCGGTGGCGTGTAGCCGTACGCCCGCCGAACGCCCTCGTGGGCGACACGGAGCCATGGGGCCGACCCGCTAGGGTCGGCCCCATGGCTACTCCTGACTTCATCCGCGAACTGCGGGCCTCCGCCGGACAGCAACTGCTCTGGCTGCCCGGGGTGACCGCCCTCGTCTTCGACGACGCGGGCAGAGTGCTGCTGGGCCGCCGGAGCGACACCCGCAACTGGTCCGTCATCGGCGGCATCCCGGAGCCGGGGGAGCAGCCCGCCGCGTGCGCCGTGCGCGAGGTCGAGGAGGAGACCGCGGTGCGGTGCGTCGTCGAGCGGGTGGTCCTGGTCCAGGCGCTGACACCGGTCACGTACGCCAACGGGGACATGTGCCAGTACATGGACATCACCTTCCGCTGCCGTGCCGTCGGCGGGGAGGCCCGGGTGAACGACGACGAGTCGCTCGAGGTGGGCTGGTTCGAGGTGGACGCCCTGCCCGACCTGAACGAGTTCGGGCTGCACCGGATCAAGCTGGCGCTGTCCGAGGGACCCACCTGGTTCGACTCGGCCAGCCCCCTCTGAGCGGTGGGAACACCGGGGCGCCCCATAGGGGTGACCCCCATGAATGTGCTCTGAAGTGTGGGTTGTGACCACATGGGGCGGGGTGGGGCGGCTGCCTAGGGTCGGGGCATGACCGCGCCCAGTGCCCTCCCCGTTCAGCCCGCCGTCCCGCTCGACCTCGACGGCCGCACCGCCCTGGTCACCGGCGCCGCCGGCGGCATCGGCAGCGCCTGCGTCCTGCGGCTGGCCGCCGCCGGGGCCAAGGTGAGAGCGGTCGACCGGGACGTCCGGGGCCTGGAGGCACTCGCCGAACGAGCCGTTGGCCTGCCGGGCGGGGTCGAGCCGCAGGTCCTCGACCTCACCGACCTGGACACCGCCGAACTCGCCGCCGCGGGCACCGACATCCTGGTCAACAACGCCGGGATGCAACTGGTACGGCCCATCGAGGAATTCCCGCCGGACGTCTTCCACACCGTGCTCACCGTGATGCTGGAGGCACCGTTCCGGCTCATCCGCGGCGCCCTGCCCCATATGTACGGGCAGGGCTGGGGCCGCATCGTCAACGTGTCCTCGGTGCACGGGCTGCGGGCCTCGCCCTACAAGGCCGCCTACGTCGCCGCCAAGCACGGCCTGGAGGGGCTGTCCAAGACGGCCGCACTCGAAGGCGCCGCGCACGGCGTCACCTCGAACTGCGTGAACCCCGCCTATGTGCGCACCCCCCTGGTCGAGAAGCAGCTCAGCGATCAGTCGAGGGCGCACGGGATCTCCGAGGAGCGCGTGCTGTCCGAGGTGCTCCTGAAGGACAGCGCGGTCAAACGGCTCATCGAACCGGCGGAGGTCGCCGAGGCGATGGCGTATCTGTGCAGCCCGGCGGCGTCGTTCGTGACCGGCACGTCCCTGGTGCTGGACGGTGGCTGGACCGCGCACTGAGCCGGCCCGTGCCGCCGGGCGCCGGAGTTGTCCACAGGCCTGACGCCGCGGGCGCGCGATGGGGGATCCTGTGACCATGTCCCGCGATCATGTGCAGTCGGCCGAGCGTTCCGCCCGCGAGGCCGAGCCTTCGTCCCATGCGGCCGAGGCGCCGTTCCTGGAGCTCCTGGCCCGGGGCGCGGCCGTCGACGCCTATGAGGAGCCGGTGCTGTCGGCCCGCGCCGCTGCGGAGCCGACCGCACGGATCGCCGCACTCGAACACGCCAAACGGCTCGCCCTGCGCGTGCGTTCGGAGCTGGAGGGACGACGGCGGCGCGAGGCCGAACTGTCCGCGCTCTTCGAGACCGCGCACGACCTGGCCGGGCTCAGGGACCTCGACGCCGTCCTCCCGGCGATCGTCCAGCGCGCCCGGTCGCTGCTCGGCACGGACGTCGCCTACCTCAGCCTCCACGACCCGGCCCGCGGCGACACCTACATGCGGGTGACCGAGGGCTCGGTCGCGGCCCGCTTCCAGCAGTTGCGCCTGGGGATGGGCGAGGGCCTCGGCGGCCTCGTCGCGCAGACGGCCCGGCCCTACGTCACCGACGACTACTTCCGGGACGGCAGGTTCCAGCACACCACCACGATCGACGCGGGCGTCCAGGACGAGGGCCTGGTCGCCATCCTCGGCGTACCCCTGATGCTGGGACCGCAGGTCATCGGGGTGCTCTTCGCCGCGGACCGCCGGGCCAGGGTCTTCGAGCGGGAACAGATCGCGCTGCTCGGCTCCTTCGCCGCCCTCGCCGCGGCCGCCATCGACACCGCCAACCTGCTCACCGAGACCCGCTCCGCCCTGGCCGGCCTGGAGCGGGCCAACGAGATCATCCAGGACCGCAGCGCGGTCATCGAGCGCGCCTCCGACATCCACGACCGGCTCGCCGAACTCGTCCTGCGCGGCGGCGGGGTGCACGACGTGGCCGCCGCCGTCGCCGAGGTCCTCGACGGCACCGTCGAGTTCACCGAGTCCGCCGGCACCCCGGCCCCGGCGCTGGAGGCGTCCCGCGCCGAGGGACACGCCGTACGGCACGGCACGGACTGGATCGCCGCCGTGACCGCAGGCGGCGAACTGCTCGGCGCCCTGGTGCTGCGCGGCCACCCGGACCTCGACCCGGTCGACCAGCGCACCCTGGAACGCGCGGCGATGGTCACCTCCCTGCTGCTGCTCGCCAGACGCTCCGCCGCCGAGGCCGAACAACGGGTGCGCGGCGAACTCCTCGACGACCTGCTGGACGCCCGTGACCGCGACCCGCGCCTGCTGCGGGAACGCGCCACACGACTGCACGCCGACCTCGACGCCACCCATGTCGTCCTCGCCGCCCGCCTCGACGGCCCCGCGGCCGACGCCGACCAGGAGGCGGCCGCCCGCCGGCGCCTGTGGTCGGCGGCCTCGCACCTCGCCGCCACCCGGCACGGGCTGGCCGCAGCCCGCGACGGCGGCACCGTACTGCTGCTGCCCCTCGTCCGCGGCGACAGCGTCACCGACCTCGCCCGGCGCACCGCCCGGCACCTGGGCACGGCCGTCCACGAGGCGGTCACCGTCGGCGCCTCCGCCGCGGTGGACGACCTCGCCGCGCGCCCGGACGCCGTGGCCGTGGCCTACGTGGAGGCACGACGCTGTCTCGACGCCCTCCGGCTGCTGGGCCGCACCGGAGACGGCGCGGCCGCCGACGACTTCGGGTTCCTCGGCCTGCTCCTGGCCGGCGACCGGGACATAGCCGGCTTCGTCGACCGCACCGTCGGCCAGGTGGTGGCGTACGACGAGCGCCGCGGCACCGATCTGCTGCACACCCTCGACGCGTACTTCGCCTGCGGGATGAGCCCGGCCCGCACCAAGGACGAACTGCACGTCCATGTGAACACGGTCGCCCAGCGCCTGGAGCGTGTCGGCCGGCTGCTCGGCGAGGACTGGCAGAGCCCGGCCCGCGTCCTGGAGATCCAACTCGCCCTGCGCCTGCACCGACTGTCGGCGGCGTGACGCCCCTGACCCCGCACGCGAGGCGCACGGGGTCAGGGGACGGACGGGGACCGGCGGCTCAGGCGATACGCGCGTCCGCCGCCGGTGCCGAAGCGCCCTCGGCACCGGCATCGGCCGAGACGTCCGCGAGGTCGCGCAGCCGCGTCTCCTTCGCCGCCAGCACGGCGACCACCGTCAGGACGGCCGCGGCGATCACGTACAGGGCGATCGGAGTGGAGCTGCCGTAGTCGGACAGCAGCGCGGTGGCGATGAGCGGCGCCGGCGCGCCCGCGGCGACGGAGGCGAACTGGGCGCCGATGGAGGCACCGGAGTAACGCATCCGGGTCGCGAACATCTCCGAGAAGAACGCGGCCTGCGGCGCGTACATCGCCCCGTGCAGCACCAGTCCCACCGTCACCGCGAGGATCAGGTTGCCGAATCCACCGGTGTCGATGAGCGAGAAGAACGGGAACATCCACAGTCCGACCCCGACCGCACCCAGCAGATACACCGGCCGACGGCCCACCCGGTCCGACAGCGCGCCCCACGCCGGGATCACCGCGAAGTGCACGGCCGACGCGATCAGCACCGCGTTGAGCGCGGTCTGCTTGGAGACGCCGGCGGAGGTGGTGGCGTAGACGAGGATGAAGGCGGTGATGACGTAGTAGCTGATGTTCTCCGCCATGCGCGCGCCCATCGCCACCAGGATGTCGCGCCAGTGGTGCCGCAGCACCGACACCAGCGGCAGCCGCTCGGCCGCCTCGGCGTCCGTGGCCTTGCGCGCCTCGGCCCGGGCCAGCGCCTCCTTGAAGACCGGCGACTCGTCGACGGACAGTCGGATCCACAGACCGACGACCACCAGCACCCCGGACAGCAGGAACGGGATGCGCCAGCCCCAGCTGCCGAACGCGTCGTCCGACAGCACGGCGGTCAGCAGCGACAGGACACCGGTCGCCAGGAGCTGCCCCGCGGGCGCCCCGGTCTGCGGCCACGAGGCCCAGAACCCGCGCCGCCGCGCGTCGCCGTGCTCGGACACCAGCAGCACGGCGCCGCCCCACTCACCGCCCAGCGCGAACCCCTGCACCAGGCGCAGCGCGGTCAGCAGCACCGGGGCGGCCGCCCCGACACTGGCGTGCGTCGGCAGCAGCCCGATCGCGAAGGTGGCCCCGCCCATCAGCAGCAGGCTCAGCACCAGCAGCTTCTTGCGGCCGAGCCGGTCGCCGTAGTGCCCGAACACCAGCGCGCCCAGCGGCCGGGCGGCGAACCCGACGGCGTACGTCAGGAACGACAGCAGGGTGCCGACCAGGGGATCGGAGTCGGGAAAGAACAGCTTGTTGAAGACGAGCGCGGCGGCGGAGCCGTAGAGGAAGAAGTCGTACCACTCGATGGTGGTGCCGATGAGGCTGGCGGCGACGATGCGCTTGAGGTTGCCGGGTGTCGGGGGAGCGGATGCTGCTGAGGCCATGTGCGCCACTTCCTCGTGTGCGGTGGGGACGGGTACGTGTCGGCACACCGTAGGAAGCCCCAGGTCGGGCGCACATGTGGCGGGACAACATAGTTCGGGGGGTGGCTGTGCGTGCGGCCACCATGCCGACTCGTGTCGGCTCGCGGGAGGGCGGTTCAGGGGCTGAACGGGGGTGAGGCGAGCACTGTCCGGGACGCGCAATTCAAGGTGTTTTGACGGTGCGTTGCTGACTCCCGTGCTGGTTCGGTGCTGACCAAAATCCCACGTCATCACCCGTGTTCACCTCTCCCGTGCCGACTTGGTGCTGACTACGCTCCGTTGAACTCGGACATCTTGGGGCTGATCGGCTCAGGGCCAGTGCTCGGTGGGCGCCGGGACTGAGAGGCAGGCCCGGCTTTGTCGCTCGGCTCTGCGGGCACTGACAAGGGGCTGTGCATGTGTCTGCTGTTCAGCCGAGTTGGTCCGTGCCTGGTCCGGATCTTGCTCGTGGTCTGTGGGGTCAGCGTACGAGGCCCGCGGTCCGAAATGGCGCATGTTCTCGGCGTCAACTGCGCAATGGATCTCGCCGGAGCAGGTCGACGACGGCCGTCGTGCGCGACTGCCTGCCGGGGGCGTGAGTCTGCAACCGGAGGAGCATGCGAAGGCCCGACCGCTTGACCGGTGGCGTCGCCGTCTGACCGGTTCAGTGCGCGTGGGGCCGAGCTGGCACTATCGAGGGACCTGAACCGTCCTGGTGCGCATGCACAGCAGCCTGAGGCGGTTTTGGATCGGGATGCCTTTGCCCAGTGACCAGGGTCCATGCGTCGATGTCCTGATAGCGCCGTGGACCTGGGTGGCCTTTTACCGTGCTGCCGACGAGGTAGAGACGTTCGGTCTGCCAAGGGCTTTCGGTGAAGCCGTCGGGGCAGGTGGCGGCCGATGTTACGGACGCGTTGTCGTGACAGCGAGCGCGGGCCAGCGTGAGGTGCGGACGCAGCGGACGCAGCGGACGCAGCGGACGTTCGGCGAAGGCGATGTCGCTGTCCCTTCTCTCCCGCATCCTGGAACGCTTTCCCTTGAGTCATGACCTGGGGGATAGATGTCTCTTCACTTGAAACACGGAAGGGGTCCGCCAGTACCGTTACTGGCGGACCCCGCGTACTTTATTGCTGGTTTCCAGCGACCGTGGTCAACTCTCTTCGTTCGTCACCGGCGACGCCGTCAGGTCATCGACGGCCCGATTCCTCAATGAGCTGAACCATCCCTTTTGTGGTTCGCAGAGGACACCGGTTTGGATGAGCTCGTGACACTGGTGAAGGAGAGCGGATTTTTGCGGGGCGGGGGCCCCGCCAACACTCGCCGCGAATCTCTCTATCCGCCAGATATCAAACGCCTCCCAGCCACCCGGCAGTAGGTCAATGGCGACCTCAATTCCGTCCGGACTGGTCAAGTGACACCCTCGCCCATGAACGGAGTAGACGAAGCCGTCGACTGTCCGCGCCGTCCGTTCGAGTGCTCCAGAACGAACACTCTGCAGCACGACGTCCAACCTATCGAACTCCGGAAACTCGCGAAGTAGTGCATTCCTGTTGTGGTCAAGGGCGTTCAGGAATCTCTCAACCACCGATACTACCGGATTCTTGACTGAATTCACCATCCCCTACGTCCCCTTCGAGCCGCGGAAGGAAAGTCTCGGCCGACTTCGATCGCCGACCAGACGACATGATCAGCATCCCTGTAGCCGTAAGCCTTCACCTCGTCGAGCGAGATGGACCGATACTGAACATCGATATTTGCCTTCTTGGCGGCAGCAACCCGATGGTGCCCGTTGATTACATACTTGCGATTGTTGTGCTCGAAGACCTCGATGGAATCACCCTGCCACCCGTCTTTACCCATACTGTCGGCGATCTCATCGACACGCTGACGCGAGGCAGCTCCATCGAGTGACTCGGTCCGCTCCAGCGAATGAGGACTGACCGTGCAGTTGTGAACGAGTACGGGCGTGTCACCTGCGAGTACATAGTACGTGTGCAGTTCACTGACCGTGAGGTTGTGGACCGTGGCTGTCAGCACCGTCCAACGCTTGACCGCCGCGATGCGGACCTGCGTCCCCGTGCTGGTGTTCAGCCACTCGCCCGGCTTGAGGTCAGTGGCCTGGAGCCATGCTCCGAGTTCTGCTACCCAGAAGGGGTGTCCGTCCGTCGCGGTGACCGATGCGGTCTTGGTCCCCTTCTTGCCGTCGGTGTCGATGGTGACCTTGACGAGGTGCTTGAGGCCGGTGCCCTTGATCTCCGCCGTGACCGTCTCGGTGGTGGTCTTGTCCGTTTCGGGGTCGGTGGCCACCACCTTGTCGCCGATGTCGACGTCCTTGATCGCCTTTGTGGTGCCATCGGCCATCAGCACTCTGGTGTCAGGCGTGAAACTGTTAGGCACCTTGCATGCCTTGGCCAGCTTCTCGGCTTCCTTCGCCGCCTTTCTGGCTTTGCGCCAGCCCTTGAAGTCGCTCCAGAGTTTCTTGCCCAGGCCGACGATCCGCTTGCCCACGGCGAGGGCCTTGTCGACCCGCCACCCGTACTTCGCCGCCAGTCGGCCCAGGGGCCCGCCGCTGACGAGCGAGGACACCACATTGAGCGCGGTGTTGCCGCAGGAACCGATGTTTCCCGTGGTGAAGCAGTCGAGGGCATCGGTGATGCCGAGTTCGTCGGCGATTATCTTGCCGAGTTCCTTGGCGATGGCGATCGCGCGCTGCTTGGCCGCGTCCTCCTTGGCGCGGGACTCGTCCGCCTTGGCCTTTGCTGGCGTGTCGACCGGGCCGGCACCGTTTCCGTTGCCGCCGCTTCCGCCCGTGGAAGTGGCGCCGTTGCCCTTGCCTGCCCCGTCCTTGTTGATCGTGTCGATGGTGTCCTTGGTGCAGCTGTAGTTGGACGGACCACAGCTTTCGAGTCCCGAGGGGTCACTACGCGTCACCGGACTGTTGTCGGCGTAGGCGTAGCCGTTGATCTGCTGCGGGTCGTCGAAGTCGACGATCGGGTCCGCAGAGATGAAACGGCCGGTGTCGGCGTCGTACTCGCGCGCCCCGAGGGTGACCAGGCCTGTGGACGCCTGGACGGTGCCGCCCACGAAACCCTTGTCATTGACCCACGACGTCCCGGAGCCGGACGACTCGTCACGGGTGTTGCCGAACGGGTCCGTGCGTCGGCGTGACGTCACGCCCGTCTTGGCGTCGATAGCGAGATCCGCCGTGCCCTGGTGATCCGCGCCGAGGAAGTGCACCCCGCTCACGTCCCGCATCGCCACCGTCATCGAACCGAAGGTGTAGTAGCGGGTCGCGGTCACCTTGGACGTGGCCTTGTCCAGGTGAAGTTCCGTGCCGGGCAGGTAGAAGGTCTTCTCGGTGGGTGTGTCCCGCAGGATGCGCTCACCCGAGGCGTCGTACTTGTACGACGTCACCTTCCCGTCCGCGTTGGTGACCTGCGTCAGCTCGTTCTGCTTGTCCCAGTCGAGGGTCTGCGTGTCACCGGACAGGACCCGTGTGTGGGTGTTGCCCGAGATGTCATAGGTGTAGGTGTCCTGAGACGTGACTTGCGGGGTGCTGCCGGTGGCCTCCGTCTTCTCTACGATCTTCGAGACGGTGTGCGGACCGGAGTCCGTGCCGTTCGGCCCGGAACCCTCTCCGTAGGTGTAGTCGCGGGTCGAGGTGCCGGCGCCGTTCAGGCCGTGGCGCACCTCGCTCGTGCGATTGCCGATGGAGTCGTAGCCGTACTCGGTCCAGTAGGGGGTGACGCCGCCGACCGTCGAGGCCGACGCGCCCGAGGAACAGGCCGCATCCGTGTTGCCCGTTCCCGAGCCACCGCCGGGCGTCGTGGACGAGGTCCACGCGTCCGTCAGCTGGCTCAGCCCGTCGTAGCTGAAGCACTGGACATCGCTCGCGCCGGCGCTCGGAGTGTCGGCGATGGAGAGGATGTTGCCGCTCGCGTCGTACGTGTAGTCGGCGTCGTAGGCCTTGCTCGCTCCGCCCTCGACAGTGATGTTGGAGTTCTTGAGCCGGTCGGTACCCGCCTCGTAGTTGTACGACAGCCAGGTCTTCTTGTCGCCGCTGCCGCCCGTGTACAGCTCGATCTGTTCCAGGTTGGACGTGGGCGAGTACGTGACGTCCGTGACGTAGCTGAGGCCGCCGAGCGAGGTGGTGAGGCCCGACGGGCGTTGCAGGTCGTCATAGCCGTACTTGATCGCTTCGGCCGGCAGGTCACCGACCGCGGGCAGTCCCTGCCCCTGCACCGAACTGTCGTCGTTGTACTGATTCGTGTACTCGTACGTGCCGCCCAGTTGGGGCTCGGCCGTCTTCGACAGGGTGTACTTCGTCGAGGTCGGCTTGTAGTCGTTGTCCGCGTCGAGGACCGGGTAGATCACCGACGAGTAGACCGCGCCGTCCTTGTACGTGTAGTTGCCGTACAGCTCCCCCTTGAAGATCGTGTCGTACTTCATCACCGACAGCTTGGTGCCGGTGTCCGCCTCGCCCTGCCAGGTCGAGATCTGCCGGCCCAGCTCGTCGTACTTCATCGACGTCTTGGTGCCGTTGAGCGTGACGGAGGTCGGTCGGTCCATCGTGTCGTAGGTGAACGTGGAGGTACCGGTGTCGGGGTCGACAGCCGTCTTCCTCCGCCCCATCTGGTCGTAGTCGTACGACCAGACGTTCCCGGCGTCGTCCGTCACCTTCGACAACTGGCCCGAGGGCTTGTAGTCGTACGAGGTGGTGACCGGGTCGCCTCCCGCGGGGTACTCGATCCGCTTGGTCGCCTGCTCCCGCGCGTCGGACACGACCGTGACGGTCGGCTGCCCGGCCGGCGGGTTGGTCGTGGTCCTGTCACCGCCGTACGTGTACGTGGTGCGGTACTTCTCCGCCCCCGCGACCTTGAAGATCGACGCCGTGGCGCGGCTCGCGCCGTCGTACTCCGTGACCGTCTGCGCGTCCAGGTCCTCGTCGCGAGGCACGAACAGAGTGGAGGACGTGGCACCGGAGGCGTAGTAGGTGTCGTTGACCTTGACCACGCGGTTGGAGCCGTCATAGACGGTGTCGGCGATCATGCGGCCGCCGCCGTCGCCCTCGGTCTGTTGCTGACGCGGGCGTAGCAGACCGTCGTACAGGGTCCACTCGCTGCCGTACGAGGTGCCGTCGTTCTCGATCTTCTGGGTGTGGACGGCGGTCGGGCCCGAGTCGCCACGGATCAGGTAGTCGTACTTGATCGACGGCGTCAGACCGATGCGGTCGGAGAGCCAGATGGAGGTCAGGCGGCCCAGGCCGTCGTAGGCCAGCTCGGTGCGTTTGCCGTTCTCGTCGACCTTGGCGCTCGGCACGCCCCATTGGGGGGCGTACTCGGTCGAGGTCGTCCAGCCCAGGGTGTTGGTGACCGTGGACTTCGTGGCCAGACCGTAGGCGTTGTCCGTGTAGACGGTCGTCGTGGTGTGGGTTTCCGAGTCCTTGACCGTGAGGGGGCGTCCGTAGGAGTCGTACGTCGTGTCGGTGGTCGTCTGGTATGTCGCCACGTTGCCGTCGTGGGCCGTCAGACGCTTGGTGAGGGTCGCGTCACCCTTCGTCGGGGCCGCGCCCAGGGTGGTGGAACCGTCGTACAGCGTCAGATCGTCGGAGAGGACCTGAGTGGCGCGGTTGGGTGTCGTGGCGCAGTCCACGGAGACCGTTTCCGTACGCGAGACATATGTGTACAGGTGGGCGCTCGCGTTGTCCGCGTACTCGGTACGCGTGCACTGGTTGTCGGCGACGCCGACCTCACCGTCGTCGTCGACCTGGGTGAGACGGCCGGTCACGCTGTCGTACACGTTGGTGGAGCGGGTGTTGCGCCAGCCGCCCACGGCAAGGGCCGTGTAGGAGTTGGTGGCTCCCTTCGCCACATAGCGCGACTTGCGGGTGCCCCAGTCGTGGGTCTCGGTCCCGGTGACCGCGGTCCACGGCTCGGTGACGGCCTTCTCGGTGATCTTGTCACCGTTGTAGGTGACCGTCTCCAGCTCGAAGCCGGCCTTCCAGTCCGAGTCGGTGTACGCGACGCCGTTGGAGTCGGTCACGCTCGCGGAGCGGGTGGCGCCGCTCTTGTCGACGTCCCCGTCGAGGCCCCTGAAGAAGGTGTGCTCGGTCTTGGTGTTCGAGGCGGAGTTGGTGCCGTCGGAGGTCTCGACACGGACCTTGCCGTAACCGCGCCAGTCGCCCCACGTGCGGTACTCGTCCTTCGTGATGCCGTCGGCCTTGGCCTTGCGCCAGCCGGCGTCGCCCAGATACGTGTACGAGGTGACCTGGTTGGGGCTGCCGCCGGTCAGGTCGTTCTCGACGACCGACGCGACCACGTATTTGTGGAACCAGTCCACGATCGGATCGGTGACACCCGGAGGAGTCCACTTCACCGGGAAGCAGCGCTTGGTCGACGACCCCTCGGCCGGAAGGCTGCTCGTCGTGCACTGCGTGTCGGCGTAGTTGACGCTGAGCACACCGCCCGACTCGCTCTTCACGGCGGAGAGCCGGAACCGGTAGAAGGGCTGCAGGTTGTCGCCGGTCACGTCGACGCGGTTGGCGAGCTGCTTGCCGTAGAGCTCGACCGACGGCACGGAGGCGTCGGTACCCACCTTGCCGGTGTGGCTGATGCCGTTCAGCCACAGCGACTTGGAGGCGTCGCCGTTGTCGGTGAAGATGTGGGCGAGGCTCCACTCATCGACCGGGCTGTACGTGGAGTCGCCGGTCCGGATCTGTGTCGTGATCTTGGTGAGCTTCTTGCGGGTCCAGAAGGTCGGCGAGTTCTGGCCGGGACACTTGGTGTCGGCCTTGCAGTTCTGGTCCCAGGGCACGTCGGGCCAGTCCGCCGCCGTGGAGTCCGTGAGCGCGCCGGCCGAGCAGTCGGTCAGGTCACCCACGCAGCGTTCCGCGGTGGTGAACACGACCTGGGCTGCCGGCTTGGTGGAGTACGCCTTGCCCACGCGCTGGCCGTAGTCGACGCGCTTGAGGTAGCCACCGCGGACGTAGGACTTGCCGTTCTCGGTGGTCTTCAGGCCCTGCGTGTAGTAGTTCGTCTCCTTGCCGTAGAAGTACGACATCACGTTGCCGTGCGGGTCGATGACGTGGTCGAGGTTCCAGCGCCAGGCCTGCGTGCAGTACGCGTTGGCGAAGGTGGCGTTGTAGCAGGGCTCGCCCGAGTCGTCGCCGTAGACGGGGACGGTCCAGGTGGAGTCGGTCTCCTCATTGCCGGTCGCGTAGCCGGGCAGCCGGTTCAGGCCGAAGAAGTACTGGGTACCGTCGCCGGTCGTGACCTTCCAGTACTCACCGTCGTTGTCGCCGTTGGTGGCGCCGGTCAGGTGCTCGACCTTGGAGTTGTCGTCATTGCCGATCCGCCACTTGCCCGTGGTGTCGTCCTTGACGATCTCGCCGGAGGTGCCGCCCGCGAGGGAGAGCGTCGCGTTGTCGAACGCCCAGCACTGGTCGCCGAGGTTGGCGGCCTGGCCGTCGTCGGCGCAGCCCTTGTAGCTGCGCTCGATGAAGCCGGGATCGTAGGAGAAGCCCTGGCCGACCCACGAGCCCTGGTTGTTCGTGGCCGCGGTCTGACCGTCGATCGACTGGGAGTTGTAGCTCAATCCGACCGGAGGCTGCGTCCCGCCCGGTACAGGCGGGAGGGTCAGGGGGTACGACCAGGTGAAGGCGCCCGAGCTGGTGTCGACTCCCCACTCCGAGGACGGAGAGAGGCTGGTCGCCTTGTAGTCGCCCTGGTCGCCACCGCTGCTCGCGGTGGCCGCGAGCACGGTGGCCGAGGCAGCGCCGGCCGCCGCGGTCATCAGCTGGGAGCTGGTTCCCGACGTGTCACCGGCCGCGGCGACCCTCGCCGTCAGCGTCTGTCGCGCCGCGTTGTTGCTGCTTTTCAGATATGTCGGGACCGAGCAGCCCTTCTTCTCGGGCGTGGTCAGCACACATTCGGGGAACTGCGCGAGGCGCAGCCGGGAGCCGTAGCCGCCGCCGTAGGCGTCCGCGAAGTCCGAGTAGTCCAGGGTGACCTGGGCGTCACCCTGGGCGCTCTCGCCGTCCGTGCGGGCGACAGTGAACAGGACTCCGTCCACGCCGGCGGCCTGGGCCGCCTTGCGGCCCAGCACCTCGACGCGCACGGAATCGGCGCTCTTGTCCCCTCCGACGGCCTTGGCCGTCAGGGGCAGGCCGGCGGCCTTGGCCGCTCTGCCGGAGAGAGCTACCTCGGCGTTGCCCGCCTTGGGCCAGTGGGCCTCGGCGGCGTGCTTGACCGCGGCCTTCTCGGCCGCGTCGGCCTTGTTGTACTTCTTGGCCCTGGCGTTCTTGCCGCGGACCGGGTCATCGAGATCGGTCTGGGACTTGGGCCTGGTCTGACCCGTGGCGGCTGCGGCGTCGACCGGAACGAACTGTGGGAGCAGGCCGATGGACAGGGCCAGACCGAGGACCAGCGCGGTGCGGCGAGTGCCGCTGCGCCGGCCCGGTCTGGCAGACCGGAACCAGGGGGGCGAGGACATGACATCTCCAGGTGAATAGAAGAGCCGGCATCGAGCGATGGCGGCATCGGGGAGCGGTTCAGAAGCGGGAAAACCCGAGACCGAAAACAGCTGAGACTGGGGAAATCGGCCCACGGAAGCTGTCGGAATCGAAGGGGTGACGTGAGGAAGCGGCAGGAGCCGAGGAATCCACGTCAGGAAGCGGCAAGGCGTGCGGACGGGCAGCTGTGTGCCGCCCGTCCGCACGCCCGGGTTCGGGCGGGCCCCACGCCCCCAAGGGGGCGCGAGACTGTGCCGTCGGCGGTTCCGCCGCCCGTGGGGACCGCGGCACCGGTACCGCCTTCTTGCGGAGCGCCTACGTCTCGTCGATGCTCGCGCCGGCCGGCATGACCGCCACCAGCGAGACCAGTGACGCGTCCAACGGCCCCTGATACATGCGCACTTCGTCGATCGCGCCGGAGAAGTACTCGCTACCGGCCGAGCCGGTCAGGGTCCGGCCGATCTGGAGGCCCGTCTTGCCGAAGTCCCACGTGTTGTCCCAGGGTGCCGAGGCCGCTGCGACACCGTTGACGTACAGGAGCACGTCGCCGAAGACCGCGTTGTAGACGAGGGCCAGATGGTCGCCGTCGCCCTCCGAACTGGGCAGGTCACCGTTGTCCAGAACAGTGGTGGTGACCGGGGCGGCAGTGTCGGCGCCCGTCACCGCAAGCTGCCAGCGGTTGCTCGCGGCCAGGTACTTCACGGTGACCGCGCTGCCGTTCGTGCCGGACAGCGAGAGGACCGTCTCGTTGGTGCCCGGGTTCGTCGCGGCGAGCCGGGCGCGGGCGGTCAGCGTGAAACTGTCCTGTGCGGAGAGCAGACCCGCCGCCCTGGAGGCGTAGGCGTTGGTGCCGTTCAGCGCCAGGTGTCCGTCGCCCCACAGCGGCTCGGCCGGGGGGACGCAGTCCGGATCCAGCTCGGGGTCGCAGGAGTCGTCGGGCAGATAGATGGAGGCTCCGCCGCCCATCGTCAGCCCGGTACCGCCGCCCGTCTCGGGCGAGACGGAGGACGTCGCCTCGTCCAGCTGCCAGTAGGCGAGCTGGTGGGGCTGGATGCCGCCCAGCTCCTGACCCTCGGTTTCCGGGATGACCCGGTCGTGCAGCTTGACGTCGGACACACTGCCCTTGAGATAGCTCGTGTAGCCGCCGAGGGAGAGCTTGCGGCCGATCTGCAGGCCACCGGTGGCATTCCAGGTGGTGCGCCGGGCCTGGACGTCGTCGGCGACCAGGACGCCGTTGACGTAGAGCATCATCTTGCCCAGTTCCGCGTCGTAGACCCCGATGAGGTGGGTCCAGACGTCAGGGACGGCAGCGGCTCCCGAGACCTTCCAGGTGCCGAGCGACTCCATGTCACTGACCGGTATCCGGAACGTCCATGACTTGGTGTCGGCGTCGTAGCCGAGCTCGAACCCGGGCTGGGACGTGCCGTCCTGGCTGACGACGGTCATGCTTTCGGTGGGCAGCGAGGGCAGCATCGCCCAGGCGCTCACGGAGAAGGTCTTTCCGGTGTCGACGGCCGGTGTCCCGGCGTCCAGGTAGGCGTTCGCGGTGCCGTCGAGAGAGGCGGCGGTGTCGGTGGAGCCGAGCGGTCCACCGGCCCCGAAGGTCACCCCGGAACCGGCGGTGGCACTGGGTGCGCCGTTGCTGCCCGCCGCCTTCGAGACTCCCTTGGCGTCACCGAGCGTCCAGCCCGCGACCGGGGCACGGCCGTCGCTGACCAGGAAGGTATGGGTGGTCGAGGTCAACTGCGCGTTGCCCGCACCGTCGATCGCCGTGACGTGCAGGAAGTACGGGCCTTCGCTCGGTGGCATCCAGCGGATGGTGGCCGGGCCGCCGGTGGATTCCGCGTTCACCGTCATCAGCGTGCTCACGGCGCGCGGGCCGGTGAAGTAGTACTTGTACTTCGTCACATCGATGTCCGGCGAGTCCATGGTGAAGTTGCCGTAGTCACCGGTACCCGCGTGCCAGGCGTCGTCGTCCGGGTACAGGGCCGAGGTGATCACGGCCGGCTTGGGCTTGGTGCTGTCGAGGATGAACTCGCAGCGGGTCTGGTCACCGTCGGTGGACCAAGGGCCCCACGAAGTCTGGTCATAGCCCTGGACCGCCCAGGCGACGGTGACGTTCGGCGGGATGGTGAAGCCCGGCTCACCGTCGCCGGCGACGTCACTGCCGATGACGTACTTGAACACGGCCTGGCCGGTGTTGCCCTTGCCGGTGGTGTTCTGCTTGCCGGTCGTCGCGTAGTGGGCGACTTCGACTCCGGAGCTGTTCGTCCACCAGACCTTGAACTTCGCCTGCAGGGACTCGGTGTTGCCCTTGAGGTCGTTGTGGTCGTAGTCCTCGATCACCGCGGTCACGTGCGGCGCTTCGGTCACGTAGTGCTGCGTCGCCTTGCCGTACTCGCATGCGCCGCCGGGAGCCATCTCCAGCTGGTCCGTGTCCGGCCGGAGCGGCGGTCGGTTGTACGTCACCGAGACGTACGCGTTGCCGCAGAAGCGCTTCCAGTACGAGGTGTCGGACTCGCTGGCCGCCTTGAGACGGAACGTGGTGGTGTCCCAGCCGCTGTCGGCCGCCTTCTGGATCGTGCTCTTGGCGTCGAACCGCACGTTCTGGTTGGTCGACGTGCAGGAACCCGCCGGGTTGGTCGGGGACTTGGAGGCGACGGTGGCCTTCGAGGACGGCTGGTTGGACCAGTTCGTCGACGAGCTGATCGCGCTCGCGCCACTGCTGTTGACCCGGGCCAGCTGCACCTCGCGCGCGGAGTCGCTGTAGGTGAACACCATCGTCACCGCGAACTCGGCATCGACGATGTCCTTGCCCTCGAAGGTTCCCGTGGGGATCGCGAAGAACTGCCGCTTGACGTCGTCGCTGCTGGCGCAGCGGAAGGACACGTCGGACGGGCAGCGACCCACGCCCTCGTCGTCGTCGAACTTCCAGTACGAGTTGGAGGACCAGTGCGAGGACACCATGGTCCAGCTGCTGCGGTTGGCGGTTTTGACGACGGGGTCGATGTAGACCGGGAACACCGTGTCTTCGTCGGCGAGCAGCCGGGCATCCGGGGTGAGCGTCAGAGTGTCCGGCGCCAGACCGACGGCCACATCCGCGACCTGGGCTCCGTCGGGAGGTGTGACCGCCTCGGTGTCCGCGGTCACCTGGGCCGACGGGGAGGGCGACGCGTTCGCACCGTCCGCCGCCCCGTCCCCGTGGCTGGAGTCCCACATCAGGGGCTGGGGCGCCTCGAAGACCGTGCCGCCGGAGCCGCTGTCGGTGGCGGTCAGCCCGCCGTCCGCGGTCTTCTTCAGCTCGACGGACGAGGAGGACTCCATGGGCAGTTCGAGTCGGGCCAGTTCGGGATTGGCCGCCGCTTCCGCGTCCTTGACCACCAGAACGTGCGAGAAGCCCTCGGCGCTGGCGGTGACCTTGAGGTCGACGCCGTCCATGACGTTCGTGTACGTGGCGGTCGAACCGTCGATCTTCGGCTCGGGCAGCTTGCTCGGCCAGTCGAGGGCCAGCGAACGCCCGTCCTTGTCTATCTCGGCGAACGTCGAATCGCCACCGCCGGAGAAGGACATGGCGGTGAGCGCGGCCCGCGGCGCGTATGAGCCGTTCCGCTGCCTGACCAACGTCGTGTCGATCGCCGTCCACTTGCCGTTCTTGCGGGTGCGGACCGGCTGGACGTACTGGGTGACGGTGAAGGTGCCGTCCGGGTTGGCGACGGTGGTGCTCCGCTCGTCGCGCAGACTCATCACCTCCACGGAGTCACCCGACTTGGCGGCCTTGGCCTGCGCCGCGTCCTGGGTGAGCGCCGGGCTGTCGGAGCCCTTCACGGCCTTCGCCGCATGGGCATGCGTCGCTCCACCGAGGCTGGACGCGCCGCTCATGCCGGTCGTCAGCAGGGCCGCGAGGGCCGTGCCGACAGCGACGGCGCGACGTCTGCCGCGCGGTCTTTCGTGCATACGGAGTTTCATCGTGCTGTGTTTCCCTCTCCCCGGACTCCCCGAAGTCCCTGAACTGCCGGTCATCCCACCACTCCGAACGCCACACCCTCGTCGGGCAGTCCGGCCGAGCCGGGCTTGTAGGTGGTGGTCCCGGTGCTCGTCGTACCGTCGATGTCCGTCCACGGGAGGACGTAGAGCGCTCCCTTCGGGCTGTCCGAGGCCTTGCTGTACGGCACACCGACGTAGAGGTTGCTGGTACCCGAGGCCAGGGCGAGACCGGTGTAGTCGCGCAGGGTTGCGGTGCCCGGCAGACCCGAACCACGGATGAGGAACTTGTCGGCGGTGCCGACGGATGCGTCCAGCGGGCGGAAGATCTGGATGGCGCCCGAGTCCTTCACCGAGGCCGTGTCCTTGCCCGGGGCCCCGACAGCGAGGCGGACGTTCGCTGTGCTGGTGACGACGCTGGTGTTGGTGTTGACGATCGTCACCCGCTGGCCGAAGAAGTCCCCGGCGACCGGGTCACCCTCGACGTCGAGGCCGTTGGCGTCGATCCCCGCGATCTCCGTGTAGGCGCCTGAGGGTTGGATCCTCACGACCGCCACGCCGCCCGCGTCGGCGACCGTGCCAATGTCCTCGTTCGGAGCGCCGATCGCCAGCAGGGCATCGGAGTTGTACGTCTGGTCGCTCGGCCGGTAGTTCGTCATGGAGAGCGAGGTACCGAAACCGTCGCCCGCCTCGGCGACGCCCGACATGCCCGCGGCATCCTGGTCGAGCCCGACGAGCGGCGTGGGCAGCCCACCGGTCAGGGTGTGGCTGAAGACGGTGACACCACCCGCGAAGGTCGCACTGCCGATGGCCTCGCCCGGTGAGCCGACGGCGAAATAGCGATTGGTGCCGGCCAGCGAGTAGCCGAAGCGGTCGTTCGACTCGACAACACCAGGGACGCCCGCGTCATTCTGGTTCACCGGGACCCTGGTGGTGCCCTGCACGTACTCGATGCAGCCCGCGTCCCCGTAGGTGATCCCGTTCTCGGTGACGTTCTCGCCCGGCACTCCGACGACCAAGTAGGGCGCTCCGGTGGAGGTTTCACCCGCCCTGACCGCGTAGCCGAACCAGTCGTACGCCTCGGTGGACGTGGTCGGGTCGAGCTGCGTCTGGGTGTACCCCTCGATGGCGGAGCCGGCGCCGATCCCGGTGGGCGTGCCGTGGATCACGTAGATCGCTCCGGCGTCGACGAGTTGGCCCCCGTCCTTGGCGACGTCCTCGTACGGGGTACCGACGACCAGATCCGTGCACCCGTCGCCGTCGGCGTCGTAGGACGTCCTGGAGAAGCCGAAGTGATCGCCCGCTTCGGGCGTGGCAGCCATACCGCTGGTCGCCTGGGAGATCTCGGAGACTCCCTTGCCGCCACCAAGGACGACGCGGACCAGTCCGGCACCCTTGGCACCGCCCACCGTCGCGTTCGGATCCGCGATCACGGTGTCGGAGATTCCGTCACCGTTGAAGTCGGATGACGTTCCCGCCGTGCATGAGGCGACGGCCGCCGCCTCAGTCGACCCCAAGGAGACCAGCCCCACCGTAAAGAAAGCGCTTGCCATTACAGCCGACAATGCCGCTAGCCGTGTACGCGTACGCACACCCCACCCCTCGCTGCTGCTTTGAGCGGACACACCCCGTCCACTCTGTGAATGTTGCTAACGGAGACTAAATATGGAGTGAGCAAAGAGTGTCAACCCTAGGTCAAAGGCCCTTCGCGCCCCTGGATTCTTACGGCGGGAAACGTCTCGGTGCTTTTCGATTCCAATAAGCAAGAAAAGCCCACTCGAGAGGAAGAGGTGGCAAAACAGCATTTCGGGCGTGATCGACCTCACTGCGCGACCCGCCCTCTTGACCTGACCCTCACTTCAGGGACATGAGAATCCCATGGAATCTTCACAAGGTGATCGACCTGTATTCCAGGGCGCCTGTCGCAAACCCGGGTGGCGTGGCGACGCTCTCCGGTCCGCACCCGGTGCGGGCCTCCGGGGCGCCCGCGCCGAACGAGGTGTCTCCGACCTGGCGCACAATCTCAATCTCCCAGTTCATCCAGGTGAGTTGAGTGACGTGCTGGTGAGACGACTCACACGCCTCGTGGTGTCGGGGTGCTGGGCGAAGGGGCAGCCGTCGCCTAGGGCCGGCCGGGCCGAACGGAGGCGACGGCTTCGCGGGAGGAATGGTCGGCCCCTCACGGGCCGTGGCTGATCACATCAATGACGCTGTACTGTGTCCGTGGGCACAGGAACGGGGTCTGCGGCCTCCACCAAGGCATACTGCACAGGCGCCTGACGGATGGTCGACTTCCTGGCAGGGGCAGCTCTCGGTTGCCGAGATCGCACGCCGGCCGGGGGGCGCGCGGACTGTGCCTTTCCCGTCGCCCCGCGACTTGCTGTGGCGAACAAGCCGGTTGCTGCAGCGGGTACCTCCAGCCCTCAAGCCCGCTTGTGGAGCCGCCGAGCGCGCTGCGGACGCGAGCGGGGAATGGGTGGAAGCCGATTGGCCGACGACGGAAATGTGCTCGATGGTTTCGTCGAGGGGCGGCGAGAGTAGAGGCTTGGGAAAGGGGCCGTCGCGAAGTACGGCGAACGGGACGACGATATGGCGTCGGACCAGCAAGGGTCGCGACAGGATGTTTTTCGCTTCCCGCCTTGACGGGCGCGTGATTTCGCTTGAAAAATGAGGCGAAATCTGCGGAGCAAAATGCCTGCCCGAGACTGGTTATTACGTCAGGATGGATATTCGCTAATTGTAAATGATTTCAATCTGCAAATCGCGAGCTCGGTACGAGCCTCGAGCCTGGCCAGGGGGACGAGCCCGCGTCACCTCGCTCCCGCAAATGCGCCGGGCATCCGGAACCCGCGCCGACGTCGGATGAGGGTGAACCATCCCGCCCGGGTGGCGACCGCGGGATCTCTCCCTTCCGTCTGATTCACCGGATCGTTCGTTGACGCTACGGGGCAGCGCTGGTTTGTGATCGACAAGGCCGCCGTCTTCGCGCGCTCCACTGAGCTGACTCCCCACGCGGTCTACCGGGTGGAGACCGCCGTGGCATGCCTGATCCTGAGCGGAGCCGAGCGGCCCACCGACGGCGAGCCCGTGACGGTCTCCCTCTCGCCAGACGGGGTGACAACGCCAGGTGGACGAGATGTCTTCACGGTGGACTCAAGCCGGCTCATCCGGTGAGCGTCAGGTCGTGGAGCCGGGCGCGCACGCCGCAGTCTGGATCTGCTGTTCGTCTTCGGCAACACCGACCGCTCACCCGTCGCCGGACGACGCGCTGCCGGGGCGGAGTTGTCGTCCGGGACGGTCTCCGCCTGGTCGGCTTTCGCCCGCGACGGAGTCCCGGCGGCGGAGGGCCTGCCCGCCTGGCCCGCGGTACGGCAACGCGGCGAACGCATGGTGCTGTCCGAGGAGCCGCGACTGGAGACCGCTGCGACTCCCCGCTGGAGCGCGTCGGGTTGATCCTCTCCCGAATGCGCGCTCCAAGTCCGCACTCGTCTACGGGCAGGGGGTGAATCGACTCTGGCGGGCCAGGTGTTACGGATTCCCGACTTGATTGACGAAGCGTCAGGTGAGTCCACGTCCACTTGGCATCAGCCGGACCAGAGGGTCCGGGCGGCAAGGTTCTGGCCGGGCGGTGGGCGGTGAAGGCGTCGAACTGAACGCCGGTGTCACCCCGGTGAGAGAGGTCCACTGGATCCGTCGCCCGTCCGCGGTGCGCTTTTATCCGGGACGCTGAGGGCTGCGTGGCGGCGGTGACGATCCCTTCGTCCACTGGTGGGCCGACGGCCGTGTCCCGGCCGTCGCCCAAGGTGTCAGAGCATGAGCAGCAGTCGCGTGTTCGGTACGAGCTTCCGGTTCACGCTGGTGCTCTGCACGAAGATCGTGAAGTCGTCGTTGTGGTCGGGTTTGACACGCACTTCCGCGTTCGGCAGGCCGAGCAGAGCGCGGGCCTCGGGCCCCGAGTACACCCGGTCCGTCTTCTTCTCCAGCACCGCGATCTGCTTCCTGGCCTGTATCTTTTCGGACTTGCTCAGCTGGTAGAACGCGCCACCGGTACGGTAGGTGTGCCCGCATTCGACGACCCAGTCCCGGATTGCCGCGTCACGCGCCACCGGGATCAGCTGGTACCGCGACGGATCCATCGCGGCGAGGCCGACCGCCTTGATGGTGTCCTTGTTGACCGCCTCCGCACTCATGGAGAAGACCGTCCGCGATCCCCGGATGCCCTGGGTGCGGCCCACCATGAATTTCTCGGTGGCCTCCCGGATGACCTGCCCGGCCTCCTCCAGCCCCTGTGTGCTTGTGGCGTCCCAGACGGCGATGTTGTCCTTCGGGAAACCGCACTGCATGGCCTCGCGCTTGCCCATCTGGTCCGGCACGAGGACGGCCAGTGTCCAGTTGTCCTCCTGCGTCGCGATCATCTCGGCCACGGCCTTGACCAGTTCACGAGGATTACTGGCGGGGGCGTCCGGACCGCGATGACTCGCGTTCTCCTGCCCGTCCGTGAGCACGAACGTCAGGAAGCTGTGGTCGCCGTACAGTTGGGCCGTCTGTGCCAGCTCATGCTGTGACTTCAGTGCGGCTGCCAGCAGCGCCGTCATTCCACCGACCCGGTACAACTGCTTCAGCGACGGCATCCGCAGCACGTCCTTGTCGTAGATGACGCACTCCACCTTGTCCGCGAAGACGTACACCGTGACACGGGTCTCCTGGTCGAGTTCCCTCGACCGGCGAGCAAGATACGCAATCTGCTGGTCGGCGACCTCGACGACCTTGGAGCTCAGATGCGACATGGACGAACTGGCGTCCAGCACAAGAGCGACGTGATTGATGTAGTTCTGGCTTCCGGCCATGACAGCTCCCCCTCGTTCCGACTCGATGCCCCTACTGTGTCACCCACCACTGACAATCGATCTTGGCTCGCGAAGCGGCACGGTCACGGCGACGGAGCTTGTCGGCGCGAGGAAGTCGCGTCGGAATCCCGGGGCGTGCTCTGTCTCGACCTCGCCGACGGCCAGCAGGTGTGCGTCGAGGCGTTCAGTTCCTGGCCGTCGTTCGGCCGCCACCGGAAGGTGATCGAGACGCTGGAAGAAGGCCGTCGCCTCGCGGCAGCAGGCCGGAGCGAGGCCGACGCGGGGGCGCCGACGGACGACGTACGCGTCACCGCAACCTCGGGAACACCGAATTCACCCTGGCGCTCGTCTGCGGGGCCGTGCCACTGAGAGGGGCTGTCCCAATGGCGTGGCTCAGGGAGAAGCGTCGTCGCTGACCCGAACCACACCGTTCTCCCGCCTCCCGCGCGCTTGGGGCACGCCCGGTTGCGAACCCCGCAGGCCGTTAACCTGTCGGTATGTCGGAGCGTGCTGTGGCCGGTCGTGCGGACGGCCTGATCACCCTGGGTGTCGCGGACGCTCTGTGGGTGGGTTTGACGGCCGACAGCGCGGTGCCGACGGCTTCCGGGGCATTCACCCGCTCTCCCGCCCAGGTCCGGGTGGGGTACGTCCTGCTCGGCGCCCATGTGGTGGCGACCGTGCGGGGGAGCGGCGGCCAGTGGGGTGTTGCGGAGGGCGAGGTGCGCCGGGCGGCCGCGGAACTGGACGCGGTGGGGGTGGACCGGCAGGACCTGGTCCGTATCGGTCCCTTTCGTGGGGTGCCGGGGCAGGGGTGCGACGAGGAGACGCCGCTGCGCTGGCGCCGGCGCATCGCGGGGGAACTGGGCGAACCGGGCGGCCCCGAGCGGGCAGCACGGCGTGACGTCGGCCGGCCGTCCCATCTGGCGGGGATCGACTGGCGACGGATACTCGTGGAACAGACCCGCGACGAGGCACAGCGGACGTGGTGGCTGCCGCGTGCCGTGGTCCGACTGCTCGACGCGGCCGAGCACGCCGAAAAGCAGTGGGCGCATGCCGCGCGGACCCGCCAGGCAGGCGCGGCCGCCGCCGACCCGCCGTCCCGGTCCAGGCAGAGGCAGGCTCCGGACGCCGACGGCCGGCAGACGACGAGCCGCGAGCGTCCGACCGCCCCGCTACGTCCGTACGACGGAGAACTGGAAGGTCGGCTGTACTCGGTGCTCAGCCGGAGGCCCGACACCTCCCGCAGGGTGGCCGAGTGGGCGTGCGCCGTCTGCCGCACCGCGTCCGCCGCGGTCCTCGACCACTGCCACGAACACGGCTACGTCCGCGCCCCCGTCTGCCAGTCCTGCAACACCCAGGAACGCCCCGACCACCTCTACAGCAACGACATCCGCGTGGCGAACCGCTACACACGCCTCTTCGACACCGACACCGACGACTGGCTCCGCCACTGGCACCGCTGTCCCGGCTGCCGCGCCCGCACCACCCTGCCCCTGCCCCACCTCGCCGCATGGACCGCCTACATATCCTGCCGATCGCTGCGCCCGACCCACCCCGTCTCCCGCGGACGCAAGCCCTGCGGTGTGCTGCGAGTGTCCTGGACGGGCAGTCAGAACGCGCCCCGCTCCTGCCTGCTCACGGTCACCGTCGACTTCTGCCCCTCCGGCGAGCACCGCGTCCTGGCGCAGGTCCCCTACCGCGAAGCCGTCGAGCGGTTCCGTGGCTGGCTGGCCGAGACGGCTCCCGCCGTGGCCGCCGCGGCCGGTCCCGACCGCCTGGACGGCCTGCCCGCCCGGTCCCGGCCGGTCATCGCCGACACCGACGGCGAGGGCCTGTCACTGTTCTGAGCGAGCGTCGCGAGACCTGAGACATCGGCATCCTCTCGCAATCGCCGGCCCCGACCCGGTCACCCGCACCCGCCCGGTGCTACGCCGAGGGGGACGCGTGCGGGGAGCGCAGTACGAGCAGGGTGATCTCGCTGGGGGCGAAGACGCGGAACGGCGGGCCCCAGAAGCCGGTGCCGCGGCTGGTGTAGAGGAGGGTGCGGGCGCCGTGCCTGCTGAGGCCGGCGACGGCGGGCTGGTCGATGCGGACCAGGTGGTGGAAGGGCCAGATCTGGCCGCCGTGGGTGTGGCCGGAGAGCTGGAGGTCGATGCCCTCGGCCGCCGCCCGGTCGACGAACTTGGGCTGGTGCGCCAGCAGCAGGACGGGCAGGTCGGGGTCGGCGCCGTCCAGGGCTCCGGCGAGGTGGGCGCGGTGACCCGCCAGGCCGGAGGACTCGGCGGTGACGTCGTCCACACCGGCGACCACCAGGGTGTCGCCGCCGCGTTCGAGGAGCAGATGGCGGTTGCGCAGCGGCTCCCAGCCCAGCTCGTCCATCAGGTCGACCCAGCCCTGGGCCTCGCTGTAGTACTCGTGGTTGCCGGTGACGTACACCCGGGCCCGGGTGGCCCGCACGGTACCGAGCGGGAGGGCCTGGGCGCGGCGGCGTTCGGCCGTGCCGTCCGCGATGTCGCCGGTGTGGCAGACGACGTCCGCCTCCAGCGTGTTCACCGTCTCGCACACCCGCTCCGACCAGCGGGCGCGATCGAGCGGGCCGTAGTGGGTGTCGGTGATGAGGGCGACGCGAAGGCCGTCCAACCCGGCACCCATTCGCGGGAGTTGTACGTCGAGCCGGCGTACGCGTGGCACGCGGCGGGCCTCGAAGTACCCCCAGCCGAGCAGGGCGGCGCTCACGCCGAGGACGGCCCAGGTGACGATGCGGGCCCGGTCCTGACCCTCGCCGACGCCGGTCACGGTCAGGGCGAGCCGCAACAGGACGCCGAGCAGCACGGACCAGGTGAACAGGACCCAGCTGGTGCCCAGCAGGGTGTCGCCCACGATCGCCGCCCGGTCCTGCTGACGTCGGCCGTGGCCGCGCATCATCGCGAGCGGCATGCCGATGAGACCGAGGACGAACAGCGCGGTGCCGACCGGCGTGACGGGCGTCGGCCAGTGCTGGCCCCCGTACAGGAGCACCCAGCAGGGCACGGCCCACAGCAGGACGGGGGCGGTCATGGGGATGTAGCGCATCAGGCGGTGCAGTCGGCTCTGCCGCGGCGCTCGCCCTGCACCGTCGGCGGTTCGGGTGCTGCTGGTGTCCGTCACGCTTCCCCTCCCTGACCAGGCGGCCCTCCCGCGCACTGTATCCGGTCGTCCTCGGGCCGGCCGGACCGGTGTTCACGGTCCGGCCGGCCCGGCGTTCACGCCCGGTGACACCAGGACATCCGCGGCACCCGCGCCCCGGCTCAGGACACCGACACCACCACGTTGAACCACGGAGTGCTCAGCGAGGACAGCGGCGACCTCAGCTTCTGCATGTCGACCCGGTAGGTCCCGGCCGGGAGCACCCCGCCGCCCGGGTACGGCGCCAGCGGGAGGTAGCGCCCGTTGAGGGCGCCGGTCGCCCGGTCCCGCGTCCAGACCCCGGCGGAGGTGTGCAGCCAGGTCACCGGGCCCCTGCTCAGCGACGGGTTCACGGCCGAACTCTGCGCGGAGGTGAGCCGGAAGGTGGCTCCGACCAGCGACGGCACCCGGGCGGGCCGGGTCAGGGTGAACGAGAAGTAGCGGTGGTTGTAGGGGAGTCCGGAGGTCAGCGGCGGGCAGTCGACGGCGACGACGGTGCGCCCGGTGACGTTGCCGAGCTGCTTCGGGCTGCTGTACGAGCCGGCACCGGCGAGCCGGCGGCAGTCGTACCGGTAGGTCGCGGCCGAGGCGTCGGGGGCGACGGCGCCGACGACCGCGAGGGCCGCCGCGACCCCCAGCCAGGTCACGGTCCGCCGGGTCCCGGTACGGCGCCGGGTCTCGGGGCGGGTGGCGGGAACGGCGGCGGTCTGGGCTCGGTCCATGGAGAGTCCCCCTCGTGCTCGTGCGGTCGCTCGGTCGCGGCGTCTCCCCGCAGACCGTCGCCTCTCCCGGGCGCGACCGCGAGGAGAGTCGGAGCATAGGCGGCTATGTACGGGCTGGGAGAGGTCTGCGTGGTAAGGCCCGCGATTGACCGAAGTGTTACTCGGTGTGGCCGGGTGCGTTCGTGGTTGAGGCCGGTGGTTTGCGGAGTCTGGGCGAATGCCTGGTCCGGGGTGCGCCGCGACGGCCGTTGTCGGCGGGCTCGGCCTCTCGTCGCCGACTCAGGGCTCCGGGGCTCGTGGAGACAGTCGGAAAACCCGATGGTCCTCAGGGCGAATGGAAATCGGCCCGGTGGGGCGGTCGATGAGTGCGCGTACGGTAATTCGTGTCGCCCGGCAACGTCAATGGCACTCGCATGAGTGAAACCGGTCTGGGCGATTTGGTCTCGAAGGACATGACTCGGCTACGGTGATGGAAGAGCGAGTTCCGGATCCGTCGGTGAGGAATTGGGCCCGGCGGAGAAATCGTAAATTCCGAAGATCGGTGCTCCTGTTCGCCCAGTTGTGCGCCGCTCCGCTGTTCGCGGCGTCCGGAATGCCTGTCATATGTACGCGTGGAGAGAATGGAGCGTCATGCCCCCCGTAGTACCGCCCTTCCTGGTCGGCCTCGTCGCCGCGCCACTGGCCAAGCGTCTCTTCAAGCCGTTGATGCGCGGCCTCGTCAAGACGTCGGTGAGCATCGCCATGGAGGTGAAGAGGGCGACCCAGGAGGCCGGAGAGAACATTCAGGACCTTGCGGCCGAGGTGACCGCCGAGATGGTGGCGGCGCAGATTGCCGCTGGTGACGGTCGTGAAGCCGCCGAGAGCGGGATCCCGAACAATGCGAAGGGCGAGGCTGCCGCCCGGCCCGAGGGCGAGGCGAGGACTCCGAAGATCCGTGCGACCGCCGGCGTCGGCAAGACGGACTGACGGTCCGTCCGGCGCCCGGGGGCGCGGCCCGGGCGCGCATTCCGGTCGCGCGCGAAGAAACCTGCCCCGGTTGTAGTCGGCCGCGTACCTGCCGATCGCTTCGCTTTCTCTGGAATTTCCATTCCGTCGCATTGAACCGTCGTGCTCGTGGCGGAATCTGCGACCTCCTAAACAGGTGATCGTACACATGTCATCTCTGCTGGGTGCCGCAGCCGGATTTCACTCCACGGATTTGGACGTGCGTCCGCGTTCGGTCGTTTCGGGCCGCCAGCGCTGGGACGTCAGGCTGGTTCTCGGTCGGCCGCGGGCGGCCGAAGTCCTTGCCGCGGTCCTGCGGCGCATTCCCGGGATCACCGAGGCACAGGCCAGCCCGATCACCGGTGGGCTCCTCGTCCGGCACGACGCCCGGGTGCAGGGCGCGGACGTCGGCCGACTCGTCCGCGGAGCCGTCGCCCTGGTGGTGTCGGGCTCGGCCGGGGTACGGCGTTCGGCTCCGGCGCAGCCCGCCGCCGGGTCGGCCCCGCGCACGGATCGAGGCGTCGTGCGCCCCGCGCTCGCCGTCGGGGGCGGGGTGGTGGCCGGCCTCGCCCTGATCCGCGGGGCGTCGCTGGGCAAGCAGCTGGTCGCCCTGGGCGGAGTGGCGGTGGCGACCGGGGTCGTGGTCCGCAGGGCATGGCGCAGAACGGTCGACGCGGCCCGGGACCTCCCCGGAGCCGCGGCCGGGGCCGAACGACACCCCCTGCTGGAGATCGTCGGACCGCACCGCCGGCGTCTCTACCGCGCGTCCGCGCTGTCGGTCGCCTGTCAGGTCTCGGAGATGGCGCTCGGCACCTTCCTCGGCTGGACGGCGCTGGTCCTCATCAAGGGCCGGGCCGCGCCGCTCGTCCACCTCGGTCTGACCACCGCGTCCGCTCAACTCTGGGGCCTGGCAGGGCTGGTGGCCGTCGCCTGTGCCGCCGTGGCGGGCCTCTCGTACTCCTCCAACCTCCAGTGGCGCCGACTGGGCCAGGAGATCGAGCACGACTGGCGCAACCGGACGTACGCCCATGTGCAGCACCTCGAACTGCGGCATCTGGAAGGCGAGCGGACCACCCGGATCGCCGGCGCGCTCACCGACGACGTCCGCCAGCTGGGCACCTTCTTCTCCACCGCGGCCAACGACCTGCTGCAACTGGGCACCAGCCTGGTCCTCCTGGTGCCGCTGTTCCTGCTGCTGGCCCCTCAGATCGCCTGGATCGCGTTCCTGCCCATCCCGGTCATCGCCTGGCTGTCGTTCCACTACCAGGACAAGGTCGCGGCCGACTACATCGTCTCCGGCGAGCAGCGGGCCAGGCTGCACAGCCAGCTGGTGAACACGCTGGAGGCGGGCGCCACCGTCAAGAGCTTCTGCACCGAGGACTACGAGGCCGAGCGCATCGACCGGCTGAGCGCGGAGGCTCAGGAGAGCAACCGGCAGACCGACCGGAGCACGATCCGCCACGCCGAGATCGTCCGGGTCTGCACGACCAGTTCGATGGCGGCGACCCTGCTGATGGGCGGCCGGTCGGTACTCAACGGCAGTCTGCGGTTCGAGGTGTTCAGTCCGCTGATCGGGCTGCCTCAGATGGTGCTGCTGCGGATGAACCGGCTCGGCGGCATCGTCGACCAGTACCAGCGCACGATCACCGCCTACGACCGGGTCCGGCGGCTGCGTGCCCTGCCCACCGAGCCGGACGGCACCGGCGGACCGCTCGACGTCGAGAAGGTGCGCGGGGAGATCGTCCTCGACGGTGTGACCTTCGCCTACCCCGGCCGGCCGCCGGCGCTGGAGGACCTCTCGCTGACCATCCCCGCCGGGCAGGTCACCGCCCTCGTCGGCGCCACCGGCTCCGGAAAGACGACGATCGCCAAGCTGCTGATGCGGTTCCAGGACGCGGACTTCGGCAGCGTGCTGCTCGACGGGCGGGACGTGCGGGACCTGCCCCGGCACCATCTGCGCCACGCGATCGGGTTCGTGTCGCAGGACCCCTTCCTCTTCGACGGCACCGTCGCCGACAACATCCGTTACGGCAGCTTCGCCGCCTCGGACGAGGCCGTGGTCGAGGCGGCCATGAAGGCGGAGGCGCACACCTTCGTCGCGACGCTGCCGGACGGGTACGACACGGTGATCGGCGAACGCGGCGCCGCTCTCTCCGGCGGCCAGCGGCAGCGGATCGCGCTGGCGCGCGCGATCCTCAAGGACGCGCCGGTCGTGATCCTCGACGAGGCCACCTCCGCCGTGGACAACGAGACCGAGGCCGCCATCCAGCGCACGCTCCGTGCCTTCGCGGCCGACCGGACGATGCTGATCATCGCCCACCGGCTCTCCACGGTCCGCCACGCCGACCGGATCTACGTCATGGACAAGGGCGGGGTCGTGGCCGAGCAGGGCACCCACGACGAGCTCCTCGCCCAGCACGGACTCTACGCGTCCCTCTGGCAGCTCCAGGCCGGCGAACTCGCCGCCTGACCGCGGCTGCCGCGCACCCGACCGCCGACCGTCAAGCGCTGACCACCGACCACCGACCGCCGACCACCGGCCGCGTGACGCCATCGCGGTCGGCGTGTCCGGTGCGCCCCGTGCACGCGCCTGCCCCCACTCCTCCCCCCTGAGCTCTCCCCACGTC